>CALBHW010000024.1 GCA_937893125.1 uncultured Clostridia bacterium
AAAGGACAAACTAACGGTTAGTTTTCGTTAGAAAACTTTTGCCGTTAGGCAAAAACAGCCGACAGGCTGGGCGCCAACGGAGTGCGTATGAAGCGAGAGCGGAATTAAACCGATAGGTTGTCCGTTCGAGCCGGACCCGGGGAGCCAAACAAGACTTGTGGAAACGCAAGTCTTTTTTGTTAATTAGAAATAAAAAGGACAAACTAACGGTTAGTTTTCGTTAGAAAACTTTTGCCGTTAGGCAAAAATAGCCTGGGCGCTCAACGGTTGTATGAATTTTGCGCGGAATGAAAAATGAATAATGTCTTAAAAAGCGTTTAATGCTGAATAATTTTTAAATGAAAGGGCAATATAATTTTTTTAATTTACTAGTTTATATGTGAAATGATGAAATATTGATAATATGGTTTTACTATAATTTTTATAAAACATAAAAATGTTTTTTCGCATAAAAAACCGTCCAAAATTTGGACGGCGATTTTTATGTTATTCCTTAGAGTCGCAAAGGTAGGTAAGTTTTTTGTTGTACGTTGATTCGTAGCAAGATTTCCAAATATCGTAATTTTTGTCAGCCATAATTTTGGCGTTTTCTTTTTCAGACAAATTTGGATCGCCATAGATTGCTGGGAAAATGTGCAGGGTATATTCTTGATAAAAGGACCCGTCAGGGGCGCGCTTGTCACTATTTTCCATTGTCAAAAAACAAGGGAGAACAGGAACATTTGAACTAACTGCAAACCTAAAAGCTCCTGGTTTAAATGGTCTTGGCTTTTTGTAATTCCACCACATTGCTTGCTCAGGGTAAATGAGAACTTTCTCGTTTTTCTTTAAAAGTGTGTCCATTGCAACCATAAATTTTTTCATCGTGTCGCGATTTGATGAAAGGGGTAATGTGTTGCAATGCCTAAATAGTTTGCCAAAAAGACCTGGGAATGATGTGTAATTTGCTTCTTTAATGACTTTCCAAAGATGTTTGCGTCCTAAATCTTTTTGAATGACCTTAAAAATAATATAATTGTCGTAAATGTTGCAGTGATTACAAGTAATTATGACGCCTTTGTCGCGAACATTAAGATAATTTTCAAAACCTTTTATATCTTTTATTATAAGGTTGCCTTTTTTTATTTCACCGTCAAAATATTTTATTGCAAGTCTGTTTGAAAAGTGTGTCGCGATTTTATTCTTGAGTTTTTTATTTAAATAGTCTATTTCGTTTGGTTTAATTGGTCGCCCTGGAACATCGTCTTCAACATCATCATTAAAACGACCTTCTTTTTCAAAAAGCTCAATATTTTGTAAAACCTTTTGTCTGTCTAGGGATAATTCTTCGTTCATATATTCTCCTTTTTATCATTTTTTACGTGTTTTTATATCTTTTGTAAAAAACATAAATAGGTACGCTGATAAAAAATTATTAAATTTTGATAATGAAACCTATTATAATGTGTTTAAAATATAACTAAAAGTGTAAAAATTGGTTTTTTAGGAAAACCAAAATAATTTTAGCAAAATAAATTTGCGCAAAAATTAAAGGTTTTCCACTAATACTTTAACATATTTAGTTGAAAATAGGCAAGTATTATGGTAAAATACATCATAGAAAAGATATAAAAAGGAAACAAAAATGAAAACTGCAACGCTTAAAGGAATGTATGATTATGTGCCAAAAGAAGCAAAAATAAGAGATTATTTGCAAGGCAAAATAATGGAAGTTTACACTTCGCAAGGGTTTAATAGAATTTACACCCCTATCGTTGAAGATATTGAAAACCTTGAAAAGAGCGACGGGGGCGAAAACCTTAATTTGATATTCAAGATTTTAAAGCGCGGTGAAAAATTTGAGAAAGCGGTCGAAAATAAAGATTTTGACAACTTGTGCGATATGGGGCTAAGGTATGATCTTACTTTACCTTTGTCGCGTTTTTTTGCCGAACATAGAAATGATTTAAACCTTCCTTTTAAATGCATTCAATGCGATAGGGTTTATAGGGCGGAGCGTCCACAAAAAGGGAGAAATAGGGAGTTCGTTCAATGCGACATTGATATTATAGGTTCAAAAAGTAGCGACTGTGAAGTTGAACTTATCGACACAACATCAAGAGCACTTCTTTCTCTTGGGCTTAATGATTTCACAATAAAAATCAATCATCGCGGGTTACTCAAAAATTTGCTCATAAAAATGGGTTTTGGCGAACAAAATGTGGATAGCGTGTGTATAACTTTTGATAAATTAGATAAAATTGGATGTGACGGCGTAAAAAATGAACTTTTTGATAAGGGGTTTGATAAAGAAGTTGTAGACAGATTTTTGTCTCTTTTAAATGACCTTCCTTTAAGTATGGAGAAGGTTGAAGCTGTTGTCGGGAATTGCGAAGAAATTGAAAATTTAAAAGAAATTATTGCTGGCGTGAACGCTTTAAGTGGCGGAAAATATAAGATTGAGTTTGATTTGAGCTTAGTTCGTGGACAAGGTTATTATACGGGGGCGGTTTTTGAAATTAAGAGTAACGAATTTTCATCATCAGTCGGTGGTGGCGGAAGATACGACAATTTAATCGGAAAATTTACGGGCGAAAATGTGCCTGCGGTTGGTTTTTCAATTGGTTTTGAAAGGATTTATTCAATTTTGTCGCAAAAACAAATTAAAACGGGGAAAAATAAACTTGCAGTTATTTACGACGAGGGAAAGTTCGTTGATTGCCAAAAGTTTGCACTAACTTTGCAAAAAGAGTATGATACATCCCTTTTTTTGAGACCTAAGAAGTTGGGGAAATTGCTTGATAAGTTGGAAACGGAAGGATATTTTGGCTTTGTTGTGTTTGGTGAAAATGAAATAAAACCTTTTAAGGTGGCGGAATAGTTTTTTAAAAAATTAAAAGATTTTGTGTAAAAGGGAAATAAAAATGATTGTTTTACTTTGCGACCATGCGGGTTTTGAATTAAAAGAGTATATTAAAAAACGACTTTTAAAGGAAAATTATGACATTGTTGATGTTGGTGCGTGTGAACTTGACGAAAATGACGATTTTTCGACATATGTTGGAATTGTGAAAAGGACGGTTGACTGTTTAAATGCGAATAACAAAATTATTGCTGTTTGCGGGTCGGGTGTCGGAATGTGTATCGGACTTAACAAAATTAAGGGCATTAGATGTGTTGTGGGGCACAGCGCGGAAGAAGTTGAAATGGCAAGGCGTCATAATAATGTTAATGCACTTGCACTCGGTGGGCGTGTGACTAAAACTTTGGTTGCATATAAAATGGTTAAGACCTTTTTAGAAACTGAGAGTCTTGGTGGAAAATACGCGAAAAGAATGAACGATATTGAGATTAAGTAAAAAGCTTAAATTGATTTTTTGCATTGAAACGTGTAATAAAGAGTTGTGGATAAAATATTGTTTTAAGAAATTTAAAGTAAATTTCGAATGAAAAATTTAATAGGTTGGGGAGAACGGACGGCGGGACTAAAAGTCACGCCCCTTTCTTTGCTCCAAGGTCTTGGGGCAAAGAAAGGAGAAATGCGCGTGTAAACACGCGTCTTTCTCCGTTCTCCCTTTTTTTAAAAAACTATTTTGAAGCGCTGTGCAAAATTTCACCAGATTTCACATCTATTAAATTTGCTATAACGTCACCATTTCTTGTCACACATAAAACGTAATAATAGATGTCAGACATATCTTTTTTGTCACTAACAATTTTTATGTAAATTTCGCCTTCAAAACCATTGTTTGTGTTATAAATTTTTAATTTTTCCTTATTTTTTTGTACAAAAATATCAAAAGCTTTATTGTAATCGACTTTCCATTCTTTTGATAAACAGGCAAGAACAACTTTTTCGCCGTTGTATTCAATTGTTAAATTGTCGTCTTTCGAAACTTTTTTACAAATATCCGCAACGAGAGAGTTGTCAAAAGGATTAACTTCAAATTCGCCTTCAATTTTTTCGTCACCAATATAAAAAACAAACTTTTTTTGCGATAAATCGTTTGTTTTAACAACAATCACACCAAAATCAACGAGTGGAGACTTCACTCCGTCTGCGATAAAATCTTTTTCGCGTTCGCCATCCGTGAAAGTCACAGAAAAGTTTTCACCTATTCCAATAAAAAAGTTTTGTCTATATTCGCTGACATTTTGACTTATATTTTCTTCTACGCTCATTCCGCACCCACTCAGAGATAAAACGCATAAAAAAGCGCACAAAATGATTGTATATATTTTAATTATTTTATTTAAGTACTCCATAACACATATATATGGCATTTCTTGTCCAAAAAGAAGTAAATAATTGTTTGAGTGGTTAATATTGATTTTTCCTAAAAAAGCAACAAAGATATTTTACTTTTCAGCAAAAACGGCAATTTTTGGTCTTTTTGATTTGAAATATAGGTAGAAATGTGGTAAAATAGAATATATGAAAAAAAAAATGTATGATTCTGAAAAAGAAAAGGAAAAGGCTATAATTGTCGGAGTTGCAATAAATCGCTCAAAATGGGATTTTGAAAGAGAACTTGAAGAACTTGAAAGTTTGTGTTTTACGGCGGGATTGAATGTTGTTGGGCAAACTTTTCAAAATGTAAAAGAAGAGACGGCGTCAACACTTTTGGGGTCGGGCAAGGTTGATGAAATTAGGGGGCTTGTTAAAGAACTCGGTGCCGATGTCGTTGTCGTTGATTATGAACTTACGGGGTCTCAAATTTCAAACATTTCGGATATAGTGGATGCAAAAGTGATTGATAGGTCAATGCTTATCCTTGATATTTTTGCAAAAAGAGCGACATCAAGCGAGGGACGACTTCAAGTAAAGTTGGCACAACTTAAGTATTCACTACCAAGAGTCGCGAGCCTTTCGCGCTCACAAGGGCGTTTTGGCGGGGGTGTTGGAATGCGTGGACCTGGCGAAACTAAACTTGAAATGGATAAGCGTGTCATAAAAGACAATATCGTAAAACTTGAAAAGGAAATTGCAAAGTTAAAGACAAATAGGCAACTCCAAAAGAGCGAACGAAGAAAAAATAGAGTTAAGCAAGTTGCGATTGTGGGTTACACCAATGCGGGAAAGTCAACGCTTATGAATACAATAACAAAGGCAGGAATTTATGCTGATGACCTTCTTTTTGCGACTCTTGACACCACATCACGTAATTTGTGGCTGGGAGAAAACAAAAAGGTTGTGCTTGTGGATACTGTCGGATTTATTGACAAGTTGCCACATGCCTTTATTCAAGCTTTTAATGCAACTCTCGAAGAGACAAAAGAGGCTGACCTTCTTTTGCATGTTGTTGACATCTCTGATCCGCATTATAAAGAAAAAATTGAAGTCGTTGAAAATGTTTTAAAAGAAATTGGGGCAAGTAATTTGCCTACAATTTTGGTTTACAATAAAATTGACAGGTTGACAGAACCTTTTGAACTGCCAAATGGTGTAATTTGTGTAAGCGCAAAAAATAATAAGGGAATTGAACTCTTAAAGAGCGAAATTGAGAAAAAACTTTTTGATGAGACGGAAAATAAATAAGGCGTAAAAATGCAATTTGTTTTATTTTGTAAAAATTTTAATTTAATATGTTGTTTGACTTAAAGTAGGGCTAGAAATGGAAAAGTAAGGGGGCAAAGCCGTGAAAAGTGGCGCGAGACTAAGGTCTTGCGCCACTTTTTCTTCCCCCGTCGGGCTTTTAGCCCTAAACGGGGGAAGGGCGCGCGTGGGTTCCGCTTTTGCGTCCCCGCGCGCTACGGCTTTGCCGTATGACAGTCAATTTGATTTATCCTTTTATATTCAAATATGCACAATTGTTCATTTATTTTAAAAAACATTTATAACACATTGAAATCTTGCCATTTTTGTTTAAAAGACTTTTTAAAAAAATTTAAAAAGTAATCACATTTTGTAAAATTAAATAGTATTATGAAATAGAAGCAAAAGAAAAAATCATAAGTACACAAAGGAAACAAAAGTACATAAGTATTTGGCGAATGTCAAATAAAAAAACTAAATGAAAAAATTTTAAAGGAGACACAAATGAACTTTTTTGCAAACAACTCTTGTGGCGGTGGATGCGGGTCAAATAACAACTGCTGTTGGTTAATCTTGATTCTTCTTCTCTGTGGCGGAAACTGCGGAGGCGGAATGGGTCAAGGATGTGACTGCTGTACATTGATCTTACTCATTCTTTTATTGTCTTGCTGTGGTTGTGGTGGCACACAAAACTGCTAATATTGCTTAAAAAGAGAAAAAGGGCAGGCGTCTACAAAACGCTTGTTCTTTTTTATGCTTTTGACTTGATTTAAAATACGATACATCGACAAAAAAATAATTTTTTTTAACTGCCTACATTATATTAGTTAAAAATATATAATGTCGCGCGCGCGAGAGAGTTTTAAAAGATACTCATTATATAAAAGTAGTTAATTTAACTGCTTTTTCGTTTTTTTATATAAAATGTGCAAGTTGTGGGGAAAAATGTCTTTTTTTAGGAATTTTCAATTATTTTACATAATTTGGAAATTTTATCAAAAAATAGTTTTGAATATTTGTTTTTGCCCGAAATTATTTTGTAAAAATTTGGAAAATCACTTTTTTTGACCATAATCATAAAAAAAATAATTTTTGGCAAGGGAAATATCGAATAATTTGTTGACAAAGAAAATGGGATATTGTACAATGTTTTCGTTTTTAGTAGGCAAAATTATTTATCATGAATGTATAATTTCTGCTAAAATATCGGTCAAATATACAAAATTCTACATTTTCTATGATTGACAAAATAATTATTAGGGAGAAAATTTTATGTCTAAACTTAAAAAACTACTTGCTACTGGACTTTTGGTCGTTGTTTCGTGTTTTTCCTATGTGGGCGGAGCAATAGCAAACATTGCAAAGTCACTTTTCTCAGTTGGGAGCGCTAGCGCAAGTTCTTTTAACGGCGGAAATACGGGTGCATCCGACGCTGTTAAACAAGGTAATATCTTGAGCGTTTCTAAGATTGCAACTGAAATTTCTATGGAGGATAGCGTCACAATTGATTTTGGCGGGACAGAAAAAAATGTTACTGCTAAAACTTCTACTGGCACAGATGTTGCTCTTACAAAGGCAAATCTTTTCATTGAAGTTATTGATCCATATGGAGCGAGCTTAACAAAATATGAAGACGGCGAAATGAAAGTCGTCGACGCATCACAAATTACTCTTACAGAGACTGCTCTTACTTTGAGTAATCCAAAAACATCGGGCGAATATGAAATTAGACTTCACACAAAGTCAGCTGACGGCATTTGGACATCGACAAGCAGTTACTATATTAGTGTTTCGTGTGTTAGTTATGAACTTAAACTTGCAACAAACGACTCTATTATTATGCCTTATTCCTTTAAAACAGGGGATAGTGCAAATGAGAGCCTTAATATTGCGTTGCCACTTGTTTATGATGAAAATGGCGAGTTGGTTGAAAACAAAGACATCCTTTTGAATGACAATTATGTCGTGAATTACAAAGAACTTACAAATGTCAAATTGAGCGATGTTATGAGTTCTTCTATAAAGGGCATCCCAACAGACAACACTTATGCTAAGTATAAGACTTACACAATCAGAAAACTTGCTGAAGGTGAAGTTTTTAGTGGGGAATACAAACTTAATGTTACTATCGGTGGCGCAACAATTGATTTTAGTGCAGTTACAACTGACACGAAAAATTATGACACTGTCGCACCAAGTTTCAAAGTTAACGACGGCAAAAATATTATAAATTATGTCCTTTCAAAAGAGACAAGAGAAGTTGCAAGATATTCTCACACTGTTTCTGGTTCAACACAATATGAAAGTGATAAAATTGAACTCACAGCAACTCCATCAAGTAAGCTTGATAGTTTTGCTTATAAAGAAAGGGTTTATCTTCCAAAAATTACTGCAATCAATGCAAATAATAAGGAAGAAAGTCTCCCATATTTCTACTATTATGTAATTAAAGAAAAGGTTGGCGAGGTTTATTCTGTTACTGACAATGTCGTAATGGGTAAGGATGAAAAAGGCTTCTACTTTGAACCACAAGGCGATGTTGGCACTTTCTACAACCTATATTATAATGCTGTTGACGCTTTTGGTCATTCTGCAACTCCAGCGGACTATACAAAGAAAGTCACAGACGCAAAACTTGATAACTATGCAATAACAGGCAGTTATTTGGCTGAAAAGTTCGGCAAAGAAGAATATCTTGACGAAATGAATGACCAAACTTACAAAATGCCTTCAAAATTGCTTGTTAAAGACGGCGTTACAACAAAAATCACTCTTCCAGCAGTTTGGGCTTATGATAAGAGCGGAATTAAGCAAGTTTGGAGAAGTTTGAGCTCAGATTCAAGCACACTTATTTCTACAAAGAGTTCTACTGAAACTGAAAAGAAGAGCGGAACATTCTATTTGACAAGTGACTCAGCTAAAACAACTGAACCAAGCAATATCGAAATGCCAGGAAAGACATTTGATACAGATGGAAATATCGAAACAAGATATAGTATTGCTGATTTTGTTACTTTTAAAGCAGTTCTTAAAGACGGCGAAAGTACAAAGAATGTTGAAATCTATGAAGTCAAGAGTGAAAGAGACAGCATTGGCGATTTGAAGATTAGAACAACTAATGGCGTTAATGCTGACGACGACAAATATCTTTATTACTATGACACTGCTTCTCAATCGTTCTATTTGAGTTTAGACGGAACAAAGAAGCCAGAAACGGATACAAAGGTTAACGCAACTGATATTAGGAATTTCAAGAACTCCTGTGATGTTGAACTTGAACTTTCTTCAAAACTTTTCGGTGCTGGAACTTACACAATTTCTTACTTTGTCCAAGACGCTAGTGCAATTAGCGGGGAAGTTAGAAAAGAATTTACTTTTGATATCGTTACTGAAAGTTTGGAAGAAACAAAACCAACTGTAACATTTGGTGATAACAATGTAAGCAATGTCGGTAAAGGACAAAAGTTTAGTGTTAAAGTCCCAACAGTTAAAGATACAACTGATACAAAACTTCTTGTTAAGTACTATGCAGTTGTAGGCGATGAAGTTAAACTTCTTACAAGTGGGCTTCCAAGTGCAATCACGAAGATTGACATTGATATGGCTATGGAAATGGGGTCATCAACATTGTATGACCTTGCAAAAGAAGGCAAATCATTTAAGGTCGTTGCTCTTGCATTTAACCATTTTGCGGACTCATCTGTTGAATATACAACATCATTTACTGAAGGCGCGGGCATTGGACTTGGTGAAGTTGAAATTACAGTTAAGAATAGTGACGATAGCGTCGCTCCAAAAATTGATACAATTAGCGAAACAACTGGCATTCCAGAACAAAATGTTGAATACACTGTTGGCGGGGTAACTTTCCTTGACAATTCAAGTGACGCAAGAGTTCTTGTTGAAATCACTGACACGGACGGAAAATCTTATAATTACTCAACAAATGGCGGGCTTGTAATTGAAAAACTTGCAACTCCAGACGCAGAAGGCAACACACACAAATATACTTTTGGCGGGGTTAAGTTTACTCCAACAAATGCGGATAGTGATAAGTATTATACAATCACCTACAAACTTGTCGATAAATGCGACAACGTAACTGCTTATTCATTTGTTTTGGCACATGTTACAGATAAAACTCCACCTGTTATTAACCTTGATAGCACAGAAAAGAGAACTGTTGAACTCGGAACTTCTCTTGACATCACATTTGAAGTAAAAGACAATTCGGGAATCAAGTCAAATACTGTTGTTTGTAAAGATACTGACGATAAGGAATATAACCTTGCGTTTGTAGAAGGCAATCGTATTAAATTTGAAGGTTCAAGAGTTGGAACATATACTTTGATTCTTACTTCAATCGACAACAATGATAATAAGTCGACAAGAGAATTTACAGTAGAAGTAAAGGATACTTTGAAACCTGTTGTCAGCGTTAAGAGTGAAAGTGGTACAGAACTCAAATTTAATGAGTCTACTAACGAACTTGAACTTCCTTCAATTTCAGAAGATTCAATGTATGAAGATACAGAAAAGACAACTCCTGCTACAATCTCTATTCCAAGAGCAACAATTAAAGATGTCAAACCTGACAATGCGCTTAACACTGTTGACTTTGGCGCAACTGGCAGAATGACTATTACAACTCCAAATAAGGATGATGACGGAAGAAGCGAATTCGTTTATGACTTTAATGGTAATTTGGTTGATAGTTCAGTCAAAAATTCACTTGGACTTGTTGTAAATGGGAACTCATTTGAATTTAAACCATTTGGAAAGAGTTTCCGTGGCGAATACAAAATTGTCTACTCTGGGACAGATAATAGTGGTTTAAGTGCTACAAGCAAAACTATTAGGATTTCTGTTGGTGATACGGTTAAACCTGAAATTTTCTTGACATCTTCCTTCCAAACAAAACTTGACAATGGCTTTGTTCTTGATGGTGAAAACAACACATTGACATTCAATGCGAATGCAAAGATTAAGGGAAAAGCGGAAGACTACACAAGTGAAGACTTGTATGTTGCAGATAACATTGGATTTGACGTTGCTGATGATGTTGATTATATCAAAGTTAATGTTTATATCACAGACCCAAGTGGCAACATTTTGGATGCTGAATCTGACACAACAACGACAAAGACAACTTATAAGTTTACAAAAGCGGGAACGTATACAATGACTTTCTCGGTTACTGACGCAACTGGAACAAACAAACAAACAATTACTAGAAAGTTTGTTGTTAAAGCAAAAGCTTCAAGTTCAGTTGACACCGCTACAATTGTTGGAACAGTTTTGATTGTTGTTTCTGCACTTATCCTTGCTGGTATCATTATTTACCTTGTTCGTGGAGTTAAACTTCTTCCAAAAAAGAACAAAAAAGCAAGCAAAAAGAATGACAAAAAATCTGACTAACGATTGAAAAGTTATCTTAACAAAATAAAAGACATCTAATTGAGATTTCTCTTGGATGTCTTTTTCATTGCAATAACTTGCACAATAATCAAAAGTGCGTTGGCGTTTTGATAAATTTTAAAATAATTTATTGTGTAATAGGGAAAAATATTTTTGTAATCATACAATTTTTGATTTTTGCAAACAAATACATTGTGCTTTTGATTGACGTGTGCTAAAATTATGTTGCTTAGAATATTAAAAGGAGAAGAAATGGCTTACGACTTACATTCAGACTATTCGCTTTGTGGCGACCAACCCCAAGCGGTAAAAAGTATAGTGGACGGAATAAATGCGGGGCTTAAAGAACAAGTTTTGCAAGGTGTCACTGGTAGTGGAAAAACTTTTACAATGGCGAATATAATTAAGCAAGTTAACAAGCCAACTCTTGTTCTTGCGCATAACAAAACTCTTGCGGGGCAACTTTGCAACGAGTTTAGAGAGTTTTTCCCTAATAATAGAGTAGAATATTTTGTTTCATATTATGACTACTATCAACCAGAAGCGTATATTGTCAAAAGTGACACATATATTGAAAAAGACGCGTCTGTTAACGACGAAATAGATAAGCTTCGCCACTCAGCGACTTGCTCACTACTTGAAACCGATAATGTTATTGTTGTTGCATCCGTTTCTTGTATTTACGCGCTTGGCGCACCACAAGAATATTACGATATGAGCATATCTATTCGTGTCGGCGAGGATTATGATAGAAATGAAATTATAAGCCGACTAATTGAAATTAGATACGAGCGTAACGATATTGATTTTAAAAGGTCAACTTTTAGAGTAAAGGGCGATGTTTTAGACATATTTCCTGCAAATTATGGTGAAAAAGCGGTTAGAATTGAGTTTTTTGACAATACTGTTGAGAGAATTTATGAGTTTGATATCATTTCAAACAAAGCGATTTGTGATTTGAAGCATGTGGCGATTTTCCCAGCAACACACTATGCTGTTAAAAGTGAGGAACTTTTAAAAGCAATAGAGCAAATTGAAAAAGATAGAGACAATGAAGTCGCACAATTTGAAAAACAAGGTAAACTTATTGAAGCGCAACGACTTAAAGAGCGTGTTAGTTATGACATTGAGATGATGCGTGAAGTTGGATATTGTAGCGGTATTGAAAATTATTCTAGATATTTTGACGGAAGAAAACCAGGACAAGCGCCTTTCACTTTGTTAGACTATTTTAAAGACGACTTTTTGCTCTTTGTTGATGAAAGTCACATCACTTTGCCACAAGTTCGCGGGATGTATAACGGTGATAGGATGCGAAAAAAGGCGCTCGTCGACTACGGATTTCGTTTGCAATCGGCTTTTGATAATAGACCGCTTAATTTTGACGAATTTAATGAAAGAATAAATCAAGTTGTTTATGTGTCTGCGACACCTTCTAGTTATGAAATGTCGCGTGCTGAAAATATTGCTATTCAACTTATTCGCCCAACGGGGCTACTTGACCCAGTTGTCGAAGTTAGACCAACAAAATATCAAGTTGATGATTTGATTGACGAGATAAAAAATACTATCGAAAAGAATGGACGTGTACTTATTACGACTCTTACAAAAAAAATGGCGGAGAGTTTGACGGAGTATTTGACAGATTACAAGTTAAAAGTTAGATATATGCACTCGGATATTGATGCACTTGAAAGGTTGGAGATTATTCGCGGACTTAGAAGCGGAAGTTTTGATGTTTTAGTCGGGATTAACCTTCTTCGTGAAGGGCTTGACCTTCCTGAAGTTATGCTAGTTGCAATTTTAGACGCTGATAAAGAAGGCTTCCTTAGGAGTGAAACGGCTCTCATTCAAACTATTGGAAGGGCGGCGAGAAATAGCGAGTCAAAGGTTATTATGTATGCTGACAATATGACCGATTCTATGAAAAATGCTATTGATATAACAAACGAACGACGAAAAATTCAACAGAAATATAACGAGGAACATAATATTACTCCAAAAACCATCATTAAAGGCTTGTCAAGTGTTCTTGAAATTAGTTCAAAGAGCAAACAAGAGAAGAAAGACGACAAAATGAGCCGAAAAGACATTTCGCAAGAGATTGATAGATTAAAATCGATGATGGAAGTTTGTGTAAGGTCGCTAGACTTTGAAAGTGCGATTAGACTTAGGGATAGAATTTCAGAGTTAAAGGTTATGCTTAATAATTAGTTTTTATCTTAATGTGAAATTTATAGCAAGAAAGTTACAATGTGATAGGTTTTTTATAAGTTGATAATTTTTTTTAAAATATCAAAAAATGCTAGATTTTAACTTTAAATTGAAAAAAAAAGGACAAAAAATGGAAGAAAATATCATAATTAGGGGCGCAAAAGAGAATAATTTAAAAAATATAAGTCTTGTGCTCCCTAGAAATAAAATGATTGTTTTTAGTGGCGTAAGCGGGTCGGGCAAGTCGACGCTTGCTTTTGATACAATTTTTGCGGAAGGTCAAAGGCGTTTTATTGAGTCCCTTTCATCTTATGCTCGTCAGTTTTTGGGGCAAATGGGTAAACCTGATGTTGAGAGTATTGAAGGCTTGTCTCCAGCGATTTCAATTGACCAAAAAACCACTTCACACAACCCTCGTTCGACGGTTGGAACGGTGACGGAAATTTACGATTATTTGCGTCTTCTTTTTGCGCGTCTTGGAACTCCTTATTGCCCAAATTGTAAAAAACCGATTTCAACAATGAGTGTTGATACGATTGTTGAAAACATTATGGCTTTTGAAAACGATTCAAAAGTGATAATTGTTGCACCAATTGTAAGGCAGGAAAAAGGAAGTTTTCAAAAACTTTTTGATGATTTGAAAAAAGATGGCTATGTGCGTGTTGAAGTCGACGGGGAAATAAAAGAACTCAGTGAGGACATAAAACTTGATAAAAATTTGAAGCACGACATTAGTGTTGTTGTGGATAGGCTGAAAATAAGGAATGAAAATTTGAGCCGTTTAACGCAAAGTGTTGAAAGTGCCTTGAAACTTTCCAACGGGCTTGTCGTTGCAAATATAAACGGAACCGACTATATGTATAACAACTCGTACGCTTGCGACACTTGTGGGTTTAGTTTTGAAGAAATTTCGCCTAGATTATTTAGTTTTAATAGCCCCTTTGGTGCGTGCGAAATGTGTTCTGGACTTGGATTTACAACCGATATTGATGAAAACTTGATTATAAAAGACAAGGAAAAAACGCTCAGACAAGGCGGAATGCGCATTTCGACTTGGACGATGGAAGTGTCAAATATTAGCGATATGTACCTTAATGCTCTTTCAAAAAAGTACGATTTTAGTCTCGACGAACCGATAAAAGATTTACCAAAACGCGTTATGGATATTTTGCTTTATGGAAACAATGGTGAAGAGCTTGACTTGCATTACGGCGGATATTCTAAATGGGCGGGGGGCGAATATAAAGGAAGTTATGAAGGTATTATTCCAAATTTAAGAAGGCGTTTTAGAGAATCGAAGTCGGAATATGCAAAACAAGAGATTTCAAAACTTATGCGTGAAAAGGAGTGTACTTGTTGCCACGGCAAAAGGCTTAACGAAAAGGCACTCTCCATATATGTTGGACGCAAAAACATTGTTGAACTTACCGATATGAGCGCGAGCGATTTGCTTGATTTTTTCAATAAGTTAACTTTTAAAGAAAGCGAAAAGACGATAGCTCAACCTATTTTAAAGGAAATTATGGCTAGACTTAATTTTCTTTGTGATGTTGGGCTAGACTATTTGACTTTAAGTAGAATGTCAAGAACATTAAGCGGGGGCGAAGCGCAAAGAATTAGGCTCGCGACCCAAATTGGGAGCGGACTTGTTGGCGTCTTGTATATTTTGGACGAGCCTAGTATAGGATTGCACCAGTATGATAACGAAAAATTGTTAAACTCACTCAAAAAACTTCGCGATTTAGGTAATACACTTATAATCGTCGAACATGACGAAGATACAATTCGTTCTGCCGATTATATTGTTGATATTGGAAAATTTGCGGGAGTAAGGGGCGGAAATGTCGTTGCACAGGGAACAGTCCAAGATATTATGAGAAGTAAGGATTCGCTTACTGGAAAATTTCTTTCTGGCGAATTATCAATTGAAATACCAAAAACAAGGCGCAAACCAACCGATTTTATTAAAATCAAGGGCGCAAAACAAAATAATTTGAAAAATTTGACTGTAGACATACCTTTGAATGTATTGACCGTGGTTACTGGATTGTCAGGGAGCGGGAAAAGTAGTCTTATCAACGAAGTTTTATATCCAGCAGTGTCAAATTTGGTTATGAAAACGACTTTAACTGAAGGAAAATATAAATCTATTTCGGGTACGGAAAAGATTGACAAGGTCATCAACATCGACCAATCTCCTATTGGGAAAACTCCACGAAGTAATCCCGCGACATACATTGGGCTTTTTACACTTATAAGGGAGCTTTTTGCTTCGACCAAAGACGCAAAGGAGCGCGGATACACAAGCGGGCGTTTTAGTTTTAATGTCAAAGGCGGAAGATGCGAAGCGTGCGAAGGCGACGGCGAGAAAAAAATTGAGATGTATTTTTTGCCAGATGTACATGTTCCATGCCCAGAATGCAAAGGCAAGAGATACAACAAAGAGACCTTGCAAGTAAAATATAAGGGTAAAAATATTAGCGATGTTCTTAATATGACAGTTGAAGATGCTTTAACTTTTTTTGAAAGTATCCCTTCTATTAAAAATAAGGTTCAAGCGCTTTATGATGTGGGACTCGGCTATATAAAACTTGGACAAAGTGCAACAACTTTAAGTGGTGGGGAAGCGCAAAGAGTTAAACTTGCTAGTGAACTTTGCAAACGCGACACTGGAAAAACTCTCTACATTTTGGATGAACCAACGACTGGGCTTCACTCGTACGATATCAATAATCTTGTGAAAATTCTCAAAAAATTGGTCGAAAAAAATAATTCTGTTGTTGTTATAGAACACAATCTCGATGTAATAAAAGTTGCTGATTATATTATCGACCTTGGACCAAATGGTGGCGATCGCGGGGGCGAACTTGTTGCAAAAGGAACTCCAGAACAAATTGCAAAATGTAAAGAAAGTAAAACGGGAATTTTTCTTAAAAAGATTTTAAATGTTTAAAATAATAGTAAAAGTAAGGTGCGTTTTGCTTCTTATTTTTCTTTGTAGTATCCAACAAACTTTTTTAGGGTAATCAAAATTACATAGGAAAGTTTTAGTGTAGAGCTATGATATCAAAAAATATTTAACGTTATAGACTTAAAATTTTATTGCATGTGCGGGCATTTAAAAATGCATTGTATAATGGCATATAGGCGCTTTTGCTAGTAAATTCATTTATGATAAATTTTTCAATTTGTAAAAAATTCATAATAAAACCTATTTTATTATAAATTGTTGCCATTCAATTGCAAAATTTGACAAAAAAAGATATAATTAAATTGTGGATAACTATTACGAAATATTAAAAATAAAGCCAAATGCAACTGAAAGGGAAATAAAACTGGCTTTTATAGGTCTCGTGTCAAAATATCATCCTGATGTTTATGAGGGCGATAAGGAATATGCGGAAAAGTATACTGCAACTCTTACAGAGGCGTATTCAACCTTAAAAGACCCAGAAAAAAGGCGTGACTATGACTTGCGGTTTAACGCACGAAACGAAAAGCGTTCACCTAAAACTCCTTCGGGCGAAAATTACAACCAAGTAATGTCAAAAAAATATTTTAAAAATGCAGAAAGAAAGACACAAGGGAATGGCTTTTTTAGAAAGCTTTTTAGGTCAAAGTTGTTTTACTGCTTGCTTTTCATCTTTGGGATAGAAGTACTTATAATACTGCTTTTGTATGTTTAGTCGTTTTTAATAAAAGTTTTAGTGTTTAACATAGTTAATATAATTGTTTTATTGATAAATATTTGAACGAATAGAGAAGTGCGGATTTGCAATATCCGTGCTTTTTTATCCCTAAAAATGTGTTGCTGTTAAGCAACATATTTTTGGGGGAACTACTAAATATTGTATAATAGTTATTATAAAAAAGAAAAAAAATTAAAAGGAGACGAAGGAAAAATGTTTAATTTGATTTCGGTAGGTTGTTTCGTGTTAATGATAGGGCTAAGCGTGTTGCTTCAAAAATGTTCTAAGAAAGAACTTATTATGAGAATTGTAAGCGTTTTACTCTTTGTTTGGAAATTTTCCTACATCTTGTACCAAAATATAATAGGAATTGTGTCTATCCCAATTGAAATTAGTACAATTTCGTATTTTATTATGTTTGCAACTCTTATTTTTAGAATAAAGGGAATGTATTGTGTGAGTTCGCTACTAGGAATACTTGCTGGAGTTGTTTTTTTTGGCTTTTATATGGTCGCGGGATTTACTCTTCAAAATGTTTTTACTTTAAAAGCCTATTTAACAGGATGCTTGTTCCACGGATATTTGCTTGTTTCGGGGTTGTATCTTTTTAAAAATTACAAATTTGATAAAAAAGAACAACCTAAAATATGGATAACAACACTTGCAATAATTTGTTGGAGTCTCGTGTTTTATGGCTTTGTTGGAGAAGGTATAACTTTCATCTACTACATTGTCAAACCTGAATTTTTGCTGGTGTTTAAAAATATGTCACTTAACGCGCTTGTACTTATCGTTTATTACTGCTTGCTTGTTTCGGCGTACTATGGGGTAATAAAAGGATTTTTTGCGCTAAACAATAAAGTAAAGAAAACTGTTGCAGAAACTTACGAAGTGGAAATTAAAACAAGTTGTTTATATTAAAGCCCATAAAAAAGTGCAAAAAATCGCCATATGACATAATAATAGAGATGTTGTCAATGGCAAGGGAATAGTCGTTGTTTTCAATAGCATATTTAAGGCGCGCCATACCCTCGTCAACATTTCTAATTTTGTCATAGTTTGTTAGGTAACACAATTTATGCTTTTCGACTTCCCAAAAATCGTCTAAATTGTCATATTCTTTCTTGACATTTGACACGCTGATATTTGATTTGTTAGCAAGAAATTGTGCGTATAATTTTTTTGAATTATCGTTTAAACCGCTTGAAACCCGACCCACTGCGAGTTCTTCAAGGACACAAATGAGTGCTATAATAGCAATAATTACAATAACGGATATTGTCCTTTTCACTTGTTTTTAACCTCCACTTGAAAGGATTGGCATTGTTTGTTCTTTTCTTGAAAAAAGCCTTGACCGAGCGAATTTATGGTAAAAATTAAAACATCTTTTAGATTTTTAACTTTTTGTTTAGAAAGAACATTGTCAATAAATGTTTTGTCCAAGTTGAATGTTTTTAAATTTTCGTCAATAATTTTGCCGTCGTTTATGAGAACAACATTCAAAACGCTTTCGTCGACATCAACTTTCATATCGTCATTGGTTACAGGGCTAGCGCCAGACTTTAAAAGAACACTAATGTTGCCGTTAGTTTCGACAATTGCGTATGCAACAGTGCTTAAATCAAAACAATTTGCAACACGGAGCCCTTCGGTTAAGTCGTTTATGGTCATATTGAGGCTTTTAAGTGCTTCGTAATTTATTCCTTTTTCATCAATCACTATTACGGGTTTGCCGTTAAGAATTTTCCTAACGAGAACACTTTTTCTGTTCGCCCAAGTGAAAAAATGGTGCAAAACGACGAGTGTTAAAAGTGGAACAATACCAAAAACAATTGGAATAGACACATCTGACATTGGAATGCACGCAAGGTCGGCAATGATTAGTGTGACAACGAGCTCGAAAGGCTGCATATCGCCAATTTGTCTCTTTCCCATAAGTCGGACTGCGACGAGAACAATACAAAATATAATAATAGACCTTAAAACTAATGTTAACATAAATATGTTATTGCCAATTTTGCGCATTTTATGCGAAAAGGCAGATAAAAATAAAGCAAGTTAAGATTGAAGAGTCTTTCACGGGATTTTCTTTAAAATTGGCTTGCTTTTTTGTTTTGTATCAAACTTTTGATTTGATTTTTACTTAAAGTGGGCGTGAAAATTAAAAAATCTTTGTATAACACTACTTTATGTTTAAAATTTTGTTTTTTCCTTTTTGTTTTTTGTTGATTTTTAAAAAAGACAAATCATACATATCGAAAATCAAACAAAACGCGAGATAAAAAGTCGTTCCTAAAATGCAAGAGATCGCAAGCGAGAAGAAAAGTGGAATCCGTGAGTAAACCAGCATAAAAGTCCATTTTGAGATAAACATACTTGGTAAGCTGGAAATTATAGCGCACAAAAGATATTTTATGTTGAAAAAGTTTGAACCAAGTTTTTTGCCAAGCATAAGTATGTTTAAGATGCTCGCGACGCCTAGGCAAAGGGCCATCCCCCAAACAAGAGACAAAACGCCAAGGTAGGCTGTAAAAAAGACAATACAAATGATTAAAAGGATTGCGCCGATTAGGTAGTTTATAAAGCTTCGTGTTTCGAGATTGAGTGCGTTTAGACAAGAAGTTGTTACGCCACTTAAACAGATTGGGACAATGAGAAAGCACGAATAACTTAAATAGTAGCCCGAGTCAAGATTGTTATAAAAGAAGAGTCCGATAGGGCTTCCGAGCGCAAAAAAGAGCGGAATGAAGATAAAAGAGACAAAAATAGCAAATTTTATGGAAAAATTGACCTTATTCTTTACTTCATCAAAGTTTTGAGTATACACTGCGGATGAAAGTTCTGGAATTATTGTCATTGAAAGCGAGCTAATGAGTGTTGACGGGATATAAAGAAGAGGAAAAGTCATTCCTAGTGCGACGCCAAAAATTGCGAGAGCCTGTTCGTTTGTGTAACCGATTGAGACGAGTTTGTATGGAATAATTATTGAAATCATTGGCATAAGAAGGCTTGAAACAACTCGAACAAGTGTTATCGGAAGAGATGTTTTTATTGTGGATTTGTAGTAACCTTTTGGATTGGCAAATCTTCCACCTGATTTCCTAAACAGAACAAAAACAACAACGCTAGATAAAACGCAAGAAAAGACATAAGCAATGCTTGCCAAGAAAACCTTTTCAAGCGAAAAACTAAGAACGCCCAAAAATAAAACGGTCAAAACTGTTCTTATTACTTGCTCGATAAATTCCGTAAGAGATACGAAGAAATATTTTTTATGTCCCCAAAGATTGCCACGTAACATTGAATAAATACTTGAAAATACAAGAGAAGGGAGCAATATAAAGAGAATAACAAGACATCTGGTGTCTGTAAAAAGAGTTGAAAAAAGTTTGTTAAAAAAAAGAACAACTAAGCAAATTATGATTGAAGTTACAACGCCTAAAATTAAGGATGCAGTAATAGTTCCAAACTCGCTCTTTTTGTCATTTTTTTCGGTAAAAATGGCGGTCTGCTTGCTAACAACGAGTGGAAGCCCGCTAGAAATAAATGTTTCTAAAACCATAAAAATGGAAAATGAAATTTGATAGACTCCAAGCCCTTCTGCGCCAACGAGACGCGACAAAAATATCCTAAAAAAGAAGCCCAAAAAGCGTGTCAAAACGGAAAAGGATGTAAGAACCATAAGTGCTTTTGCGAGTTTTTTCAAATTTTCACCTCTTTTTATTGTGAAACATTCTTACACAAATGTGCATATATATACTTATGGCATAATTTTTCTTTTTACGACAAAAAATGATAAAAATCATTTTCGGCGACTTTAGTATTGATAAAAATTGCGGGAGATATGTTTTTGAAGGGGAAATATGGAACAAATTAAAAATTTGAATTATCAAGTGTTTCTAATTAAAAATGAAAAAACGTTAAAGGAGTTTTGTAGAGAATATCAACTTAATGAGAATTTTTGTGTTGCAGAAAGTGACAATTTAAAGGTCGGAGATAGGGTGTTTGCTTTAAATTTAAACAAAAAAATACATATTGTATTACCACTTGAAAATTTGGATGGTATCGCAAAAAAATATGGTGTTAGTGTTGATTATATCAAATCAACCAACAAAATAGATAAAATCTTTATTGGTCAACAACTTTTTATTTGATTGTAAAAAGAAATGCTATTTTATATAAAAGCATTTTTTTGTTTATAAAATTTTAAATGAAGTCTTTAAAATAATCATAAAATGTATAATTTCTACGCCTAGGACAAAAAGTGAGATTTTATTTTATCTTTTTTAAGCCTAAAATAGGAAACTGTTTAATTACAAAAAGTTACTTAATATAGTTGCAAAAATTGGTTAAAAAATATATACTTAAAAAGTAATTATAGTAAAATTGTTTGGAAGTAGGTCTTTATATAGAAAGAATTTTACGAGGTTAACTTTTTTTTAAAATAGTGCGCGTGCTAAATTGGGCTTTAAAAAGCTTATTTATACAAATTTCTTTCTAAATTGAAAATCTAAGCCTTTCCACATTTATACATACTAGGGGGATAAAATGGTTGAAATTAAAGAAGTTGTGACAAAGGGCGATATAAAAAAATTTGTCAATTATCCACACAAATTGTATAAGGACAACCCTCACTTTGTTCCTTTTTTGAATATCGACGAAAAGAATAAGTTTAACCAAAAGAAAAATGAGTCTTATGACGATTGCGACACAAAGTGCTTTCTTGCATATAAAGACGGAAAAGTTGTCGGACGAATTGCGGGAATTATTCAACGCCTTTATAATGAAAAAACTGGGGAAAAAAGAGTCCGTTTTTCGAGATTTGACTGCATAAACGATGAAGAAGTTTCAAATGCACTTTTTAAGGCTGTTGAAGACTGGGCAAAAGGAATGGGGATGGAAATAATCCATGGCCCTATGGGCTATAATGACCTTGATAGGGAAGGCTTGCTTATTGAGGGGTTCGACCATATGTCAACTTTCGAAGAGCAATATAACTATCCATATTATGCTGACCTTATTGAAAAATATGGTTTTCAAAAGGAAGTCGATTGGGTCGAGTACCGCATTTTTGCGCCAAAGGAAACAAACGAGCGCATAGATAGGGTCGCGAGAGTGGTTGAAAGGCGCTATCAAGTCAAACTTTACAAACCAAAAAGTGTAAAAGAATTTATTAAGAGATACAAAGACGATTTCTTTGAAGTGCTTGACGAAGCGTATTCAAATCTTTATGGCGTTGTTCCATTTTCGGATAAGATGAAAGACTCTCTTATTTCGCAATTTGGACTAATTCTAAATAAGGATTTCTTGGTCGGCGTAGTTGATAAGAATGATAAGCTCATTGCATTCGGGCTTGCGTTCCCATCTCTTTCGGAATCGGTTAATAAAAGCAAGGGGAAGTTGCTCCCATTTGGAATTTTTAGAATTTTAAGCCAAATAAAATCACCTAAAAGCATTGACCTTGGACTTATTGCAATTAGACCTGAATATCAAAATAAGGGCATAAATACATTGATTTTGTCCTACCTAATTGAGGGAATGATTGAACATAACATCGAATATGCGGAGACAAATTTGATGCTTGAATATAATAACAGAATTCAATCGCAATGGGAGGTCTTTGACCACATACAACATAAGCGTAGAAGAAGTTATTATAAAAATATTAAATAATTTTTTAACTATTTTATTCGTATAAAAAATCGCGTAAAAACACGATTTTTTTGTGTTTGTAAGAAACTTTTAGGCATTTCTCTATTTCTTCAAATCAATTCTTTTTTATGCAGGCATGCGTCTATTGTGAATATAAATACTATTAAGTAAATAGTCGTGAGTAAATTCTTTGGCTTAAATAAACAATTAGATTGATTGTATACAGTTGTTAATATATTTTGATGTTTTTTTGACAAAATTTATAAAAAAAAGGCATATCATTTACGATATGCCTTTAATAACTAATTAAATTTTTGAAGTTTTTTCTTCTTTTTCTTTTCAATCTTTTGCTCTTCTTCTTGGACATCTTCAACCGATGTTGTTAAGTTAAGTTCAAGGTTCTTTTGTTCAAGTTCTTTTTTACTCTTATTGATTTCTTTTTTCTCCATAGTTCTTGTGTTTACTGGGTCGTTAAGGTAGGTAACTGCGGATTTTAGATAATCAATTCTTTCAATCAAAGAGTTTGCTTTTTTCGTATAACTTGCATACATTTTTTGGTCGACAGTATCATTGTCTTTTGTTTTTTCTTCGTATTCCGCTTTTAATTCGTCATATTGTTTTTGCAAATCATCGATTTCAGCATTGAGTTTAGTAAGATTTTCATCTTTTTGTGCTTTAACATTTTTCTTGATTAAATCTTCGTCAACTTGGTCTTTTTCTTTGTCGTATTTCTTTTTGTCAACTTTGACTTCTTTTTTCTTTTTAGGGATTCTTCTAATTGAATAACCAATAATAGCTAAAATCAATGAAATAACAAGTAAGATTGAAGAAATAAGTAGCCAAACATTGATGTCTGCGCTCTCAGTTTTTACATCGTCGCTGTCATTTGTATCATCATCAGTTGTTGACTCAATGACTTCGGAAACAATCGTTGTGTCTGTTGAACTTGCAGGGTAGTCTGATTTGTTAATTTCTTGAACTGTTAAGTCGTCGAAATACGCATCGCCATAAACTGGGTTTTCAGCTGTTCCGACTCCAAGACAAATTTTAACATTTTGCGTGCTTCTTGCGAGAACATAAATAGAGTATTTAACCCAACCTTTATTTTCAAGGGTGTTTGTGTTAATATTTACGAATTTATTAGCATTTTCGTCATTTTCAATTACATTTTTGTCATTGTCAAGAGTTGCGATTTCGATGTTAGCACCATAGGTTCCCGAGTTGTTTACACTATCAAAATCGGTTTTAACCCAAACTGAAAATTCATAATACTTGCCTTCGGTTAGGGTATAGGTGTAGTCTGAAATAAGTGTTTGATATGTTGCTGGGGCATTGGTTATTTTTAGTATATATTGGTCGGACGCTTCTGGTCTTGTTTCAACATTTTGGACATATGAGAACTTGTAATTTGTTGTTTGTTTTTTGTGCCCACTAAATCCTGTTTTATTTTCGAAGCTATTTGTTGTCATGTTGACAAAAATTGTTCCGTCCGCGTTTAATACGTTATTTTCTGGCTTATCTTTTATTGAGGTGTCGACATCAACATTATCAAAGAAAACAAAGTCACTATTTCCGTATGAGCCAAGTTGAAGTTCAAGTTTTTGTTCGGTAATTCCATTATAAACATAGATATTAAATCTCTTCCAGCCGTTTGTTAGGGAAGATGAAGAAGTTGAGATGTTTTCGATACTGCCAAGCAAATTGCTGTTTCCATCAACGAGTCTAAGGAAGGCAATTCCGTCAACCGCCTTAACACTTACGCTGATTTTTGTGTAAGAAGATGATGATAAGGTGTTTGCACTTAAAGTCATTGAAGAACTTTTGTAGTAAACTTCGTCGTTAGACGCGTTTCTTAACATAAGGACATTTTCATAATAGTTGTGCGCGTTGTTAGTAAGTTCAGAGAAATACGCCTTGTCAAAACCTGGATTTGTTGGGTAGCCGTAAGATGCTCTGTCCGTATTAAAAACTTCTGGGTCAAGTCTTATAATACCGCTTTTCACGCTGTTATCGCCAACAAGTGTCCAATTGGAAGGCGTTGCAGGGTAGATATCGCCGTTACTTTGTTCTTGAGAATCAATATTTACAAAATTGAATTCGCCGTTACTAAAATTGCTGTCTTTTGTAAGACTTGAAGTGTAATCGAGTGCGTTTGTTGAACTATATTCGCTTGTCACAATAGGGAACAACTTAATGTCGTCAACGATTGCCCAGCCTTTTCCTTCGCCAAGGCTTATATCCATATAAACTTCTTTGTCGCCTTCTGCAGAACCTTTAATATAGAATGTTGCAAGTGAAAATTCGTTATAATTTGAAAGTTTATCAGAGTTTGTAAGGTTTGTTTGCTCCGCTTTATATGTGTCCGCGTCGTCTTTGTCGTAAATTTTAATGTTAAGGCCTGTTCCGCTAAGGTCGCCCGTTTTGTAGAGAACGGTTAATTTGTAAAGTCCAAATTGTTTAATTTTAAGCGTGTTATCTTCTTTTGTAGAAACCTTTTTAGTTTCGCTCTCAGTGTTTAAAAGAAGAAGGGAAGAGGTGTTGCCTGACGCATTGGTCATAGCGATATTAGTTGTATTGTTGTCAAAATTATCTTTAATAAGCTGGTTGATTGATGCAGTTGGCAAAACATCAACAGTATTTGTGCCGTTTGTGTCTTTTCTTTCAAAACCATTTGAAAGTGCCGATTCAAAATCGCTATTGGTAAAACTTGTTAAAGTACTTCTTTTAAGGGAAGAAAGAACTTTGTTATAAATATCGTTTGTTGCTTGACTGAAAAGATTTTCATCGATTTCGGTTACTATAATATTATCAAAAAAGACCGCGCCAGTCGTCTTTCCTTCAACGTTAGAACTTGACCCATAGCGCAAAGTAAGAGACGCTTTTGCTGTTTCAAAATCGTCGGTTGCAACATAGAAATTATATGTTCTCCAATATGAAACGCCTTCAACCTCGGTGCTTATGTTGGTAAAATCGACTGTTTTGCTCCCAAAAGTGCCTGTGATACTGCCAAGAGCGCCTTCGTCAGTCTTAGCTAGGACGGAAATTTTATAAAAAGAAGCCTTTGACAAAGTGATTTCACTACTTTTTGCTTCCGCTTTACCCGCTGTTGACTTGGAGTAGAACATAAGAATATTGTAGTCTGTTCCACTTATGCTGTTGTCACGCGAAGGGTTGTCCGTCAAGCCATAGTTAAGACTTTTAAAAGAAGTCTCATCAACTTTAATGACCCCTTTGTTAACATGTGCGTCGCCACTCACTGTCCATTTGTTGGCGGTGTAAGGAATACCTTTTGAGTTGCTTGTCGTACTTGTAAAGTCGCTATTGTCGAACTTTGTTGAACTGTCCTTGCTGTACGCAAAAGCAGGAGAAAGCCCCATATAAATCGACTTAAAAAGGGCGACTCCGCTAGAAAATGCGAGTGCGAGCACAAGAGTTGTAGACAATAAAAATCTTTTTATAAAACTTGTTTTTTTCTTCATTTTTAGTTCCTTTAATGTTTGCAAGAATAAAAGTGGTGAAATTTAGCCCTAAAACTGCCCAATTTTGTGCCAAAACGAATTTTTTTAAAAAAAGCTCAAAATTAGTGCTTGACTATCAAAAAATATTGTTTTTGAAGTCAAAACAGTTTTAAAACTAAATGTCAAAAACACTTAACTATTGCATTATATAATAATTCTTTTATAATTGCAATTAAATTTTACCTAAAAACGCGTTTTTTTATACATTATTATTACTTTATCTAGTAATTATATTAACCTATATATAGTCGAACTTTCGTTTTTTGTAAAAATTGATTAAAAAAATAGGGAGAAGTTTATTAAAAATGTTTTTATAACAAAAGTTAGTTTTAGTCGATTATGCAAATAAAAACTTTTGATTTTACAAATAAATGTCTTAAAAGTTACCCATAATAAAAATATGAGACCAAAAACGAAACTTATAATTTTTTTTATACTTTCAGGCGTTGTTGGAGCAATAAACGGAATTTTTGGGGGCGGTGGCGGAATATTGTGTATTCCAATATTTAAAAAACTCCTAGGACTTCCCGAAAAACAAGCACACGCGACTGCCGTTCTTGTTATGTCGATTATTAGTATTCCAACTTTAATAATTTATTTGACGACTTTGCATTTTGAAGTCTCACGCCTTATTTTTGTAACTTTGGGCGCACTTATTGGGGGACTAATTGGCGCAAAACTTCTTGGAAAACTAAGTGATAAAACGCTAAATATCTTGTATATTTTGGTACTAGTTTTAAGTGCCGTAAAGTCGTTTATTTAAAAGTCGAACCTAAAAAGGAAATCAAAAATGTTTGCATTGTTTATACTTTTTGGATTGTTGTCTGGCGTGCTTGGCGCGATGGGGCTTGGTGGCGGAACTGTTTTAATTCCGCTCTTATCTCTTATAGGTGTTTGGCAAAAAAGTGCACAAATAATAAACATTTTTTCATTTGTCATAATGGCGTTTTTTATTCTTATTTTCAATATAAAAAATGGACTGACAAAGGTTTTTGAGGCTCTTGCTTTTTCCTTTTTTGGTGTAATTTGCGCGATTTGTACGTCGCTACTGGTTAAAGACATTGATAGTGCGCTACTTAAAATTCTTTTTGGCGTTTTTTTGTCCATTATTGCAGTTGTAGAAACAATTTCTTTTATTGTAAAATACAAAAAGTAGATTATTAAAAATTTTTAGCAAACTTAAAAGGATATAAAGTCTAGTATTTCAAGTTTTTGACTGTATAAAATGGATTTTGCAAAATAAAACATAAAAGAGAAAAAACTAAATAAAAAATAACTTTATAAGTCTCTCATGAGGCTTTTCCTTTTGATTTTTGGCAATATTTTTAGACTAGGAGCAAAAATTAAATAAAAGTCTTTACTTTTTTTGAAAACTCGTGTAATATCTATTATGTATAAAAGAAAAGGCAAAATAATGGGGGACAAATTCCTTTCGTTATTTTCCTGAAAATCGGAGGCAAAAATGGTTGATAAAGAAAAATGTATCGGTTGTGGCGCGTGTGAAGGCGTTTGCCCAGTCGGAGCAATAAAAATGGTAGACGGAAAGTCTCAAATTGACAAATCAATTTGCATTAAGTGCCATACTTGTGAAGGGATTTGTCCAGTCGGTGCTATTAAGATTGAGGACTAATTTTGGGGGAGCAAGATAGATAAGTCGCCTCATTAAAAGTCTACTATGAAAGGGAGTTTTATTTTGGAAAAGATTGCAATAATTGACATAAAGAGCACAAGAATTGATATGCTTGTCGTCGAGTACAACGAAAACGGCAACTATTCAGTTATCGACGATTATAGTGAGCAAGTTAAGATAATTGAAGATTATTCGGGAGAAGGTCTACTTAGGCTTGCAAGGTCGCAAGAAGCACTTAATGTCATCAAAATGTACAAAATTATATGTGAAGTTGAAAAAATAGGCAATATTGTTGTCTACGGATCAAACTCGCTTAAAAATCTCAAAAATTATCGCAGTTTTGTAGACGAAGTGTACAATTCAGTTGGTCTTAAAGTTAAGATTTTGAGCGAAGATGAAGAACTTTCATCGCTCTATGGCGGAATTGTTAATTCGATTGATGTCCCAAAAGGTATTGCTGTTTACATTGGCGGGGCTTGCACGAGAATTGTTGAGTATAATAGAAGAAACATTTTAAATCAAATTGTTCTTCATTGTGGGACATATCAAATGGCGGAAGCGTTTGATAACGAAAAAGATGTCAAAACGGCTTGTGAAAAAATTGTTGAAAGATACAAAAAAGAACTTGATTCAATTGAGTGGCTAAAAGAAATGACGGAAGAGTTTTCACTCATTGGCACGGGGAACGCTTTTTTGAATGTTGGCAGTTTGTCGAAAAAAATTAGAAAATATCCAGTTGATTTGGTTCACGGATATGTCTTTACAAAAGAAAATATGGACAGTGTTTATAACCTTATTACGACACTTGACATTGACAAAACTAAGAAGATTAAGGGCGTTTCAAACGATAGAGCGGACATTTTTGCAACAGGCGCGTGTATGATTAAAGCTCTTATGGAAGTTGGTAATTTTGCCGATTGTGTCATTTCAAGTAAGGGCGCAAAAGAAGGGAGACTTTTTAGCATTGTTAACCCATCGACAAACGAAAAGCCTGTTACAGACCTTGTTGGTTTTACGCTTGATAACAGCGCAATTTTAAACCATAAAGAAAATGATAATAGAAAGCAAGTCGCTGATTTGGCGCTTTTGCTATTTAGACAATTAAAAGTTCTTCATAAATTGCCAAGAAGTTATGTAAAAATTCTTCGAATTGCGTCAACAATGCACGATGTTGGGCGTAGAATTCAGTTTTATGGGAACGAAAAAAATAGTTTTAATATAATTTTAAACTCCGATATTTGTGGCGTTTCGCATAGAGAAATTGCACTTGCTAGTTTTATTGCGAGTTGCCAAAATCCGAATGATTTTAATTTGACCGAATGGATTAGATACAAGGATTTGTTTGAAGAAGAGGACCTTGAAGCGATGCGCAAACTTGCTATTATAGTGCGCCTTGCGTCGGCTCTTGACAAAACAAAGAGAAGTGTTGTCCAAGATATCAGTTGTGACATTTTAGGCGATTCAGTTATTATGAAAACAATTGTTACAATGAATGCTGATATTGAAATCCGTGAAGCACTCAAAGTCGCAAATGATTTCAAAAAGGTGTACAAAAAGACATTAGAAGTTTTGTAAAATATTACGGTTTTTAGATTTAGGTGCTTTACCAAAATCAAAAATATGTATAAATTTTAAAAAATACAAAAATAGGTTTAATTTTTAGACCTATTTTTTGTTTGTGTAAAAGAGGAACGTTGTTTCTTATAGTTTTTACAAATAAAAATGAAAGTTTTTTGTTTGTAATTTTAAAAAGTTATAAAATTGTTTGTGTTTTTACGACTTTTTTTGCTAAAATATTACAAGAAAGGGAAAAACTATGGCCAATTACGAACTATGCATTGATATGGGAAGCAATTATACCACTATTTATAAAAAACACACAGGGGTTGTTTTGCGTGAACCAACTATTGCAATAATCGAACCGAGTGCAAAAACTTTAAAAGTCTCAAAAATAGGTCTCGAAGCGGAAAAAATGTGGGGGAAAACGGGAGATGACGAAGTTGTTGTGCATTCAATTGTCGAAGGTGTTATAAAAAATGTAGAATTGACTGAACGCATTTTGATGTATTTTTTGAATAAAGTTGTCAAATATAAACTCGTCAAACCAGCAATAAAAATTATTGTTTGTTTGCCTATTGGGTTAAACGAAAGTGAGTACGAGGACTACAAAAAAGTTTTTTATGCAATTGGATTTGCTAAAATAAATTTTGTCTATAACATTGTAAGTGCAAGTTTTGTTGACGCACCATTTTTACTTAATAACAAAGCGTCTATGCTTGTTGATCTTGGTGGAAGCAAAACAGAAATCGGAATTGTTATGGGCGGAAGGCTTATAAGTGGTTGCACTTTGAATGTCGGTGGAAATCTAATTGACGAAGCCATTGTTGACTATCTTCACAGCACAAAAGGCTACCTATTATCTATGCAAGTGGCGGGGAAGTTAAAACGCGAAGTGGGGAGCTTATACGAAACAGATAAAAGTAATATGGAAGTTTTAGTTGAGGACGAAAACACAAAAAATAAAATTTCGACCATTATCAGTGCAAAAGATATTATGCGACCAATTTACGAAGGTTACCTTAAAATTGTGCAAGCAATCAACGGATTTTTTGGCGAATGCAGTAGTGAAATTGCGCTTGATGTCAAAAACGATGGCATAGTCTTTTTTGGTGGCGGGTCGCAAATAACTGGGCTTGAAAATTTTTTCAAAAAAGCGCTTAAAATGACTGTTTTTCAACTTGATAATCCTGAATTCGCGGGTGTTTTGGGTAGTGAAAAATTGTTTTCTAATCCAAATCTTCTTCAAAAGGTTGTTGAAGATAACTAAATTTTTATGGCTTGATTAAAATAGGTTTTGCAATGTTGAATAAAAAAAGATAAATAAGGGATGTCGTATAAAATTTGATGTTCCTTTTTGTTTTTATTTTTAAAGTTTATGGACTAAAAAAATTGGTTAAGTCTTTAAAATCTTTCGTAGGTCGAGAACTAAAGAGCGGGCGGTCGCGAGATGGTAAAAGTCATCTAGCGGTCGCCCGCGTGACATCTAAACGCGCAAAAAATAACCAATTTTGTCGAAAATACAGAATAAAACACACTTGTGTTTTACATTTTTTTACGCACTTTGTATACTCTTTTTAGGAGTAAAATTATGGCAAGAAAAATTGTTATAACAAGTGGAAAGGGCGGAGTGGGCAAAACGACAATTTGTGCAAATTTAGGTGTTGCACTTGCTAGACTGAACCGCCGAGTCGTTCTTGTCGATGTCGACTTAGGTCTAAACAATCTTGATGTCGTGACTGGAATTGAAAATAAAATTGTATATGACATAGTTGATGTTATAGAAGGGAAATGTCGAGTAAGGCAAGCGCTTGTGCAAGACTTAAATTTTCCCAACCTTTACATAATGCCGTCTGCACACTCATATAACAAATCAAAGGTTACAAAAGAGAGCGTAAAATTAGTTGTTGATAGCCTTAGTGATTTTTTTGATTTTATTTTAATAGATTGTCCTGCTGGAATAGACGAACCTTTTTCGCGAGCGGTTTTTGGTGCGGACGAAGCACTTGTTGTTGTGACTCCACACCTTTCTAGTTTGCGCGATGCGGATAAGGTTTTGATGCTACTTGGGTCATATAACATTAGCAATTATTCTCTTGTCGTAAATCGTGTGCGCGGGGATATGGTTGTTGACAAAGAAATGATTGACGCTAAAAAAATTAGCCAAATTTTGTCGGCCGACCTATCAGGCATAATTCCAGAAGATGATAGTATAACTACATTTTTATCGGTTGGAAGGTTTGTCAACAACTCGTGTGAGTCGTTTATTGCTTTCAACCTTTTAGCAAAGCACATTTTGGGTGAAAGCAAAAAATTATATGATTGTACGCAAAAATATAAGGGCTTTGTAGGCTTTTTTAAGCGTGCTATAAGGAGAAAAGTTTAATATGAAATTGGTCTCAAAAGTAGAAAATCGCATAGAAAATATGTTAAAAAGGGATAAGGAAGATGTGCCAACAGCCTTTTTGACGATGATTAAAAGCGAAATATACAATCTTATGTCAAATTATTGCTTTCTTGATCTTCAAGGCATAAAAATGGGGTATTATGTGGATGAAAATGGAGCATATCATTTTAAGTTTGATGTTTTAACTAGAAGATTAAAATCGAGAAATTTTTTGCAATAAACGCTGTTTTATTTAAACATAAGAAAAACTAGATTTAAATTTTTAGAAAAAACAGTAAGAATAATTAAAAAAAATGTCAAAATTGCTGTAAAAAAGCCAAAAAGCAAAAGAATGCAAAAATATATATTTTTTTAAATCACAAATTTTTACTGCTATACAATTAAAAGTGACCGAAAAAGAGGTTTTGTAATAATTTTTTATTTTCTTGTCATATATTTTTTATTATGAAAAGTTTTTTTTCTAAAATTGGTGAGTTTTTCAAAAAATATTTGACCCTTGTTATCATTGCAATTATTTTTTTAGTGCTTTTTATTTGCGATAATTCGTCCAGTCGTGCGGGCGGAGTAATTATGGATAATTTGAAATCTATTGCAACGAGTTTTACGCCAACGACCGACCTTTTTGACGACGGGAGCGAAGTTTCATTTGTTTCTTACTTTTTTGGAATGAGAATAAATAAACCTAACGAAAAATGTGTCTTTAATTTGCCTACAAGTAATCAAAACATTTCAACAACGGACGACTATCTTTGTTATAACTATTTAGGAGTTGTTTGTGCTGTTGCAAAGGGAAGAGTGAAAACTATTGGTTACACAAAGGCAGGCGAAAAATATGTTGAAATTGAGCATAGTGAAAGTTATGTTTCGCGCTATGTCGGAAATTTTGTTTTAGGCGTCGCGAGTGGAGATTATGTAGACGCGTCCAGTCCAATTTTGACTCTTGACGGCAAAAATCCTGTCAGAATTTACATTCATAAAGACGAAAATTTGGTTAAAACAAACGAGATAGAATGGAAAAATTAAAACTAAAAATCCACCCGACATTTATTGTTTTTGCGGTGGTTTTGATTTATTTTGGACAAGGATTTTTGTTTTTAAATTACCTTTGTGTTATGCTTTTGCACGAACTTGCTCATGCTTTTGTCGCGCGCAATTTAGGGTACAATTTGTCATCAATTAGCCTTATTCCTTTTGGTGTGAGTTTAAATTTATCAGCTTACGATATGAGCCCAAAAGATGAAATAAAAGTTGCTCTTGCGGGACCATTTTTAAACGCCTTTTTGTGCCTAATTCTTTTTATGCTTTGGTGGATTTTTCCAAGTAGTTACAACTACACGATTTTGTTTTTTTACGCCAATTTTGTTACTTGTATTTTTAATCTCATTCCAGCCTTTCCACTTGACGGTGGAAGAGTGCTAAGGGGGATTTTTAGGTCGAAAACAAGCGAAAATCGTGCCGTTAGGTGCTGTAAATTGATAAATATTTTTGTTATAATTTTACTTTTAGGATTGTTCGTTTTTTCTTGTTTTTTTAAAATAAATTTAACATATTTATTTGTGTCCTTTTGTGTTGCAACAGGTTTATTTGACTCGTCAAAAAGTAGTCGATATACATTTGTTAAATTCGTTAGTCCTGAAAAGAATAAAAAGGTGCTAAAAATAAAAAATTTGTATGTATCGTCAAGCGAGCAAATATATAGGATTTATAGATATATAAATAATTATACATATATTAACCTATATATTTTTGATAAAAATAATAAACTTTTAAGGGTTATGAACGAAAACGAGTACATCACGTTGTGCGAAATTTTCCCCGCAACAACAACCTTTGAAAAACTGCTAAAAATTGCATAAATGCGGTTTTTAGGTCGAAAATGTCGAAATTTTGAAAACAAAATGTAAAAAAAACGCAAAAAATGGGTTAAAATCGTTTAACCTTTTTTTGTTGTTTTGATAAAATGTTCTTGTGTAAAAAATGTTTGCACGGGAGAAAAATATGAAGTATGTAAGAAATTTTGACGATTTTAAAAGATTTTCTTTTGAGTTTTTTGACTCATTTTTGACACCAGAGTTGTCGGAACAAATGGTCAATAGCTTTTTGCTAAATCTTGGTGACAAGGACGCTCTTACAAGTAGGGTGCTTGAAATTATAAAATATAAGCCACTTGGCGAAAATGAAGTCGCGGAATACGGCGAAGCCATTTTACAACTTGGGGACTACAAGGACATTTTAAAAAGGTTTGTTGAACTTGTTTTGTTGTCGAAGTCTTATGAACAATTATGTGCTTTTTTAAATAGAATTTTCTTGCCACAGATTGGGGATAAAAAATATCATAGCCACAAAAAAGATTATTCAATAAACGAACGCTATTTTGATAGGTTTGTCGAGATTATTGATTTTTGTAAAATTGAAAAATCGCTCTATTCACCTTTCTTTTTGGCTGTTTTAAATTCAACAAGCGAAAGCAAAATGTTTATATATAAAGAGCCTTTAAAGGAATATCTTGATGTGTTTTTGTCGGGCGATGATGACAGTTTTGTGTCGGGGCTTTTGTCGAGCGACAACAAAACGGGAATTGACGAATATACAAGTTTAAATAACCAAAAAACCGCAAAATCACTTATTTACGACTACGCTTTTGGCGAAATAAACAATTCTAGCGTCATAAAAAAACTTCTTGTCAAAAATAAGCAAGATAGCTTTTTAATCCTTGACGAACTTTTGAAAAACGACGACGAGCAAGTCAGATTCCGAACCGTTATGATGCTTGCGCTTATCAAGGAAGATAGGCGTGTTATGGATAGGTTAAAATACATATATAGGACAACTACCGACGGCAAAATAAAGAGTTATCTTGAAAAGGAATGTTCCTTTAATTCGCTCGAAAACTTTGCTAGTGAAGAGACATTTTTATCATTTGTTGACGCGACAATTGAAAGTGTCCAAGAAAGGCTTTTTGGCGCGCGTCTTAAAAAGTTTTATGAGGACGAAGGTCTTGATTATTCGGGGCTAAACGGAAAAATTTTGACCTTTGTTTTGGAGTTTTTCAAATCTCGCGAAACAGATGTGCAACTTGCGTATGTTAGAGAATATTTGAAGTTTGTTGACGAAAAAACAATGAATAAACTTGCAAATGTCGTCTACAAAGTGGGAATTGCACGCGATAAACTCGCAAAAAGCAAGTGGGCACTTAGACTTATTGCTGTTTATGGTGATGAAACACTAATGAATGAAATGACGTGTGTTTTAATGGCAAAAAATCAAAAAGATAGCAATTTAAAGTATTTTGTCGACCTTTTGTCGCAAGCGGGCAACGCAAATATTGTAAATGTTGTGAAAAATCTTTTGACACTTGAATTAACACCTAAACAAGAAAGATTTTTAAACGAAAAGTTGAAGTCATATTCGGTTGCGAGCAAGCAAAATTATGACGACATTCAAGATAAACTCGTGAGTGATTTTGGATTTGACAAAAATGGGGAAAGAGAGTTCAATTTGGGCTCGAAAACGCTTGTCGCGAAGATAAATTCCGACCTTTCAATCTCTATTTTTAACAAGTCAACTGGCAAAAACGCGCGTTTACAGGCTGGTGACGATTTTGAAGGCGTTAATTTAAAGACCTATCTAAAAGACATCGAAAAAGGTGTGAAAAAGGAAAGAAAAAGGTTGTATAACGCCTATTTGGAGTTTAGACAATATGACTCGGAAAGTTTCAAATCGTGCATTTTGGATAATAATTTGCTTTTCTACTTGTCTAGACGACTTTTTTGGGGCAAGTACAAGGTTGAGGGGCTTGCGGAAATTGTCACACTTGAGCAAGACGGGACTTTTAAACATGTCGCGGGGAATATGCTCACTGAAGGGGATTATTCAATCGCAATTTTGCAAGCGGTCGACGGAATTGATTACATAAATGTTTTGGATGGGCGAATCGACTCTCTTTTTGACCAATTTAGTTTGCCTATTTATGTCCCAGACGAAAGTGTTATGAATACTAATTATGTTGATGTCGCAAATGGAACATTTTGTAACGCCAAACTTTTTGTGACGCGACTTGAAAAAATGAAATATAAAATTAACGACCTTGACGCAAAAGGCGAGTTTGGAATGCTTGTTAAGGAAAATAAGGGGCTAAATTTGTTGACTTGCGTTATGTTTGATAGGGTTAATTTGCATAACCTTGATATGTCAACTACCCTGTCTCGCGTGTGCTTTTTTGATTTGAATAAGGTTTCAAAAAGTGGTAAAAACTTTAACCTTAATTTGTCCGAAGCACTTATGATAGGTAGCATAAATGTCCGCGTCCTATCTAACGAAATTGGACTTATTTTGAATGCAACTAAAAACTAAGCGCTTATATTTAGAGA
>CALBHW010000025.1 GCA_937893125.1 uncultured Clostridia bacterium
CGTCATCGCTTTCATTTTCTATCAATTCTTTTCCTTGTTCGGTTAAAGAATAATGGTGTCTTTTCCCGCCGATATCACTATCTTGCCAGTAGGATGAAATTAGGTTTTGTTCTTCCATTCTGCGCAAACTACTATATAAACTTGGCTGTTTTAAAATGAGAGAACCATTGGATAGTTCCTCTATTTTTTTGCAAATTTCGTAACCATATTTATCGCCACCTTGCAAAGCGGTCAAAATTATTTTCGCGATACTTCCGCGAGTTGCTTTATTTTCGCTAATTTCTGACATCTTTCAACTCTCTTTTAACTTTATCTACATTGTTTTTAATGAATTAACTAATTTTTTTATATAAAATAATTTATGAATAACAATTTTATTTATATTTACAACAAGATTTTGAGTCTAACCAACATTTGTTTTTTGCTTTTTAATAATGTGAAAGTTCCACAAAAATACAACTTTTTTGCTTCAAAAAAACTATGTGTGAGACTAAACATATGTGGGTATACTTTATATAAACAATTTTAGCAAAAATAAGGTTTGATAGTCAACTTAATTGCATTTATTTGCTTTTTATAAACCAAAAAATATGATAAAATCAAAAGGTGGATATGTTAGAACAAGCAAGCATTATTCGTGAAAAAAGACGAACTATAAAAATAACAATAAATAGGGAAGGGAACTTAATTATTTACTGTCCCTACGGTGTTTCTGCCCAAAAATTAGAGGAGATTTTATTATCAAAAAGGAATATTTTAGAGAAAAAAATAAGTAAAACAAAATCAATAACATCAAAATATTCCAAAATAATAAATATGGAAAATATTTTGTTGTTTGGAAAGGAATATATCGTTGTTCCAACAACCAAAGTGACAAAGCCGTGCTTTACTGACGAATATTTTTTGTTACCTAAAAAATACTACGATGCTGGAAAAACAGCCTACCATATAAAAAAAGTCACAAAAGATATCGCAGAACGAGTCATTGTAAAAAGATTTAAGGATATTGTGCAATGTTATAAGTGTATCGATGTAAGCAAAGTTATAATTGGTAACTACCGTGCAAAATGGGGAAGTTGTGACAAATTTGGTGTAATTAAACTTAATTTTAGACTAGCAATGGTTGATGCAAAATTGATTGATTTTGTAATATATCACGAATTAACTCATCTAAAAGAATTGAATCACTCTCCACGATTTTATAGAGAGTTGGAGAAGCTATGCCCAGATTGGAAAGAAAGTAGGGAACGACTAAAAACATTTTCTTTTTTGTTAGAATTGTACTAAAAACGCAGTTCATAATTTTTAATATTCCCATACTCACACGCTAACAGTTACAACAGTATCTCTTTTTAAAATTTTAAAAAATTTTTAATTTAAAAATTGTATATATGCAACATTCTTTATCTTAACATCTATTTTTATAAAAAATAGAATAATTTTTCACAATAGGGAAGTTTAAAAATAAAGACAATTGTACGCCCGTCTTGTCACAACAAAGTTAGTTTTTTAAAAATTTTTGTACAAATAGTCTTTCTTAAACTATTCGCAAAAGCCTTGTTTTACGAATAGTTAGTAATAAAACAAAACAAAAAAGCAATTTTTTTTGAATTTTAATCTATTTTTTTATTAAACAAATGAATATAATTTGCTTAATTAAATAATTTTTCCTAAGACAATTCTTAATCATTTTTTCTTATAATTTTTGATATTTTTTAGACAAAATTTTGTGTCTGGAATTTTTTTTACAGGCAAACTTTCAAAAAATTTAATGAATAATCTCTCATCTAATTTTAAAAATTCTGTCTCACAGCATTTTAAAAACAATTTATTTGTTAACATTTATGAATTTATTTTTAATGTTTTGTACACGCATTTTTTGTAAATTTAATCAATATTTCTTCCTAAAATAAAAATCATTCTGTCCCACGACGTCATACATTTTATCACTAGAATTCTGCACAATATATTTTTTTTGTTAAAAAGCCAAGATTTGTGTAAAACAAAAATTATTTCTATATGTTTGTATAACACTGCTGTGTGCATGTACAACCGGTTTGCATAGTACTTCCACCAGTTTGCATAGTACTTGCCTTTTATTTGACTCAAAGTTATAATAAAATTTTTTTAAAATAAATTATTGCTAAAAAATACTGATGTTATATAAATTTTATCTCACCATACAGCAATTAAAAAAGTTTGCATAGTACTAAAAAATCTTCCCGCGTTGTGGAAGATTTTTAAATTTATAACAATTTAGTCATATAATGAATGTAATTTATCACACGAGAATATGTGAGTTTTGCAAAACTAAAAGTATTTAAAGCGCCCCCATCAAAAGATACAAATGACAAGACATCGCAATTTTCTAGAAAATTTACTGATTTGCAAAAACATTCTACAATATCATTTCCTGTCATTAGGGAGTCTGGGATATTATAAACTATCAATTCAATAAAATATTTGTTTAGGTCACTTCCCATTGCCCACTTATTTACAAGGATTGTCTTTCGAATATTTTTAAAAATTCTAACAAGTTTTTTATAATTTCCATTTGTACGAGCATCTTTTTGTTCCATATTCTCATTATAAGTAAACAAATCTATTGGACGAATACATTTTTGCATTGGATCCCAGAAATTTAGCATTGCTTTATCATCCAAATCATTAAATGTCGCCAAACGGATAAGAATTTTAAAGCCATATTCTTGCAAACACAAGATTTTAATTCCGTCATTATTTAGCAAAATATAAGTTGTCGGATTAAAATGAGTCGCTAAGACATTAGAAAAATCAACTATAAACTGGTCTAAAGTACCCGCATTAGACACTTTTTCGCGCTGTTTTTGCGTTTTTGCTTTTGAAAGGTTTTTTAAAAAAGAAGAATTGTTAAAGATTAGTTGCGAATTGTGCGATGCAATTACGATTTCTAGTTCCCCGTTTTCATCAATAAAAGTCTCGTTTGTATAGTCGCCCATCGGGAAAATTCTCGTTGTTTCAGGCGTAAAAAGGTCTTTATAGACCGCTTGCTCAACAATTTCGTCCAGCGCAGACGTAACAATAGAAAGTGCAGTCATATAAAATTCCTGCACTCTTGTTTTATCAACCTTATTTGCAAAATTTTCTATTAAACTTCTTTCCATCGCAACTTTTCTTATTTTTGAATAGGTCTAATAACTTCAAGTCCGCCCATATATTTTCTCAATACTTCTGGCACGGTAACGCTCCCATCTGCATTTTGGAATTGCTCCACGATTGCAGGAAGAAGCCTTGATGTAGCAAGACCGCTAGCATTTAAAGTATGCACAAAATCGGTCTTTTTAGTCTCAGAATCCCTATAACGAGTGTTGTTTCTTCTTGCTTGATAATCGCCAGCATTTGAAGCCGACGAAACTTCCTTATAAATTCCCATACTTGGAATCCAAACTTCAATATCATAGGTTCTTTTCATCGAAGCTGAGCAATCACCCGCAGCGAGTTTTGACACTTGATAATGAAGTCCAAGCTTACTAACAAGTCGTTCCGCCTTTTCAACCAACTCCTCAAACGCTTTCCCGCTATTTTCCGGAGTCGTATATTGAACCATCTCGATTTTATTAAACTGATGTCCACGAATCATCCCGCGCTCTTCTTGCCTATAACTTCCCGCTTCCCTTCTATAGCAAGGCGTGTACGCAAAAAATTTCATTGGCAATTTCTCTTGCGGAATAATCTCATTTTTATACATATTTACAAGCACAGTTTCAGCGGTTGGCAACAAAAATTTAGATTTTTCGTCCTTTTTGTCAATCCAATAAACTTCGTCCACGAATTTTGGGAATTGCCCCGAACCGACACCGCATTCATAGCCTAGCATATGAGGTGGTAAAATAAACTCATAACCATCTTTAAGATGTTCTTCTACAAAGAAATTAAGAAGTGCCCATTCAAGTTGAGCTCCGACACCGCGATAAATCCACGCGCCGTTCCCAGCGAGTTTAACACCCCTATCGTAGTCGATAAGTCCTAAATCCGTGCATAAATCAACATGATTTTTTATTTTAAAACTAAATTCAGGCTTTTTATTTCCCTGCCTAATAACTCTATTATTTTCCTTTCCACCGCCGAGCAAATCCTCGTCTGGCACATTTGGCAAAACAATTAAAAAGTCGTAAATTTTCTTTTCCACATCGGCAAGTTTTTTATCCAAATTTTCGATTTGAGATCCAAGAGCCTTCATTTCTTCGAAAATCGCAGAAGTATCATGTCCTTCCTTTTTAAGTTTTGGAATTTCGGCGCTAACTTTATTCTTTTTAGCCTTCAACGCTTCAACTTCGCCAATAATTTTTCTTCTCTCTTCATCCCATGCAATTACAGGCGCAAAATCGACTTCACAGCCCTTTTTAAGCAATAATTCTTCTATTTTTTTTGAGTTGTTTTTTATAAGTTCAATAGAAATCATTTTTTTCTCCTTAATTTCACCCTATTATACAATAGTCTTGCAAAACTAGTCAACTTTTGTTTGCAAATTTTGTCGTCAATTGCTAAAATATTTGTGAAATGGAAAACACAAATAAAAAAAATGACTATTTTAAAGAACGAAACGCAAAAAATCAAAGGCAAATTATGCACAATTTGTCGAGTTTGCCATATTTTTGCTATGAGTTTGTCGCGGGAATTGAGAATCGAACAACCCCACTCACCCGCTTAGGCTACACGCAAGATTTGAAAATCTTTTTTGATTTTTTAACACACGAATGCGCAAATTTTATCGGAATCTCCGCTCACGACCTTACCCTGGACGACTTGGCAAAACTAAGCGTGAACGACCTAGAACTTTACCTAAATTATTTGTCAAGTTATGATAAAGATGACAAAAACTTACAAAATAGTGCAACAAGCAAGGCAAGAAAATTGTGCGCAGTTAGAAGTTTATTAAAATATTTTTATAAAAAAGACAAACTTCCACAAAATGTTTCGACAAAAATCGACACGCCAAAAATTAGAGATAAAGAAATAATTAGGCTCGAAGTCAACGAAGTTGTTAAACTTCTTAACAACGCCGAAAGCCCAGAAGGTTTTTCAAAAAGGCAAAACTCCTATAATAAACTTACAAAAAAGCGCGATGTCGCGATTTTAACTCTTCTTCTTGGAACTGGCATCCGTGTAAGCGAATGCGTCGGAATTAACATTGACGACATTGATTTTGACACAAACGGCTTTAAAATCACTAGAAAAGGTGGCAATCAAGTTATTCTCTACTTTTCAGATGAAGTGGCGGATGCTTTAAAGGATTATTTAGAAGAAAGATTAAACAATGAAAACGTCGCGCCAAACGAAAATGCCCTATTTTTGTCCCTTCAAAACAAAAGAATCGGCGTGCGCGCAGTTGAGCAACTTGTCAAAAAGTACGCAAGTGGAAGCGTTCCTTTAAAACATATTACCCCACACAAACTAAGAAGTACATACGGCACAAATTTGTATAGACAAACGGGCGATATTTATATCGTCGCAGATGTCCTAGGACATAGAGACGTAAATACAACAAAAAAACACTACGCGGCGATAAGTGAAGACGCGCGCAAAAGCGTCGCAAACGTTGTCAAACTTCGCGACAAAAATGAATGATTATTTAAGGTCTTTACTTAAATAAAAATCAATTAGTATTTTCTTATAAGCCCAACGACCTTGCCTAAAATGACAACTTCGTTTGATAAAATTGGTGCGTAATTGTCATTTTCGGGCATAAGCCTAATAATTGAGCCGTCATTAAAATATCTCTTGACAGTCGCACTGCCGTCAATCATTGCAACCACAATTTCGCCATTGTCAGCAAAACTTTGCCTTCTCACAATAACCTTGTCTTTATCGAAAATGCCCGCCTTAATCATACTATCGCCCTTAATTGTAAGCATAAAGCAATCAACACTTGGAAGATTAAAAAGGTCAACGGGCAAATCATAAACTTCGTCATAGTTTGAAAAAGCGAAAATTGGTTGCCCCGCCGACACATCCCCTAAAAGTGCAACTTTTTTTGTTCGCCCGCTTTCTTGCCTATGCTCAAAGCCAATAAGTTCAATACTTCTATTCTTGCCTTCCCCGCGTCTTATTTGTCCCAAATCTTCGAGTTTCTTCAAATAATAACTAATGGTTGATGTCGAATTGACATTAAGTCTCGCCATAAGTTCACGCACAGTTGGTGGATAGCCAAATTGTATGACATTTGTCTTTATACAATCATAAACTTTTTCTAATTTTGTATCAATTTTTTCTCGTGCCATACAAAAACCGCCTTATTTTTTTACTAAAACATTTATAACATAAGAGCATAAATTTGTCAAACATTTGTTCGATAAAGTCAAAAAATTTTAAAGGTTGTGAGAAAAAAAACATATAAATGGTTGACATTGTGTCCAGTTTTAAATATAATGTTTAGGTAAATTGAAATTGACGAATATAGGGGAATAGTTCAAGGGTAGAGCTATGGTCTCCAAAACCATCGATGAGGGTTCGAATCCTTCTTCCCCTGCCAAACAAAAACAAAGACCGCAAGGTCTTTTTTTGTTAGCAAGGGGTTAGAAGGGCTCGAACGGAGCGTTAAGAAAATATGATTTTTATCATATTTTTAGCGAGTGGCGTGATAGCCTTGTAATAAAATTCTTTACTTTTGCATAATTTAATGACGAGAAAAAACTATTTGTTTTTTATGCTTATGGCGGAGCGAATCCTTCTTCCCCTGCCAAGCAAAACAAAGACCGCAAGGTCTTTTTTTGTTTGCATGAGAAAAAGGCGACCGCTTGTGTTGCCAGTCAATTCTGACGCCAACTCACGACCGCCTTTTTAGTACAATAAGTTCTATTCACTACTTAATCAATTAAGTTACCTAATTGTACTACCCCCTCGGTCTCTACGAGACCACTCCCCCTTACGCGTCGAGCCAAGCCCTTAAACTCAGATTGCTTCCGCAATCATTCGAACAGCGGGCTGTCTCTCCTTTTCCCCAAAAATTTCGTAAAGCACACGCTTTACTGCTATTTTCGGGGACCCCACTTCCGACAAAGGGGTAGTGAAATCGGCTTACCTAGAATAAGCATAAATTGTAAACTCACTTTGCTAAATCTTTTGGGAGACGCTGGAAGGCGCGCTGGGCGGATTCGAGTTTTGATTTCTCTTGTGTGTAATATTCCGCTATGGCGGTTGGGTCGTCGCCACGTTTAAAGCGCTCTTGACATTCCCTATTAACTTCAAGTAGTCGGCGGTTATTTCTTAGGAGCATTTCCTTTCTCAAACAATACTTTTGCACACTATTTGGTGCCGTGCCGTCCGCCCAAAGAAGTTTGATGTATTCTAGCCTATCGTCTGGGTCGGCTTGTGCCAAAATTTTGTATTTTGAACGCTTATCCATATAAAGTCCCACATTGTTTTTTACGCAAATTGGGTCGGTTATTTTGCGCTTTTCTTCAATGCAATCAAGTTGCAATTTCCTAATTTGAAGTTCCCTTGCAACATCATAAAAAATGGTTAGTCCAAGTAAAATCATCGGCACAAGAAGTCCAAGCGCCACCGCTGGTGACGAAACCGTCTCCGACAAACTAGCGATTGAATTTGCGAACCCCGAATCCGTATGAATGCCTAAAACAACATTTTCAGACACCATATAAGCGTCGTCTTGAAGATTGGACGACCCATAAGTTTTAAACCACCTTACCCCGTCGTCGTCTTGATACACATCGCGCACTTTATGGAATACAAGCATAGAATTTGCATTCGACGCTTGCTTAATTTCACTATTCTTAAACCCCAAAAAAGTCGAAATAGAGCGGTCATAAGAAGTTGCGCCTATGTCGTCGTCTTTTACGCGCACGCAACTATTAACATCAAACTTGGTATAACTCCCACCCCAAACATAAAAGGCAATTTTGTCGCCCCGTTTAATGGTCTTTGTGTTAACACTTCGAATAACAACACTGTCACCAACATTAAAACCGTCATTTGACATACTCGCTGATACAAGCGTAAATTTGGAATATCCCATAAAAGACGCTGGCACATTTTGCACGCGACTGTTTAGCACCATTACACCTAAAAGTAGCGTAAGCGCAACCAAAATCCCGCTCAATGCACACACAACAACTTGTGCAACCTTACCCGCAACACTCTTTGGCTCTTTCAAAAAGTTTTCATTAACTTTTCTCTTCTTCTCATACTTTTTGAGCAAATCACTCGCCTTGCGCTCCATTGCCTTTTGAACGGATTTGTCTTCAACTATGTTTACATTTACCATGTCGGACATAATCATACTCCTTTTAATAAGATTGGTTTGCTTATTTGATTATAGTCAAATAGTGATAATTGTTGGGCTACCCTCTCCCCCCTTCGGGGTACTCCCCCTTACGCGTCGAGCCACGCCCGCTTGTTCGGGTTGCTATCGCAACCACTCAACTTATGGGCGGGCTCTCCTTTTCCCCAAAAATTTCGTAAAGCGTATGCTTTACTGCTATTTTTGGGGACCCCTTTCTTGGTGCCAAGGGGGTAGTAAATTTATTACTCCACAACTGTCGCACCGCCGATGGTGTCGGAGTTGGCAAGTGACCAGTTAAGGCTCGCGTCACCTAAACTTTCGTAAACTGCCCCAGTGTACAATTTGTCAATTTCTACAAGAATATAAAAATATGCACTATTCCCAGCATATACAAGTTGCGATAGCGTAGACTCTGTCGTCGACCCTTGCGTTTTAATCGTGCTTGCTCCGTCAATCATTGTCGCAAACGACAACTCAGTCCCCGACGCATAATACCATACATTTACATTTGACTTGTTCGACGCGTCAGCAACCGTAACAAGCAAATCGTGTCCCCCGCTTGGATTATTATTAGTAAATTTGTATGTAAACAAAGCATAAGAATTACTTTTACTTAGCGCGACCGATTGTGGCGTTTGCAAAGTCGCAGTCGTACTCGATTGCTCCAATCCAAATTTTACACTCGTTGTCTTGCCGTCCGCGCCAACTAAATTTGTCTTTTCTATATTTGCTTCCGTTTGATATACGGCACTCGCTGTCGCATTAACATGTACCGCGTTGTACCTAATAACTAAGTTGCTCGACACACCTTGCGTCGACGCAGATAAAACTATCACAACTGTCATCACTGACACCGCGACTACACATACTAGCGTAAATATTGATAATACAATTTTTCTTGTTGATGACATAATTTACATCCTTTTGTGTGGAATTTTTTTTATTTCAACTTTCTATCTTATTCTTACTCCCCCTTGTAAGGGGGAGTAAAAACTGAAATTAGTTTCTACTAGGGTTCCCTTCACCGTTTTTTGTATATCCCTTTATTTTTAAAAATTTTCGACCCCCTTAGGGGGGGTATATTTTTAAAGTGGTCGTCACTTATGTTTAAGTGGGGCTTGGGATTTTTTCGTTTATTGCAGGCGTGGTAGCCTGCACGAAAAAAAGCCTTCGCCCCCTGGGGGATCTTAATCCCCCAGCCCCCTAGCTAGAGATAAGGGAAGGACGAAAGCCGATACCAACAAGCGTATGCGCTAGAGCATTGTCAACACATATACAGAACAGCCCAGCATCGTAACCGCTATTAACAGTACCACCGCGCAGGACACCATAAATGTAATCGGTTGACGTATTAACCCAATAGTAATCGCATCGTCCAGTTGTAGCGCTTCCGTCAGAACCAGCACTTGTAGGCACGCCTACAAGTTGCTCCAAAGCGCCTTCAGAGACGATGTTAGAAGTCCCGTTGTAACGAGACTTATATCCCCCTTCCGTTGGAAGGGTGTAAGACAATTCGACATAATTTCTATCTTTTAAATCCGCTTTTTTGTTTGCATATTCGCCCGAATAGGAGTTAAAAAGCCAATTTGAGCCGTTAAAATCGTCAAAATTGACGAACATATGCATACTTGTTCCGCCATTTGAGACGACGGCTTGACCAAACGACCATTCCCACACATTGCCCCAAGGGTTGCAAATTCCTAGGCAAAACACGCTTGAATATCTATCCGTCCCCACAAAGCCGTCAGAAAGAACGCGTCTAGTGACGCTTGAGCCACTGGAAGCGATATTTTTGACCATAAATTGTGAAGAATAGAGTCCCGTTGGGTCGGAGCCGTTGCTGAGAGAGTTTGTGTTCGTGTAATTATAGGAAAAGCCGTAAGACAAGGTAGAATTTGAATAAGTTGTGACTGTTCCGCCTGGTTTTTCGGATTCATAATATCTTGCGTAATCTGTTCTATCGGCGTATTGGCTATTTGCGTCATAGTTCCAAGTACAGCCATAGCCGACCATTTCTTGAGAGTTATTGTTTGCATATTTTACAAGGTACAAAAGGTCGTAAGCGTACATTTTCCAATTTTCGCCTTGGACGCCCTTAACCTTTTTATATGACGACGCAAGGCTACTAGAATTCCACCTATTAGTCAAAGTTGTCATATAAGATTGCATAGTTTGTTGGTTAGTTGAGTTGCCTTTTACGCCCGCGGTGTCGGAATATCCCGACCAATTGTTAAGCGCGTAATTTATGCTACCACTTGTCAAAGGTCCCGCTTCGAAAGTTGCGATATAAGAGCGTGGGACATCTGATGTAGTTTTGTCTGGGTTAAAGAGGGTTGCTTCAAAAGTTGCAAGGTAAAACTCGTCAATTTTTACGCTACCCGTGAAGAATTTGTCTGACAAACTTTGCCATTGTCTATCCCCGACCACCCAACGGCGAAGGTACATAGTAGGATAATATGTGTAGCAGTCGACAGCGGAAAAGGTCGTTTGTGCAGTCAATTTTCTACCGCTTGCGAGTGTTCTTCCCGCTGGCAAGGTTACGCTTCTTCCAAACCATTCAAAAGGATATGTCGGGTCGGACAACTTCCCTATTATTTCGCCCGTTGCTAAGTCGACATTAACAATGTCAATGTCTTTATAGACGACCGCGTCAAGGTAGTCGTCTTGTCCATAAGTGATATTTGGGTTGCCCAAACTATTTTTATTTTGCAAGAAGCCCGCGATGTTGCTTAGACTTGTTTCGTTAACCTTTGTTGCAGTTGCGTTTAGGGTTGCGTTGTAACCATATTTTGTCCAACTAGGGTCAGTTTGGTCAATGTCTTGATAAATACTTAAAATGTCGTTTGAAGTGTATTGAATATCTGCCATAAAGGAGACTGAGACGACGAAAGAAGTCGACTCTACTTGCCAAACGGACGAATCATATGTTGAGTTTAATTTAATTGAGACTTTTATAACATAAGTGTCGTTTTGGTCGATGCTTGAATTGCTTTGGAAAGCAGTCAAGGTGCTATTTGACACATAGCCTTTAACTGCTGAGACATAGGAAGTTGCGCTGTAATTTGGTTTCATAGCAAGCAAGTCGCTCATACCTTCTGTGTAGTTATAATAATATTGGTCGGTTATGAAGTCTAGATACGATACATTTGGCGAGATTGTAACATTAGGCAAAATATATCTATCTCCGATATTTTTGATGAAGACCATAAGTTCAATTGATTTACTTGTATCTTCGAGCGGGAAAGTCCCCAAATCGCAAGTAATGCCCGAGAGTTCGTTCTCTTTCCCCGACACGGTGTAGACATTGTCATTTGACGACCCGCTCCCACCCGTCATTGTCATCCACGAAGCGTTACCCGCAGTCGAGCCAGAATTAAGGGAGTATGTTCCCCAAATTTTGGCACCGATTTCGGTCGCAGAATATGTAATTTCGCCTTGCATTCTAAGATACATTTGGGTTGCGCCCCAAATCTCAGCGGTTGCAATAAAACCGATGACAAATGCTAATATAAAAAATAATACTGATTTTGCTCTTCTCACCCTTGTTTCCACAGACTTTTTCCCTAACCTTTTAAAGTACAATTATACTTACTACACTATATTTTACCTATTTGTCACCCCCGTGTCAATAAATTATATCCCAAATATACATAATACCCATTGTCAATTTAATCAAGTGAAATTGAGTAGGGGTAATGATTGGGGCTTGGTTGTATATAAATATCAAGTAATACTATCGGTTGGACTACCCTATCCCCCCTTCGGGGTACTTCCCCTTACAAGGGGAAGCAAATTTATTATATTGTTTAAGGCTCCCTTATAAGGGGCAATAATCATACAACAAGTTACTTTCTTACTTCCCCTTACAAGGGGAAGCCTACTCCAATTGGCTTCTTACCCACTCTCCATTGTAAGGGGAAGCCTACTTAAACTTTTTTTTATTTACCCCCCTTATGACAAAGGGGGGTGGCGCGGTTAGCGTCGGAGGGATAGTAAAACTAAAGAACATTACTAATTGGGTGGTGAAATGAGATGGTTGAACTGGGGCGGTCGCGAGTTGGCGTTCGAAGAACAGTCTACTCGCGGTCGCCTACAAGATACTCTATTCGACTTGCTGAAGAGCAATGCGCAAGGCTTCTTTCTCCGCTTTATTACGCAATTTATCGTGACGACTTATCGTAAAACGGCACTGCCCTACATTCACATATGGTTGCAAGTATTTTAGATAAAATCTATTTCCGCTTGTTACTTTAATTCGCGCACTATAACTCATTATTGCGCTTGAATCGCGCGCGGTGAGATAATCCTTCTTATAAATCTTTCTAATGCGTCTAACGGCGCGCAAAAAGGTTTTTGACCGCATAGTAATATAGTTGCGATAAAATTTATATCCCAAAAAGTCGAGCGGGCGTCCACTTCCCTTTTTATCCGCGATTTTAAACACTTGCCAATTAGGTTTAATTGTCAAATGCTCATTATTTAGATATTTCTCAATTTCTTTTTGCCACTTACCTAATTTTCTCTTATTTGGTGAAAAGAAAACCATATCGTCCATATATCTAATATAGTGCGGAATTTTAAGTTGTTCTTTGACATAATGGTCGAAGTCTTGCAAGTAAAAATTGGCAAACCACTGACTAGTGTAGTTGCCGATTGGGACGCCCGACGGGACGGAACGGACGATAATTTTTATTAAATTTAATGTTTTTTGGTCTTTTATAATGGTTTCAAACTTTTTAAGTAGCAAATCTTGGTCAATGCTTGGATAAAATTTGCGAACATCGCATATAAGGCAATATTTTGTGTTTCGCGGGTCGTTTTTTAACCATTTTTGAACCGTTTTAATACCATATGACGCGCCCCGATTGTCGACAGACGCGCAACAATAGTCATACATCCCGCGCATTAAAATAGGCTTAATAACGAGCATTAGCGCCCATTGGACAATTTGGTCGGGGTAAAATTTGGGAATAAAAATTTCACGGATTTTGCCCGTGCATTTATCGTTTATAATTTTTGAAGAATATTTCATCGGCTTATACTTTTCGCGGAACAAAAGGTCGTGTAAAAGGGCGAGTTTTTGCTCTATATCACCCATAAAACGCTTTACATTCACTCTTTTACGCTTTCCCTTTGACGCGCAACGCGACGCCACTCTAAGGGTCGATAAGTCGATAATTTCATCATATAAATCTTTTACTCTTTTCATTGTGTCCCTTATAATGTCTATCGGCGTTTCGGTCTCCTACTAAGCCAATTCTCTTGCGACAAATTTTTAGCGTATGCTACGGATAAAAGGTTGCTAAATTTATAAGGGAAGGACGAAAGCCGATATTAACATTTGTATTCGTTAGATTATTGTTAACATTTATATAGAACAGCCCAGCATTGTTATTGTTATTTACATTACCACCGCGCAGGACACCCCACATAAAACGAAGAAAATGGCTCGGAGAGCAACCAAATACCCATTTATATTATACCCCACACTTCCCTTTGTCCCCTAATAAATTTCTTGTCTACTTTTGTCTATTTTCGTCGAAGATTGACAAATTAAAAGGAAAAATAAAAAGGGCGGTCATATGCAAGCGTCCGAATGGACAGTTTGCGTATGGTCGCCCGTAAAAATATTTGTTAAATTATTTTGCTACATCAGTTGCGCGAGTTTCTCTAATGACATTAACTTTAATTTGACCAGGATATTGAAGTTCATTTTCAATTTTTCTTGCAATATCTTTTGCAAGGAAAACGATGCTTTTATCGTCAACTTCTTCAGGCTTAACCATAATTCTGATTTCTCTACCCGCTTGAATAGCATAAGATTTTTCAACGCCCTTAAAACTATTTGCGATATTTTCAAGATTTTCAAGTCTCTTAATGTATGCGTCAAGGAGTTCTCTTCTAGCACCAGGTCTACTACTTGAAATTGCGTCCGCCGTTTGAACGATAATTGCTTCAAGCGACCTAAACTCGACATCGCCGTGGTGCGCTTCAATACAGTGGATGACTTCTGGCGATTCCTTGTACTTTTTCGCCAAATCAACACCAATTGAAACGTGAGTACCTTCTTGTTCATGGTCAAGAGCCTTACCTATATCGTGCAAAAGCCCCGCGCGTTTTGCTACACGCACATTTGCGCCAAGTTCGCTAGCGAGAAGCCCCGCCAAATGGCACACTTCAAGGCTGTGTTTAAGCACATTTTGCCCATAACTTGTCCTAAATTTAAGTCTACCTAGAATCTTAACAAGTTCAGGGTGCATATTCATAATTCCCGACTCATAAACAGCGTTTTCACCCGCTTCTTTAATAACCGCATCGACATCTCGTTGCGCTTTTTCGACAATTTCTTCAATGCGTGCTGGATGAATACGCCCATCCATAATAAGTTTTTCAAGCGCTACACGCGCGATTTCCCTTCTATATGGGTCAAATCCCGACAAAACAACCGCTTCTGGCGTGTCGTCAATTATAAGGTCAACGCCCGTCGCATTTTCAATTGCACGAATATTTCGGCCTTCTCGACCAATAATTCTTCCCTTTAATTCGTCATTTGGGAGCGGAACAACAGTCACTGTAATTTCGCTTGTAATATTTGTTGCGCATTTTTGGACAGCCAAAGTCACAATCTCACGCGCTTTTTTCTCCGCCGTGTCAACTGCTTCTTCTTCCATTTGCCTTATCGTCTGCGCGCAGTCCATTTTTGCTTCGTCTACATAACGGTCGATAAGTTGTTTTTTTGCTTCCTCTTTTGTTATTCCAGACACTTTTTCAAGCGCTTGGGTTATTTTTTCGCTTTCTTTGTCTACTTCCTTTTTTGCTTCTTCAAGTTCCGTTTCTCTTTGCTTTAAATTATCAATCATAACGTCCAAGGATTCCGCTTTTTTATCCAAGGTTTCTTCCTTGCGTTGCAAAGATTCTTCTTTCATTGTAAGCCTGTTTTCTGATTTCGAAATCTCGTTGTAACGCTCGGCTATCTCTGCGTCACATTTTTCTTTGAGCGAATGGATTTCTTCTTTCGCTTCCAAAATTGCTTCTTTTTTTGCTGTTTTAGCCTCAGCATAGGCATTTTCTAAGATTTTAGTCGCATTGTTTCTTGATTGTGATGCTTTTTTTGATATTAAAAAATATGTTGCGCCTGTTCCAGCTCCAATACTTAAAACACAAGCGACTAAAAACCAAACTATTGGTATCATTTAGTCACTGTTCCTTTTATAAAAAATTTATCAAAAATTCAATAACGAAATATCAAATGATTTGACTGATTATAGTTTAGCAATATCTAAAAATTATGTCAAACAAATTTATTATAGCAAAAAAAGCGAATTGCTAAAATACAAATTAACAACTCGCTTTAAATTTATTTTTTTCTATAAAAAATTATCAATTTTTGTAAATTTTTGTTCAAAAATGGTAAAAAACACTTTAATTTGGCTCAAAAAACCTTTTTTACCCCAAATAAGATTTTTAAAAGGGCTTATATTCCTAAACTAAATTTTTAGAATTTCTTGGTTTTGAATAGCCTCTTTAATCAAAGTTTCCCTATCAAGCAATGTCTCGTTTTTCTCTACCCTATCAAGTTTTGGATGCGTAACTGGCTTTTTAGGTAAAAACACACTACAACAATCTTCATAAGGTAAAATCGATGTTTCATAAGTACCTATTTTCTCCGCAATTTGCGAAATTTCAACTTTATCAAAACTAATTAGTGGTCTAAAAACTGGCAAATCTTTCGCCATTTTGTTAGTGGATGTTATACCTTCAACTGTTTGACTGGCAACTTGTGCCAAATTTTCGCCAGTAATTATTGCCGAACAATCATTCTCTTTTGCGACGCGTTCCGCTATATCCATCATAAATCGACGAACAAGCGTAACCATATATTCATCGTCACAATTCTTGTGGATTTCTTCTTGAATATGTGTAAATGGGATAATGTGTAAAGTGATGTTTCCTGTATATTTTTTCACAATTTTTGCTAAGTCAATGACCTTTTGCCTTGCTTGCTCGCTCGTATATGGATAACTATGAAAATGTATTGCATCGATTTTAAGCCCGCGTTTTGCCATAAGAAAACCCGCAACAGGGCTATCAATTCCACCGCTTAAAAGTAACATTGCCTTCCCCGATGTCCCAACTGGCATACCGCCAAGGCAAGGGATTTTTTCGTAATACACATAACTTTTGCCGTTTTGTCTAATTTCAACATATACTTCTTGTTTCGGCGTATGAACATCAACCTTTGTGTCAGGGTTGTTTTCTAGAATAATCCCACCAAGCAATGCTTCCAATTTGTTTGATGGCATCTCAAATCTTTTATCTGCCCTTTTAACTTCAACCTTAAAGGTTTTCTCTACAAGTTTGATAGTTTTACAAATCTCAACGATATTGTCGAGTGTTGTGTCAATTTCGTACGCAACAGAAAGTGATACAACACCAAAAACGCACTTAATTGCGTCGATAATGTCGTCTAAATCATCATCTTCAAAATTTTCAACAATAAAACGCCCCGCCGTCCTTGTCAACTCGCAATCAAATTCTTTTAGTCTCCACTTAATATTTTTATAAAGGGTGTTTTCAAAAAAGAGATAGTTTTTCCCTTTTAAAAATATTTCCCCAAACCTTATTAAAATCGATTTTTTCATACATTTATCCTTTCTATTTTATAAATTTTTTTAATGCGGTTATTAAAGCATCAATTTCTTCCGTCGTATTATTTGGGCTAAAACTCACGCGTATTGCGCCTATAATTTGCGATTTGTCATAACCTAAATTTTCTAAAACTCTATTTCCGACTTTACTTGACGAACACGCTGAGCCCGTCCCAACGCAAATTCCTTTTGAATCAAGTTGACGCATTATTGTTTCCCCACGATAGCCCTTAAAAAATAGGCTCACGACATAAGGCGAATTACTTTTAGCGCTAACAATAGTCGCTTGTGGGAGTTCTTTATATAACTCTTTTAAAAGATGTTCTTTAAGACTGACAACCTTTTCATAATTTTCCTTTTGATGAGTGAACATCTCTTTAACCGCTTCATAAAAAGATAAAATTCCGCCAGCATTCACAGTGCCCGACCTTAGTCCAAACTCTTGTCCGCCACCAAAATTGATGTTTTTAATTTTCGTGTCTTTTGAAATATAGAGTGCCCCGACGCCTTTAATTCCACCTATTTTGTGCGCAGACATTGATAGAAGATTTATTTTACACTTTCTAACATTTATGTCAATTTTCCCAAATCCTTGCACGGCGTCAACATGTAAAAGTGCTTCCCTGCAGTGGCTATTCATAATTTCACAAACGCGTTTTAAATCGTTTATTGCACCTGTTTCATTATTGACAAACATCACAGAGACAAGCGCAACATCTGAACTTAACATTGTCTCAAATTTGTCATAATCAATTTGACCATCTGCTCTTAAAGGAATAAAGCCGACATCATAGTCCTTTGATTTTAGTTCCATCGCCGTATTATAGACTGCTGGATGCTCTCCCACTGAAAATAAATATTTTTTGTGCTTGTCCTTTGCCGAGCCAATAATAGCAAGGTTATTTGACTCGGTTGCTCCAGATGTAAATACAACTTGGTCACCTACATCGTCGCCGTGGAGATAATTTATAATTCCGCGCCTTGCCGAATTTATCTCTTGAGATAATTTAAACGCGCATGAGTAAGGAGCCGAAGGATTAAAATATTCTTCGGCATTTATCTGGTCAAACTTATCCATTGCTTTCTTTATAGGCTTAGTAGTTGCGGCGTTATCAAAATAAATCATTTATTCTCCTTTTCTTTAAAGGTCTATAATAGCTCTTTCACTCACTATCTTTTTACAACTAGGAAATTTGTCCCTGTAATTATGACAACTCTTGTCATATTTTATTTAATCTTAAACTCAAGTTCACTAAAATACGGAATGTGTAACTTTATTCATAAGCTCTTCAACTCAGATTAAACAAACATCAGTGCTATCTACAATTTCAACTTAATATTATTTTGCGCAAATTTTTCAATTACGGCAGAGTGGAATATGTCAATATCCTCAGTTTTTAGCGTTCTATCCAAACTATTTACTTCATAGTGAAGTGTATAGCTCTTTGTACCGTCTATGTTTTCATAAATATCAAGAAGTGAAACGGAATAATTAAGCGTAGAATCAATTTTGTTTGCGATTTCAATAATATCCTTATATAACTTATCCCTTGGAATAATAAAGTTAAAATCGAGTTTCGTTGTAGGATACTTGCTTATTTTTTCAAACTTCGTTTCGATTGGTGCAACCTTTACAAGTTGTGAAAAGTTAATTTCAAAGCCAACAACGCTACAATTTTCTTCAATCTTTTCAGTAACATTTGGATGCACAGCAAACATATCTCCAACAAGCGCGTCACCAGCCGAAATTGTGTAGTAATTTTTTGGATGATAATAATCGACGGATGGATTTGAAAGATTAAGTGTTAGTTTTATTTTAAAAACATAATCAAACAAGAAATCAATCATATCACGCATCTTGTAAAGCATTTCTTCGACCGACTTGTCCGCGCTATACAAAACAACTCCAAGGCTCTTTGTCTCGTCCGCCAAATTGTCCTTAGTCATATTTTTAACAACACGCCCAACTTCAAATGTGCCGAAATTGTCAAAATTAGCTTTATTATCCACGACTACTTTAAGCAAACTAGGAATCATTGTACTACGAATTTTATCGTTTTCTTTGTTTATAGAATTAACACATCTTATAACACTTGTTGGAGCAATATCAAGTTCTTTATTAGTCGCCATATCGTACCAAACATAGGAATGAGTCTCATTAAGATTAAACTTTTGCGCTAAGGCATATTTTGTGTCATATTCAAGCTTTATTGCAGGGTCTAAAAGTGCAGGTTTAAGCGGTTGCTTAAGTGATTTTGGAGTAATATTGTCATAACCATAAATCCTTGTCACTTCTTCCACTAAATCCGCTTTTCCGTTAATATCTTTCGTAGCCCTAAATGTTGGAACGAGAAATTTATATGTGCCATTTTTATTTGACAACAATTTAAATTCAAGGCTTGTCAAAATAGACAAAATAGTCTCTTCTGGAATGTCAATCCCAACAAATCTATCAACATAGTCTTTTGTCAATTCAACTTCAAGCTTATCATACTTTTTAAGATAACTATCAACTATACTTGATGAAATCTCAGCACCAGAATCCTGTTCTTTTATAAGATAAACCATTCTTAATAACGCAGTCATCGTAAGCTCGGGGTCAAGAGATTTTTCATATCTAGCACTTGCTTCCGTTCTCATTCCGAGGCTTGTCGCGGTCGTTCTAACCTTATACGCGTCAAAATTAGCAGATTCAATAAGAACACTTGTTGTTTCATCCGTTATTTCGCTATTTTCGCCCCCCATAATACCTGCAAGTGCAACTGGCGTTTCATTTGTTGCGATAACCATATTCCCCGCCTTTAAAGCCCTATTTTCGCCATCAAGAGTCTTAAAAGCAAGGTCTTTATCAAGATTATATACTTCAATTTTCTTCACTATGTCGCCATCAAAAGCGTGCATAGGTTGTCCAAGTTCAAGCATAACATAATTTGTCATATCTGCAAGGAGATTTATCCCGCGCATTCCACAATAAAATAGCCTTATTTGCATATTAAGCGACGACTTTTTACGCGTAACATTTTTCATACTCGCCGTTGTATATCTATAACAATCCTTGCTTGTTACAACAAGTTCTGTTTTTGGCTTTCCTTCAAAATCCTTTTTATCCGCCACCAAAAGAGGTTTAAGTTCTCGCCCACAAAGTGCTGAAATTTCTCTTGCTATGCCATAATGTCCCCATAAATCTGGGCGGTTTGTAAGAGATTTATTGTCAACCTCAAAAATAGTGTCTTCTATGTCTAACACGTCTTTTATATCCGCACCAACTTTTGCGTCGCTATCAAGTTCAACGATCCCGCTATGGTCATCTGAAATACCAATTTCATCACCACCGCAACACATCCCAAAGCTCTCAATTCCAGCAAGAGTTGCCTTTGAAATAGTAATATTTCCGAGTTTTGCTCCAATTTTTGCAAGTGCGGTTTTTAGACCGACACGGACATTGGGAGCCCCGCACACAATTTGAAGAGGCTCTTTTTCTCCAGCATCCACTTTAAGAAGATGCAACTTTTTGCTGTTTGGCACATTTTCTACACTCAAAATCTCGCCGACAACAACTCCCGAGATATCTTTCCCTTTATATTCTACACCCTCGACTTCCGCGACGGACATCGTAAATTTATTTATAAGTTTTTCAATGTCCACTCCATTTAAGTCAACAAAGTCTTTTATCCAATTTATTGATACTTTCATATTTTTCTCCTATTTTATCCCCGCTTGAGATAATGCTTTAATATTTCCACTATTGAGCAAGCGGATTTCAGTTATATCATAAGTCATCATAGCAAGTCTTGAAAAACCAAGCCCAAACGCAAAGCCTTGACATTTGTCAGGGTCAATCCCGCCCATTCTTAGAACATTAGGGTGAATCATCCCGCAAGGACAAAGTTCAATCCAACCACCATGTTTACAAACTCTGCAACCTTTTCCATCACAATATGGGCAAGAAATATCGAGTTCAAAGCCAGGCTCAACAAATGGAAAAAATCCAGGGCGCAACCTAACATTGATTTCTTTTTTGAAAACGTGCGTCAGCATTTCTTTCATAAAGTAAATCAAATTTGCGACTGAAACATCTTTATCAATCATCATCCCTTCTATTTGGAAGAAAGTGTTTTCGTGGCTAGCGTCAAGTTCTTCGTTTCTAAAACATCTTCCAGGGAAAATCGCTTTAAGTGGCGCGCCATATTTACGCATAATTCTATTTTGTGCTGCCGAAGTATGTGTTTTTAAAACTTGTCCATTGTCAAGATAGAATGTATCTTGCATATCTCTCGCTGGGTGGTTTTTAGGAACATTGACCGCTTCAAAGTTGTTATACTCCGTCTCAATTTCATTGCCGTCTTCAACAGTAAATCCCATACTTAGAAAAATATCAATAACTTCATTTTGAATGATTGAAATTGGATGCAAACTTCCATGTGGACAACTACTAGGAACGGTCAAATCTAGGTCTTTTGTTTTGTTTATCTTATTCAAAATTTTTTGTTTTGCAAATTCCTTTTCTCTTTCTTCCATAAGCGATTGAAGGTCTTGTTTTATCTTATTTACAGTTTGCCCAAAAGTCCTTTTTTCTTCGTTTGGCAAGTCTTTGACCTTTTTCATAAGTTCTGTAACCTTACCCGTTTTGCCGAGATAATTTACATAAAAAGTAGACAAATCTTGAAAAATCTTTGTCTCTTCAAGGTCTTTTTTGGCTTTTAAAAAAATCTCTTCTAACTCTTTCATATCTTTTTCCTTTCTTTATTTTAACCTTTTGTTTGAGCGACATTTATACTCTTTAACCTTTTTTTTCACGAGTAATACAATAGTAGATTCGTGAGTTGTCCTTTAAAACAAAAAAACTCCGCCACCTTTTAATAGGGCGAAGCATTCTTCACGGTACCACCTATTTTCGATTTAGGCACAAAAATAGCTCATTTTTGGGCCAAAATCCTTACTTATGCTATCACGGGCATTCCCGTCTCTAACTACTGTTATTTCCCCAGAGAAGCTAAAAAGTGAATTCATTTTTGCACTTTGATAAATCTTTTTCAGCACGCCTAAAAAGGCGAAGATTCTCTCTAAATCAAAGTTTGAGTTCTACTCGCAAAAACTACTAGTCTTTCATTATCGCTTTTACAAAAGTTTCAAACAATGACATTTTATCAAATATATTTATTTTGTCAACTTTATTTTATGTTTTTGTAAACCTTTTTTAATATAATTTCTTTTGGCATTTAATAATAAATCAAAAATACAAATACTTGCGGGACTTTATTTAAAAACCTTTTTAATAATACTACCAGCACGAGAGGTTTGTACAAAATCAATAAGGCGGTTAAAATTAAGGCCAATTTAAACTAAAAAAGCGTTATTTTCCACACAGGATTGAAGTCAATAAAACATTATTTTGTACTATTTCAAGTCATCTAGCGATGTTATATTTAGATATGTGCTAGGTACTTTTCCAACAATTACAAACTCGCTAACAATATAACTGTTTTCGCTCTTTATGACCTTCATTCCAAAAGGCAAAATAAGCGAAGCCTCGCTTTCAATCGTCACATATATTTTATGTACGGTTTGATTTATCCCGCAAGACGAAAAAGATGTATAAAAACTACATTTTGCATTGCCAATAGGGTTAACTTTAAAAGTTGCGTCGGTCCCCACGCCAGATAAAAACGCTATTCCAGACAATGTTCCGATCGGAATGTTCACGCCCATTGTTGCAACTTCGTCAAGTTTTTGTTGTGTGTGTATTGCAAGTGTGTTTCCAATTTTGTTAATTTCGTTGGTATTTGCTTTTATAGATAAGACGTCTCCCGACGCAGAATAAGATACATTTATTAAGTCGTTGTAATTCACAGCAGTTATTTCATTTACAGCACTGTTTGATGACACGGCAAGCATTTTATTTACTTGCGCTTCACCATAAGACATCACAATTGGATTAACTACGCGCGAGAGAAAAACCAGCACACTCACAACGACAAAAAAAACAGCGAAAATCAAGACAAATAAAACTTTTTTTGTCCTTTTTCGTTTCGCCATTTTGATTTTGTTTGTCACATATTCTGATTCATACTCCTGACAACTCACACTTATTTTTATGCCAAAATATGACAATGTATGACATATTTTACTTGCTTTTATCCTCTTGTTTACTAAAAAAATCTAAGATTCTATAATGTTTAAAGTATAAAAAAATTATTACAACCTTTTAGAAATTACATAAAAAGGCTAACATTTTGAAATAAACATAATAAAAAAGGAGACTATGCAACTTAAATGCAAAGCTCCCTTTGTGTATCAGTTTTAAAAAATAAGCTAAAAATTACGATTTTTTACTGTGTGACCTAAATATAAGAGCAAAAATATATCCAAACCCAACTGCGGCTGCAATTCCCGCTGCGGTGGCGGTTAATCCACCATTAAATATGCCCAAAATTCCGTATTTTTTAACACCCTCCATTGCTCCGCGAGCCAAAGACGCCCCGAAGCCAATAATTGGGACCGTTATTCCTGATTTAGCGAATTCTTTTATAGGGTCAAAAAGCATAACCGCTTGAAGAAGCACACCAATTAGTTCGAATAAAACAAGTATTCTCGCCGATGTCATTCTAGTTCTAATAATCAAAATTTGTGCAATAAGGCAAACAAATCCGCCTACGCCAAAAACAATTAAATATTGTAAAAATATATCCATTTTTATTTCCCCTTTTCAATCACAAGTGCGTGCGCAATTCCAGGGATTGTCTCCCCTTGCTGTGTCGATGTCGTACTGACAAGAGCCCCAGTTGACATAATAATTATTTTTTTGTAGTCACCAGAATCAAGCTTGCTTAGAACATAAGAATTTATCACACTCGCACTGCACCCGCAACCACTTCCGCCCATAAATGTCCGCTGACTGCTACTATATATCATTTGCCCACAATCGCAATAATTTTCGCCCATTTTATAGCCATAGTTTTCAAGTAAGTCAACCAAAAGTTCGCTCCCCAATTTTCCCAAGTCCCCCGTTACTATAAGGTCGTAATCGCTGGGAGTTGTGTTCGTGTCCTTAAACAAATTTTTTAAAGTGTCCGCGGCTGCAGGTGCCATTGCTGCCCCCATATTGTTCATATCGTTTATGCCATAGTCTATAACACGGCCGAATGTCGCGTGAGTTATATTGTGCCCCTCGCCGTCACGAGACAAAATTGTACACCCAGCCCCTGTCACTGTCCATTGAGATGTTGGTGGGCGCTGACAACCTAGTTCCAAAGGATAACGAAATTGTCTTTCCGCCGTAGAAAAGTGGCTACTCGTTGCACACGCCACCTTATCTGCACACCCTCCATCAATAATGCAAGCCCCGACAGCCAGCGCTTCAGTCATCGTCGAACACGCCCCAAACAAACCAATAAATGAAGTTTGTAGTTGTCTAGCCGAAAATGACGCCGAAATAATTTGATTTAAAAGGTCACCGCTCAAAAGAATATCAATGTCAGTTGACAAAAGGTTCGCTTTATCAATTGCGCCACTGATTGCCTGTTCAAGCATCTTTCGCTCCGCCTTTTCATATGTTTTTTCGTTAAAAGCGTCATTTTTTAAAATGTAGTCAAAATAACTTGACAGCGGACTCAATCCTTCTTTCGGTCCCACAATCGCATATCCGCTCGCTATTTTTGGCGGAAGAGTAAATTTTATTGTATTTTCACCAACTTTTTTTATCATAACAACCCCACTATATAATAGATTAGCCCAACAAGCATACTCGACACTATACCTGTTACAATAACAGGTCCCGCAATTGTAAACATTTTGACACAGAGACCAAAAATAAGCCCTTCGTTCTTAAATTCAATTGCAGGACTCGCAATTGAGTTGGAAAATCCCGTTATAGGAACAATCGATCCTGCACCCGCAAATACACCAATTCTGTCATAAATTCCAAGTCCCGTCAAAAAGGACGCCAAAAATATAAGAATGACCAATGTGTACGCTTGAACATCATCCTTAGATAAGCTTGGGAAAATTGCTGTTAAGCCATCAAAAATACCTTGTCCAATACAACAAATTATCCCGCCCACAAGAAAAGCCCAAAGTAGCGACGGAAAAAACTTTGTTTTAGGCAACCTATTTTCTACAAAATTACAATATTGCATATTTGTTTTGTTTTTATCCATTTTTCACTTCCTTTGAAGAAATATTTGACTAAAGAAAGTTTTTTAAACAAAAAATTCTTAAAATTACCTTCTCTATCCCTAAATTTTCAAAAAATCGGCTCAAAATCCAAAATTTTATAAATAATTCTAAATTTTTTAAACAAACTAGGTGTAGCAAAAAATATTTTAGGGAGATAAATATGAAAAAAATTTTAGCAATCTTTTCTTTTGTTTTAGTTTTTATACTAGTCACTACGGGATGTTCTAACGACAATAGTGCTCAAGTTAGAATGTCAAGTCAAAAATTATCAAGTGGACTTGACCAAATTATTAGTTTAACTAACAAACTAGACAACATAGATACAAATAAAATGGATTTAAATTCAATTTTGTCCAATGAAGGCTCGATTGTAAGTTCAACCACGCAAACATCCGCCTTCAATTTTGACCAAAGCACTCCAAAAAATGCACTGGATGAGCGCCCATTCCTTTTTGCACCACTTTATGATGAAAATAGTCAAGACAGAACACCAATAGATTTTTCATATATGCAAAAATTTAATGAATGTGCTAATATTGCACCAAATTCACCTTCAATGCAATTCAATGTACCTTCTCCACAAAAATTTAGACAACAATGTATAAATTTTAACGCAAAACGTGCCATGAAAATGAATAATGACATAAAGCCATGCTCAGTGTCGACATATAGTCAAAATGAATATTCTTCACTTGCGACCTTGTCTAATGATTGTAAAAATTTAAATCAAGAATTTGTAACTGCAAAAGCAAATGTTTTGAAAAGTTGTAGCGAGGCGAAAGCAAATTTAAAAAAATTAAAAGAAAGTAAAAAAAGCATTCCAGAAAATGACCTTCGCACGCTCACAAGTTACTATGAAGTCGTAAAGGATTGTATTAACAATGTGAAATCATGCAAAAGTTGTTCAAGCAACCTTAAAAATATAAATCGCAAAAAGAACAATCTTTCAACCAACTCTGGCACTATCAATTCCGAATTGCTACAAGTATATAATAAACTTGACGCAAATTGTTGCACACTAAACAACACAATATATTGTGTAAATGAAATCAATTGTTTCGCTAAAAAGTTAAACGGAGAAAAATGCTCAACAAACATGTCTGTTAACCCTTACATTAGAAACAATAGGTATCTTTCAAGTCTAAATAGTGCAAAAAATAAAGAATTTTATAATTCACAGTCAAAAAATCAAACAAATCAACCTTACAATAATCAATTAAAAGCAACAGATCAAAACAAATCAAATATAACAAATTCACCGATAAATAATCAAACAAACACACAAAATCAATCTCAAAATGATATAAAAAGGTCACTAGAACCTAATTTTGATACAAAATCAGTTACAAATAACATAACGCCTACCAATAATTACACAAAAAGCAATGAAACTACAAAATACAAAGAACAAAATGGACAAAATTATGTAAATTCTCCAAAAAATAATACTATTTACAATCAAACAGACACTTTAAATCGACCTAATACAAATAATAACAGCGCAAAAAACGAATTGATCTTTACTCAAAAAGACTACTCTAATAATGTAACAACAAATAAATTACAAAAAAATGATGAAAACGAGAAAAAAGTGACTGAAAATAAGCAAAATGAGTTAGCTACTAACTCAGACAGAAATAATTTCATTAAAAATGCCCAAAAAACAGATGTTAATGAGCAAAATAAAGCCATTTTTAATACAAATCGATATAAAAATGACGAAAAAACAACAAAAAATGACAATATTTCATCAAAAAGCACTGGTAGTTATAACAATATAACTAATAATATTCAAAAACAAAAAAATGAAAAAATAGCCAATAATTTTTACTATTCTTCAAATAACAATTCTTTAAACAATGCAAATTCGAATACAAATCCATACACAAAGGATATAAAGGATAAAGACAAGTATTTATCCAACCTAAGAAACTACAACTCCAATAATGAAAATGAAAAAACAAATTATAAAAGAAATAACAACACTAATGCTTACGACTCTACCCTACACAATCAAACAAACGACCTAAGTAGAAATCAAAAAATCAACTCAACCAATTTCAATAATAATGTCGCAAAAGGCTCGACATTTAATCAATCTAGCAGTAAATATGTAGAAACAAATAAAAATCAAAATACGACAAATAATTCTTCAAATTTAAACCAAATTTCAAGCACAACTTTCAACACAACTTACACTCCTAACATGACTCCTACCCCTACTTACAATAATGGAGTTAACAACAATTCAAATTATGGTTATACAACTTACCCTAATTTGGATCGAACACATCCCGTCGAAATAGAACGACAAAACGAAGATAAATATGCAACAAATCAAGACGACACAAACAATGATCCAAATACACTAGAAAAGAACAAGGACTATACATCAAAAATAGAGCCAAACAAAACACAACAAAATGATGTAAAACCAAGTTCATTAAGCCAGTATTCAAACGACAATAAAGCCTTCACTTATTATAAAAACAACAGTGAGAACAATATTAACAATAATCATTATCAAACGCCACAATATCAATATGAAAACGCTAAAAATGATAATGTAACAAGACAAAATCAAAATAATTCAGGCACGCAGTATCACAATGCCCGAAATTTTGCAAGGAATTATGACCCAACAAAAAATTACAGGTCAAGTACAAATCTTTTAGTCAAGCCACAATCTGTCCGTGCTAATGTCTCATAAATAAAAGTTATAAAATGCAATAATTTTTTGTGTATTTTAATAAAAAATCCCACCTTTTTAGGTGGGATTACTTTTTGGTACCGAAGGAGGGACTCGAACCCTCATGTAGTTGCCTACGCAAGATTTTGAGTCTTGTGCGTCTACCATTCCGCCACTTCGGCTTACGCTGTCTAAAAGCATTTTCATAACGCGTTGAAAAATTGCTAATGCTGTAAAAAATACTTTAAGCTTCAAACTTGAGTAGCCAGTTATCTTTGCTTATAAATTTTTCCCTATTTGACTTCTAACAACCCAAATTACAAGAAGTAGTTTAGCATATATTTTTTATTTTTGCAATAAATTTATCAAACTTTTTTTATTTTTTTCTATTTTTTCCGAATATTCTCGCATTTTCTTTTTTTAAGTATAAATATTTGCTTGATTATTTATTTTAAGAGATAAGACATAATAAACAGTCAATTTTTTTAAATAAAACGTTTTTTTATTAAAAAGTTTATCAATAGTCGATTAAAACATTCCGCCGTCAACAGCAATAATTTGCCCTGTTATATAATCTGATTCTTTTGAAATCAAAAATAAAACTAAATTTGCAACATCTTCGGGCGTCCCTATACGATTTTTTAAAATTCTTTTTGCTTCAAGTTCAGCAACGTCAGGCGTCAAAACATCCTTATTCATATCTGTGTCAATCCAGCCTGGAGCGACCGCATTTACGTTAACATATGGTGCAAGTTCAATCGCAAAATTTTTAGTTAAAGAATTTAGCGCAGATTTTGATGCATCATAATCAATTGTAGTTGGGTAAAATCCATTTATTGAGTTGTTAGATGAAACATTCACAATTTTCCCAAATTGATTTTCTTTCATTTTTGCACCCAAAATTTTGGTTAATTGGTAGACGCCAAATAGATTTGTTTGAAAAGTTTTTTCAAAACATCCGACCGTTCGGTCGCACAATTCCATATCACAACAAATCCCTGCGTTATTCACAAGTATATCAATTTTATTAAAATTCGAACAAGCAGTCGAAACCAAACGGTCAACATCATTTTTATTGCCAATGTCAGCTTGAATTGCAAGCGCTTTAATGTTGTATTTTTGTTGCAAATCAAAACACAATTGCTCCGCAATTTTCTTCGATTTGTTGTAATTTACTATAACATTTGCCCCACTCCTAGCAAGTTGGATTGCAATTTGCCTTCCAATCCCACGGCTAGCCCCAGTCACAAGTGCATTAAGACCTTTCAAATTCATTTCCACGCAACTTCTCCATCACACAATTATAAACATCTTCACTAATTTCCGCTTTTGTTCTTATTTTTTCATTCCTAACACAATCAATTGTTTTATAACCAAATCTTTTTGCTAAATAAAGGTATGTTTCTTCCGAGCGTTCCAAATATTCAAAATCGTTTTCGTGTTGGTCTCCTGTTTCATTTCTTGACATTTTTAACTCTCGAGAATATTTGGCTGGCATATGAAGAAAAACTATTTGGTTAGGTCTTGGAAGTTTTAGAAATTTGTACTCCAAGTTTTCAATCCAATCAACCATTTTGTTGCGTTCAAATTTATTTTTAAACTTGCCTGCTTGATGCGCCATATTACTTTCGACATACCTATCAAGAACCACAGTGTAACCTTCATCAAGTTTTTCGTAAACTTTATGAATATTATATAGTCTATCGGCAGTAAAGTAAAGTGATGCAACTTTTGGGTCAACATGGCTTGCCCCTTCTTGAAAGTAACCTTCACCAAACTTCTCTTTTCCAAGATAAGGTCCTGCGACAATACGCCCCGTTGGGCTGTCATACATCGGAAAGCTCAGTCTAACTGCCTTTATTCCGTCACTATTCAACCTGTCAACAAGCATTTCCGTCTGTGTTTGTTTGCCCGAACAATCTGTACCTTCAACTAAAATGATTTGATTTTGCATAGAACCCTCCAAAATTAAACTCAAAAAAAGGACCACCAAAGCAGTCCTTTTTAACAAACATTTAATTAGCCCCTTTTCACTTCGCTACTTTTCAAGCACTTTGTGCAAACATATTTTTTTGTTGGGGTTGTTCCTTCAAGCACAGTAACCTTTTGAACATTTGCTTTTTTATGTGTCAAAGTTCTTCTTGTCATTTTAGAACTTCTATAACTCAAATTGCTGGCTCTCATTTGGTCCTTGCCACAAATCTCACATTTTGCCATTTCTCATTTCTCCTTAAATATTCTACTTTGCTATTATACACAACTAAAAAAAAATGTCAACAAAAAGATAAATAATTTCAAAAAATTGTCATTTTTCATTTGCAACGCACTTTATATTTAAGTTTTCTTTTATATTATAGAACCCGTCATAATTTTTTATTTATATTCATAAAAATTGCTAGTTTACTTTATTAAAAAATATTATTAACTGCAAAATAGGACTTTTTCAATGATTTTTCCCTTTATTATCACAAATGCCCCTGTTCAAATTTTAAACATTTCAATAATTATCGAAAAATATGTTTACAAAAAAATAAAAAACTGATACAATATTTTTTGGTTGAATGGTTCACAAATTTTGCGAGTTTAAAAATCAACTTGCTAATCAAAATAACCTTTGCTCGTTTATGTTAACAAGAAAAAGTTATTATTTTAAACAAAATAGCCATCCAACAACACCAATGTCAAAAAAATGAATCATATGCTACTGTGGCTCAGTTGGTAGAGCAATTGATTCGTAATCAATAGGTCGGCGGTTCGAGTCCGCCCAGTAGCTCCAATATAAAAAACCTTCTTATGTGGTTATCACATTTGAAGGCTTTTTTATTTACAACAAATTGTATTTTAATAATAGTATTTTACTTTTTTAATCACACAACACTCAAACAATATGTTTATACAGTTAAGCTAAATGTTAAACACTACTAAGTTAAACATCTTTTGAGTAAGTATTCACATTTTTATAGACAAAAAGTTAAAACACAATTTTAATCTATTCTTCTTGCAAATTTTCCTTTATTTCAACCTTACCGTCTTTTTGACCTTTCACATAATCAGCACTTGCAACTGTCTCTGCATAAGCATCATCTCTTGATTTTAATTTCATTATTTCAGGTTCTTCTTGCAATGCTTTAAGTGACAACGAAACTTTGTTGCTTTCTGGATCAATTTCAATAATTTTAAAATTCATTTTTTGACCGACTTTTGCAACTTCGTAGACATTTCTAATGTAGAAATGAGACGCTTCTTTAACATGCAACAATCCTTCAAGCCCGTCGCCAAAAGCAACAATCGCGCCAAAGGGCAAAATCTTTTTAACTTCCCCGTTTACAACGTCGCCGACTTTATAGGCTTTAAGTTTTTCAACAATTGGATTTACCTGAAGTGCTTTATAACTAAGTGAAACTTTCTTGTTTTCCTTGTCAAGTTTTATAACTTTAAAATCATATGACTTGTCAAGTTCCAAAACATCGCTCGCCTTCTTATTTTTCTCGTAACTAACTTCGCTATTATGACACAAGCAGTCCACTCCGCCAACATTTACAAATGCGCCAAAATCAGTAAATCTAATGACCTTTCCCGTGACAACCTTATTCTCGTAAATTGAAGAGAAAAACGCTTCTTCGGCAGACAGTTTTTCATGCTCTTCATACGCTCTAATTGAAGCAACAATTTTATGTCTAATAAGGTCAATTTCAAGAACGATTGCCTTAAATTGTTTGTTTACATAATTTTGCAAATTATTGTCAATTCTTCCATATGAAATTTGGCTATACGGAATAAAAACTTCAAAAGTACCAAGTTTCGACACAAGCCCCGCTTTTGTTGCGGAAGTAATTATAAGTTCTGTTTCATTGCCAACCGCTAATGTGTTTGCAATTTCATTGCCTATCCTTAAATCATCCGCTTTTTGTTTTGACAAAACGACTGCCCCACTTTCATCTTTTGTGTTGACAATTATCGCTTCAAAACTATCACCTATATTTACATCTTGAATTGCTTTATTTTCTTCGTCACAAAAAGGAATCAACCCGTCTTTTTTCCCGCCAATATTAACAAGCAAGCCACTTTTAAGTTTAGCAACAACGGTCGCATTCACTTTTGCGCCGACTTTAAACCTTGTAAACGTTTTATCTATACTATCTAAATCAAATTTCTCGTCCATTAAAAATTTCTCCTAACTTTGGTTATTATATCAAAAATATAAAAAAATAAAAACAATTTTACACTGTTTTTACTTTTTTTGTAAATTTATAGGCTAAAACAATTAAAACTATGTTATTAACTTCTAATATCTTTAACTTTTTTTGTACGTTTTTCGCGTTTTAGTTTTTTTATAAGTGCTTTTTCTGCCAAATAATTTTGATAATTTGTATTAAGTTCAACAATTTTGTCACGCAATTCAGTCTCCGCTTGCAAAAGAGTTTCCTTATCAAGCCTTTTATCATAGTAATCAGTGAACTCAAAAGGTTTACCAACTAAAACTACGTTTTTTCTAAAAAAACGATGCTTTTTAACAACAAAACAAGGAATGACAGGTGTTCTCGTTTTAATAGCAAAAAAACACGCTCCACCCTTTACTTCATCGTCTTTTTTAAGTCCATCTCGGCGAGTTCCTTCGGGAAAAATTCCCAAATTTTGATTGCTTTTTATCACTTGACAAATTTCTTTAACTTGCGCAATTGAGAGCCCTTTTTCTCTGTCAATTGCAATTCCACCAAAAACATTCTTCATAAAAAAGCGTCTAAATCCTGTCGTAAATAATTCTTTCTTTGCCAAATATCTGTTTCTACTTCTAAAAACATAATCATATAAAATAGGGTCAAAGTTGCTCTTGTGGTTGCTAACTATAATATATTTTTTACCCCGTTCAATGTTGTTTTTCCCATAAAGTTTGTATGGTGCAAAAATATGGAAAGGTAGCCAAAAAAGCACATAACAAATCCAAAATATCATACTAATCTTCCCCCTCAATTCCCGCCAAATGTTGCCCGCACGCGTGCCCCGTTGCGAGTGCGATTTGAATATTAAAACCGCCCGTTAATGCGTCCACATCTAAAACTTCTCCAACAAAAAATAAATTTTTGTTTAATTTACTTTCCATAGTCTTAGGGTCAACATCTTTAACCGAGACGCCACCGCTTGTAACGATTGCATAATCAATTTTATCAAGCGAATTAACTGTAAAATTTATTGCTTTTAAGGTTTTTATAATTGTGTTTCTTTGAGCCTTTGTTATATCGCAAAGCGGTTCATCTAAAGGCAAATTTGCTTTTTCTAAAAATGTTTTAATAAGAGACGATGGCATAAGCTCTTTCAAATAATTCTTCAAAGTCTTACTTTTGCTAGTCTCAAAATCACGCAACAACCTATTTTCAAGTTGTTTTTCGTCAAGAGCAGGTTTTAAATCAATAGAAATAGTCACGCCGTGCAAATCGAATTTGTTTACAAGACTACTCAATGTCAAAATAATAGGGCCACTGAGTCCATTATGTGTAAAAAGCATTTCTCCAAATTGCGAGTATTTTTTACCCGCCAGTTTTATTGAAACTGAAACATTTTTGAGTGAAAAACCCGCCAGTTCCCCATTGTAATCTTGAAGCAAAATGGGACAAAGCGCGGGTTTTGGTTCAACAACCAAATGTGAAAAACTGTTTGCTATTTTATAACCGTCACCAGTTGAACCTGTCATCGGATAAGATTTTCCGCCAGTTGCAATGACAAGCGCGTCACATAACATCTTTTCCTTATCCAAACAAACCACATATTTTTTGCCATCAAAATAGGCATTTTTTACATTACTATTTAAAATTATTTCAACATTTTGTTTTTTTAACAACTTTTGAAAGGTTTTAATAACATCACTAGATTTTTCACTCGCTGGGAATACTCTATTTCCACGCTCTATCATGGTTTTTAAACCATTATTGTTAAAAAAATCTATTGTGTCTTGTGGCGTAAAACTTGACAATGAAGAATAAAGAAATTTAGAATTATTTACAACATTTTTTAAAAAGTCTTCTCTGCTACAAAGATTAGTTATATTACAACGCCCCTTGCCCGTAATAAATAATTTTTTACCAATTTTTTCATTTTTATCAAGCAAAACAATATGATTATTTTTGTTTTGGCTCGCCATATATGCGCACATTAGTCCTGCTGGACCCGCTCCAATTATCACTATCTTCATACAAATTATTTTATATCATATATTAAAAAATGTAAAGAAATACAACTAATTTCGTTAAAAAGCGTAAGTGTTAACCTTAACGCGTGACATTTCTTGCAAAATTTTGCTTTATACAAAATTTTGCACAGCGCCCCCTTTTTAAGGGGGCGCAAAAAGTGCGTGAGAAAATCTCGCGCACTTTTAAATGTCACGCCCACCTTTAAAACGCAACAACCATATTTTTTTATTCCACTTCAAATTGTTTAAGCATTTCAACTTCAAAAGGTTTTAAAGGTCTTATTTCTCCCCTTTTTAATCCCCCAAGTTTAACGCCAGCCATTTCAACTCTTTTAAGAAAAATGACATCACGCCCAATCGCTTGAAACATTCTCCTAATTTCTCTATTTTTCCCCTCGTCAAGTACAATCTCCATTTTTGAAATGTTATTTTCAAATTTAACCAATTTGACTTTACATTTGTTGTATCTAACCCCGTCCACAACAACTCCCGCACGAAGAACGGCGAGTTCACTTTCTTTCATTTCCCCTTCAACTTTAACAACATATTTTTTAGGCACAGCATATCTTGGGTGCGTCAAATGATTTGTCAATTCGCCGTCGTTAGTCAAAAGGAGCAACCCTTCACTATCATAGTCAAGTCGCCCCACAGGAAAAACTCTTTTGTCTAAATCGCCTAAAAGGTCAACAATAGATTTTCTATTCCTATCATCGCTCATAGTAGTTACATAACCCTTAGGTTTATTTAGCATGTAATATACTTTTTCTTCTTGCAAAGATATTTCTTGGTCGTTTAAAAAAACCTTGTCTTTTTTCTCGTCAATATCGGTTGCGAGCGAAGTGCATACTTCGCCATTTACCTTAATAAATCCATTTTTTATAAATTCTTCCGCTTTTCTTCTTGAGCAAACACCACAAGAAGCAATGTATTTGTTAATTCTCATTTCACCATTTATCCAGTATTTCTTTAATCACATCAACGGGCTCAACCCCATCGACACTTTCAATACTACACAAATTTTCGCTAAAAATCAAGGTTTTATCATAATATATTTTAACTTCGCCCAATTTTTTGTCCTTTTCAATAGGCGCCTTAACTTGTTTTTCATAATCATATTCAACAACATATTTGTCAATTTCGCTCTCTTTTGCAACAACACTATATCCTTCTTTATTGTAAAGTCTTAAACTGGACGCCTTGCCATTTTCAACCGCAATGTCGCTTACAAACTTATAACTTGGCAAAATTTCATACAATTTGTACTCCTTAAACGCTTGTTCCAAAAGTTTTTCGCTATCTTCAAACATAGGTCGGTCATTTAAAACAACACAAACAACTTGCATTCCGTCCCGCTCGCACGCAGAAACAAGACATCTTCCCGACTTGCGTGTATAACCCGTTTTAACACCAATACAACCTTCAAGAGAAGTCAAAAGTTTATTTTTATTTACGAGTGTTCGCGCCGAATTGTGCTCCGTTTGTTTTATCACAAACGACTTTGCGGACACTATTTGTTTGAAAACAGGGTTTTTCAAAGCGTAACTTGTGATTAGTGCCAAATCGTGCGCAGTTGTGTAATGCTCCTTATCATCAAGTCCGTGCGGTGTCACAAAATGACTGCTTGTTGCTCCACATTTTAAAGCGGTTTCATTCATAAGCTCAGCAAAATGTTCAATTGTTCCGCCAATTTCAAGAGCCAAAGTTTCCGCAGAATCGTTGCCCGATTGAAGCATTAGTCCGTATAATAGTTGTTTTATAGTTAATTGCTCGCCCGCCTTTAAATAAATAGAACTCCCTTCGACTAAAGTCGCTGATTTTGGAACAGTGACAAGTTTATCAAGGTCGTCACAATTTTCAATTACAGTAAGAGCGCTCACAATTTTGGTCGTCGACGCCATAGGCAACTTTTCATTTTCGTTTTTGCTATAAAGAACACGATTATGCATTGTTTCCATTACAATCATTGATTTAGCAGAGCAAAAATCAACGGACCGTGCAACAGCAGTTTGTCCATGCGCTTTTAAGCAAAAAATAGTTACAAAAGCCAAAAATATAGCAATAATTTTAGTAAATTTTTTCATTTTTCTCCTTATTTTGATTATAAATGGGTTCAATTTTTAATATTAAGTCTTTTAACAAGTCACAAAATCAAAATTTTAAAAGAATTAACCCCAAAAAATTAAAGTTTAAAGTAATTTTTTTGCATTTTCTACAAAAGCCCACTTTTTTTTAAAATCATCTTTAAAACAATAGATTTTACATAAAAAAGTTAAAAGAACTTATCATTAACAAGAAATTTTATTTTTTGTTGTTTTGGAAAAAGTCCGCACACAGGTCAACAACTTTTTCAAAATTGCTTTCTACATTTATTTTTATAAACTGGACATTTTTATCTTTTACAACCAAAAAACCAATTGGTGAAATATTACATCCACCCCCGCTACCGCCCGCAAAGGGATAATTTATTTCGTGGCGCTTCTTTTTGTTGTATTCTCCGCCCCCGCTCACAAACCCAAACGAGACGCGCGAAATAGGAATAATTAAACATTCCCCTTTCTCGATTGGACTTCCAATAATAGAATTTGCGTCAACTATTCCACGCATATTTTCCAAGGTTTCTTTCAAAACATTTTCGATTGGTTTTTTAATTTCCATTTTTTTGACTCCTTTTTGAATATTGACAAATGGTTGTGATAAAACTTCTAATAATGGCGAGTAAATTTATTGTAATGCTACTTGTAAAGCAAATTAAAATCGTGTTGTGTCTGTAGTCAGGAAACAATCTTATATCCGAAGGAATTTGACCACGGCTGGAATTTAACACCGCATAAAGCGCCCCCATAATAGCCATAGTACTTCCGCAACAAAGGCTGGTTAGTAAGCAGTTTTTAAAAAGTCCAAAACGGCCAATAAAACGCAAGTCGTTTAATCGTATGTGTTTTATCAAATCTCCAAAAAATATTTCGCTGAAATCTTCCTTTGATTTGTTTTCAAAAAAATATAGATAGGACAATTTTTTCTTCGTTTGAAGTATCAATTTTGTTGGCGCCAAGCTTATTTTCCCTAAAAAGACTTTAAATCTAAAGAAAAAAGCACTTATATAGCCACTGTTTGACAAAAGATTGAAAACAACTTTTGCTTTTAGTTTTATCGGGAACAAAAGTAAAAGCATTAGCGCTAAAAGAACGATAAGAAAAACTATCATACCTATATTGTTTGTTAAAAGTTAAAAATTATTTACATTTATAGTAAATTACTTGAAAAATCAAAAAACTTTGGTGCTTTAAAAAATTCATATATTTATTCATTTTGCTTGTCCCTTTTAAGTTGCCTATTTTCAAATGCAGTCATATAGACATACTTTATAAAGGCGTGCTAAATTCTATTTGAATAGTGCTTCATCCCATTAAGAATTTTTGTTGTATAACTATTAGTCACATTGTATGGAATTTTCACGAGTGTCACTCCGTCGGCGCTATATTGTTTGTCTTTTAGCCACATTCTAACCGTTGTTTCGCCAGCGTTATAGGCAGTCAAAACGACTTTTGTGTCAACAAAACGGTCTCGAAGATATTTTAAATAATAGCAACCATATCTAATATTTGTATCAGGCTCAAACAGTTTTGATGAGTCATAATTTGTTTCGCCCAACTTGTTTGCAATAAAAGCTCCTGTCGACGGCGTAATTTGCATAAGCCCAATTGCACCGACTTTTGAAACGGCGTTTGGATTAAAACTACTTTCTTCGTTTATTAAACTTGCGACCATTGTCCTATCAAGTGAATAACTATCTGAATACTTCGCAATTTCATCTTGATATTTGACAGGGTATCGCACCTTGTAAAAAGCGATAAGTCCGCCAATAATAAAGACAATTGAAAGGAAAAATGCAAAAACATATTTTCCCTTGCCCGTTTGTTTCTTTTTCTTTTTGATATTCTTTTTCATATTCGTAGTCTATGCAAAATTAAAAAAAATATCATAAAAAACTCATATAAAAAACCTTCTATGAGATACTTCTCATAAAAGGTCTTATATTTTTATTTTAAATCTTGAAAATTTCTTAAAACTTAATATTTTAATTTTTGCTCTTTAACTAAAAATAAACTAACATTCAAACCACGAAGTCCCCGACTCGACATCAGCGACAAGTGGAACGCTAAGTTTAACAACGTTCTCCATATTTTGTTTTAAAAGCTTCGCGACAGTAGCGACTTCATCTCTTGTTGCGTCAATAATAAGTTCGTCGTGAACTTGCATAATAAGTTTACTCTTGTAGTTGCCTTCCTTGAGTGCCTTTGCGACATTTATCATAGCAAGTTTAATAATGTCACTCGCACTGCCTTGAAGGGGAGCATTCATAGCCACCCTTTCGCCGAATTGGCGGGACATATAAGTTGGAGATTTAAGTTCATTTATCTTTCTGCGCCTTTTAAAAAGCGTTGTCGCATAACCCGTTTCCTTCGCACTTTCAACACTCATATCTAGATAATTTCTTATACTCGAATATTTTGCAAAATATCTGTCAATATATTCTTTTGCTTGCTTTTTAGTGCAACCAATGCTTTGCCCGAGCCCAAAATCACTGATTCCATAGACTATTCCAAAATTAACAGCTTTCGCCGTGCGACGCATATTTGAATCCACATCCGCTATTGGAACACCAAAAATCTCACTTGCAGTTAGCGAGTGAATATCAACATTTTCATTAAATGCCCTTATCAAATTTTCATCTTGACTAAAATGCGCGAGTAAACGGAGTTCAATTTGTGAGTAGTCGGCACTTACGAGCGCCCCGTCGTCAAAGCGAGAGACGAACATTTTTCTTAAGTTTCGCCCTTCGCCTTCTCTAACTGGAATGTTTTGCAAATTAGGTTCGCTCGACGACAATCTTCCCGTTGTTGTCAGAGTTTGGTTAAAAACCGTGTGAATAATGTCGCCGTTTTTTAGCATTTCTTTGTATGGTTCAAGATAGGTCGTCACAATTTTCTTTATTTTGCGATAACGAATAATTAGCGGAACAATAGGATGCATGTTTGCCATTTCTTCCAAAATTTCCGCACTTGTAGACCTTTTTTTGTTGTTGTAAGTAACAAGCTGCAAATCGTCAAACAAAAGTTCTGCGAGTTGTTTTGGCGAGTTCAAATTCACATCTTTTCCCGCAATTTGCTTGATTGATTGTTCCAAATCAACAACTTCTTTTGAATACCTTTCTTCGAGTTCAAAAAGAACATCTTTATTGATTTTAAAGCCATTTTGCTCCATTTCAAACAAAACATCGGTCAACGGGACTTCAATTTTGTTGTATAAATCCATTAAATCCGCGCCTTTAAGCTCTTCAATAAGTAAATCCTTATAATAGAACAAATTAACCGCATCATACTCTTCTTCCAACCCATATTTTGAAAGTAAATTTATTTTGTTTGCTTCTCTTTCACCCGCACAAAGAAGATAATATGCCAAAATGCAGTCAAATTCAACGCCTTTTATTGTCAAACTGAAATCACTCAAAGTGTGATATAACCGTTTTTTATCATAGACCAATTTCTTTATATCTTCGTCCACCAAAACATCTTTTAATTTATCCAAAACAACAGCCAAATCAACACTTTCAGCGAGCAAATTTGGTTGCGCTTTTACAAAAAACTCACAATTTTTATCATAGGCGAATGAAAATTTTTCATTGGTCAAATCGCACGCGAACATTTTAGCGCGCTTTATATGCTCGATTTGTTTGTCTAAGTCTTCAAGAGACTTAATTTCAATGACATTTGCTGTGTACTTTTTAGGCCCTGTTGATACATCAAATTCTTTAAAGATGTCAGGTCTTTTAAGAAGGCTATTAAATTGGTATTCAACAAAAAAATCATAAACCCCTTTGTCAAAAGGATAATCATAAGTCAAATCTTTCAATTTCACGCTCATTTCCACATCGCATTTTATCGTTGAAAGAGTTTTGCTTAGATAGGCGAGTTCGCGCCCGCTTTCCATTTTTTCTTTTAACTTACCTTTAAGCTCATCAATATGCTCGTAAATATTGTCCAAACTTCCGTAAGTTTTCATAAGCTCAATTGCCGTTTTTTCGCCCACGCCAGGCACTCCTGGGATATTATCAGACGAGTCGCCCATTAGTGCTTTTAAATCAATAAATTGCTCGACTTCAATTGAATATTCTTCTCTGAAGGTTTCTCTATTCATAACCTTTACTTCGGATATTCCCTTTTTGGTTAACCAAACTTGCGTATGGTCGTCAATAAGTTGAAGTGAATCTCTATCTCCCGTTATAATAATGTTTTCGGTCAAAAATTTCTTCGAAAGCGTGCCAATTAAGTCGTCTGCTTCAAAATCTTTTTTCTCGACGACTTTAATATTCATTTCTTTTAGCATTCTTTTTAAAACGGGAAATTGGCTCAAAAGTTCAGGCGGAGTTGGACGACGTTTGCCTTTGTATCCGCTAAAAAGCTCATTTCTAAATGTTTTTTTGCCGTAGTCCATTGCAACGACAATATACTCTGGTTTCAAGTCATAAATCGCTTTCATAAGCGTGTTTGCAAACCCAAAAACCGCGTTTGAATACTCACCATTTGCGTTCGTTAAAAGGGGCAACGCGTAAAATGCCCTATTAAGCAAACTATTTCCGTCAATGATAACCAATTTTTCTGCACTCTTAACTTTTGCCATAAATAATCCCTTATTAAAATAATTTGTGTTCTTTCATAAAAGTATGAAATTTTTTATCTAAATTTAAACAAAAACTTGCCTAATTTTTTGGCGCTGTCTCGTCAAGATAAGTTGCTTCCATATCACATGAATGCAAAATACAAGCGGTTGGGTAAAGATAAAAAGCACTCGACAAATCATAACTTCCGCCTAAAACTCTTTTATCAAAACCGCCCATATGCCAATTTATTGCAATTGCTTCTTCTCTTGACAACTTCATAAACCCAGAAATCATATAGACAGACTTCTCGCCGTGGCCGTATGGAAGGTGATCGTCTGCATAAGCAAAATATGGGACTTTCGTCCATTCGCCGTCAACCTTAACATTACGAAAATCAAGTTTGTAGCAATTGACTTTACAAACATCGTGAAGAAGAGCAATAAGCGTAATGCTTTCTTCGCTTAAAGGTGACGAACCTTCATATTCATCGTTTAATTTTTTTCTAAATCTTTCATAAACATTAAGCGAGTGAAAGCACAACCCGCCAGGAACAGCGGAATGGAACCTAGAACTTGCTGGCGCTTCAAAAAAATCAGAAGCCATTAAAAAGTCCAAAAACTCCTTTGCCCCGTCCCTTTTAATGTTGTTTTTGTAAATTTCAATAAATTTATTCTTATTTTCTTCCATATTGATTACAATTTCTTTATCTTTCATCTTTTCTCCTAATACAAAAATTTTGCAATGTTTTTAGTGACTGACAGTGGAAACTCCACTTTTTTATTACAACAAAATCCTATAGCTAAATTTTAACATAAAGTCGCGATTATGTCTAAACATTTTTAGTGTTTACTTCGCAATTTTGAATAGAAAAGCTATTTAGGCAATAAAAAAAGAGTTGCCTAACAACCCTTTTTAAATTATTCCGCTTTCTTAGTAGCAGTTTTTCTTGCTCTTGGCTTTTTAACAGATTCTTCCGTCTTTTCGACCTTAACTTCGGCAACTTCTTCCACCTTTTCAGCAACTTCTTTCTTTTCTTCTGTTGCAGGTGCAGATGCCTTAGCCTTGTTGAGCATAACTGTCAAACGAGATATCTTTCTGCTAGCAGTGTTTGGATGAATAACTCCCTTGCTCTTTGCACTATCAATGTAAGAGATAAGATCTTTCAACATAGATTCTGCTTCGTTGACATCGTTCAAGCAAGCAAGTCTATATTTTTTAACCATAGTAGCCATGGTTGATTTTACAAATCTATTTTCTTCTCTTCTTCTTGCAATAACAGATACTCTTTTCTTTGCTGATTTGATATTTGGCATTGCTAACTCCTTTTTATACCTAACAAGTCTAACATAAGTAATTTTTTTTTGCAACACTTTTTTCAAACTTTTTGTACAATTGTTGCTAAAAATTTAAAATCAATATTTAAAAATCCTTACGCTCCAACTTCCGCCACCTTTTAAAAAAGGTTATTGTTCTACTTTAAAATAGAAAAAAGCAAGTACATAACCGCCGTTTTCCCTTCCATTTTCCCCGACTTTATGTTTAAATCACATTCCACACACAAGTCATAAATGCGCTTTAATTCTTTTTGCGTAAAATATTTTAGCTGTGCGCGATATTTAGAAATCGCATATTCTTTTACATTTAAAAGTTTCGCTAACTCTTGCGAGCTTGATGAACTCCTTGCAATAAAGAATAGCCTCCTAAAATGGTTTGTTATAATTGAAACAATCGTAACAGGTTGCTCCTTATTTTTTATCATATCATCCACAAGAAGAATCGCGCGTTCCCTGTCTTTATTGCAAATCGCATTTGTTAAATCAAAAATAACATACTCCAAATCTTTTGCAATGTAGTTTTCAATATCTTCGCGCGTTAACTCTTTGCCGTCACCTTTGATGAAATAAAGTTTATCTACTTGCGTGTCTAGTTTTGTAATCGAGTTGTTGCAATAATCACAAATCATTTGTTTTACATCATTTGTGGCAGATAAGTTATAATTTTTAAGTTTCTCTGATAAAAAATTTAAAAGATAGCCCGCACTAACGGATTTACAGTCTATATTTTCAACCTTGTCTTGAAAAGACGAAAAAAAGTCACTTTGTGCAGTCGAGAAAAAAACAATACAAGTAGTCATACAAGGGCGCTCTAAATATTTTAAAATTATCTTTTTCTCTGCTTCATTTTTTTTGCCAACAAAATCACTCACCACAATAAGACGCTTTGAATCCATAAGTGGCAAAGCTTCGCAACTTTCGACAATATTCGACATTCCGCGAGTGTAGTCGTCACCTATTTTCATAACATTAAAGTCTTTAAGCGAAATATTAAGTGCATCTTCAATCATTTTAAGCGCCGAAACAGTCAAATAACTTTCCCCGCCATTTATCATATATGCTGGGAGTATGCTCGCTCTCAAACTATTTTGCAATTCTTCGTATCTCATACCTTCTCCTTGTTTTGTCTCCATTATGTTTATTTATATAATTTCAATTTTTAGCGTAACTCTCTATGTCAATAGACATTTAACCACGATTCGACATCTCACTTAACTAAAAATTAACATTTCTCTTAGTTGTACCAAATTTCCCCAAAAAATAAAATAATTCTACTTAACAAAAATATCAATTCATCGCTAGGCTAATTTTTCCCACACTATCGTCAAATACTAAACCATTTAGACTATTTATACGCTCACTCCAGTAACTTTCTTTTTCGAGTTTTTGATTATATATCCTTGCAATTTCAAATTGACCACTTAATTTTTCATTTAAGAAGGTATCAAAAGCGCGTCCACCCACGACGGAGCCATCAATGAACCCATATTTTTGTTTTGATTCTTGTAAAATCATTACTTTTGGCTCATTTTCATAATAATAGTATTTTATGGTCAAATTATTGTCAATACACAACCTTTCATTGTCTTTTGCAAAAATGTAGTTAATTCCCGACCCTTCAAAAGAAATTTCACCCTGATAGTAACTCGGCAAAACAAAGGTCGGCGAAAAAGGCGCGAAATAATCCACGAGTTGTTCAGTTCCTAACTCTCCTGAAGGTTCGAGTACAATAATATATTTTATCTTATCAATTCTATATGAAATTAGGCTTTCATAGAGAGCGCTTGGTCTACTTAGGTCGGGATTTATAAGATAAAATTGGGACTTGTTGACCATTGCTAGCGCACCAATGCTTGTTTCAGGCAAAAACTCAATTTTATTTTCATCTACCCTTCTTGGATAGTAAAGAACAAGCAATCCCAAAATCACAAAAGACGCCAAAAGATAAGATGTAATTTGTTTTGCTGGTGCTTTTAAAACAACATACTTACTCACAACAAACATATTCAAATAATAAACATATGTTAATATGTCCCCAAGAACTGGCAAAGGTATAAACCTAAAAGGCAGTTCGTTTGATGCTTTATTTAAAAAGACAATTACATACAAAATAGCCTTTGGAATATAATACAAAAAACTTAAAACTGGCAAAAGAAGCGTGAAAATATTTGTAATAAAAAGGATGATGTAAAACACTGTAAAAAGTGGAATTATGACCATATTTACAAAAATTGTCCAAGGTGAAATAGAGCCAAAATAATTCATAAAAATTGGAAAAAGCCCTAATTGCGCTGAAATAGATGTCACAAATGAAGATTTAATTTTCGTCCCAATTTGAGTCTTTGGTTTTATAAAATTAAACATATTTGAAAACATCAAAATGCCAAAAACAGCGAAGAATGTCATTTGGAAGCCAACATCAAGAGCATAAATTGGGCTTATAAGCAAAATTATACACCCAGACAAGCTTATCGCGTTTAAGACGTCATATTTTTTTAGATAAAGTTTGCATAAAAGTGAAACAGTTGTCATTATGCTTGCTCTGACAACTGGCGAATTAAAGCTACACAGCGCGCAATAGAAAAACAAAAACGAAACGGTTATAATTAAACCAACCTTTTTGTTTACTCTTAATTTTTCAAGCACAAAATTGATAACTAGCGCCAAAATGCTAATGTGTAAGCCCGACACGGCAAAAATGTGTGCAACGCCCGATTCTCTAAACTGCTGGATAATTTCTTGCTCAATGTGATTTTGGTCAGCATAAAGAGTGGTCAATGCAAGATTTCCCATTCTTTCGCCAAAACGCGATATGAGAAGTTGTCTATTGTATTCCCTAAACCGCTCCACTAAATTGGGCGAAGCGCCAAGACTTACGATGTCTGATGGTGCTACGGTCACTCTATATTTAATATTTCTTGCAACGGAATAACTATTTAAACTTCCGTCTTCTTTTAATGCGCTGATTCCCGAAATTCTACTCGCAGTAAAGGTTATAATGTCATATAGTCCAAAGTCTAAATTCTCGTTTTCACCTTTAAGCGTTATTGAAATTTTGCCCCTTAGTTCGGTTACTTTTCCACTTTCTTCGGTAATTTTTGCGTCAGTTAAAGTAATATAGGCGCTTTCTGTTGTTATCTTCTTTAACGCCTCAATCTTCCCAACTACGACCATATTATCTAGCGTGCTAAAAGTGTCGTCTTGATAGTTTTTGATAAAGACAAATGAATAGGTCGAGAGAAATATAAAAAAACAAGTTGCAATAGCAAAAAATTTGTATTTTTCCCTAAAAAACAAAAGATATAAAAAGGCAATTGGTACAAGAAGCATAAAAGAGTAATATAGGCTTCTATTCATCAAATATCCCATATGGACACAGAATAAGCCTAAGATAAATATGTAAAAAACCGTACGCAAATTTACAATCTTTTTAATTTTCATCTTTTACTCTTTAAACTAACTTCAATCGCGTTTAAGGAATCCTAAACCAAAATAATTTTACATCATTTTACAAAAAGTGTCAAAATATTATTTTTAAACTCCATTTAAAAAATTTTGATTTATACCTTTAATTTAAATATAATGTTGGAGTTTCGCATATAATATTGCCCCTTACTCAATGATATTATTCATTTCAAATGAAATGATATTTTCACCAATAATTTTGCGATAGCAAAATATCATTGTGCTATCAAAATAAAAGACAAAATAAATTTCATTCCAGTTAGAAAATGTCATTAAAAAATAAAAAGCCAAATTGGCTTTTTGTTTACTTGGTACCACCAATGGGATTCGAACCCATATTACCGGCGTGAGAGGCCAGCGTACTAACCCTTATACTATGATGGCTCATTTTTTAACATTTTTATTCTATCAAATAATTTTCAAAAAATCAATAGATTTAAGAAAGTTTTTTTCGCCAATTTATTTAGAAAGAATGCATTTGTTTTGCTGGCAATTTAAGACGACTTATAGGAGATTTAAATTTAAAATTAAATTTTAACCCTTTTTAGACATAAATTTTTAAATAATTGAAAAGAAAATAAAACTGGACGTGCATATTTATTATTTTTAAAAAATACATTTTAGTAAATTGATTTTTGATTATAAAATTTGTTACTTTTTTTATAAAAATTAAAATTGGCACAAAAATTCGACTATTTTTACCCTAAAATTGCGCCAATTCAAAAAAAAATATACAAAATTTTAAAAATTTTCATAAAAAATGTTTGGCTAATTTAAAATTTTAGTTTATAATCAAGGTGAATATTTATAAAAGAAAAGGTATAAAAATGAATAAATTTGTTTTTGCACCAAGAAGATGCGTAATTTCAAATAACGAAATACAAAGCGTTGTCGCATACATTCCTTACCCTGCCGAAGTGCAAGGAAAACACGAGGTCGAAGGAAATTTCGTGTATGAGGTGAAATTTGCAAAAACGAGTTCCAAACCTAACAAAAATATTAAAGCACTAAACTATGACATCGTTGACCATATTTTTGACAATGTTGACGATTGTATTGTTTGTTGCCAAAATGTAAATAAAGTCATTTGGGACGCTTTCGTTTTTAATTGCAACTATGACGATTACAAACGCGATATTGAACAAATTAACGACTATCTTATTGGTAAAAAAACCCCAAAAGAAGTTGAAAGATGTATGTAGTTCCATAATCTTTAATACCAAAAAAAATAGCTTTCCTATTCCCTTTTCAATTTTCAAAGCCCAATCAAAATTGATAAGTTATTTATCGCAAATAATAATGAACTAAATAGAATACATAAAAACAAGTCGCATTGGCGCGACTTGTTTTTTGTAATTAACATTTTAATTCTTTACTTTATCATTTTTTTGTATTAAAAGTTGGCACTGCTCATTTTTAATTATAAATCAATTTTAATATGAACATCTTTTAATTGTTTATCAGTAACATTGCTTGGCGCGCCCATAAGCGGATCTTGTGCCGACTTATTCATTGGGAATGCCATAACTTCTTTTATGCTACTTTCATCGCACAAGAACATAAGTAGTCTATCAAAACCAATCGCTGCCCCCGCGTGTGGTGGCGCCCCAAACTTGAACGCGTTAAACAATGCTGGGAATTTTTCTTCGACGGTTTCTCTTGGATAACCCGCGAGCCTAAATGCTTCAACCATAACATCTCTACTGTGATTTCTCACTGCTCCGCTTGCAAGTTCGACACCATTTAGAACAAGGTCATATTGATATGCCAAGATATCAAATGGATTCATTTCTTTAAGAGCCGACATTCCGCCTTGTGGGAAAGTAAATGGATTATGAGCAAACGCAACATTGCCGTCATCATCCTTTTCGTAAAAAGGAAAATCGACAATAAAGCAAGGTTTAAAGCACGACTTATCAATCAAATTTAACTTTTCACCGAGTTCGTTTCTAAGAAGCCCAGTCAACTTCATGGCCTTTTCTTTATCCGCATCGCACACGACAAACAATGTGTCACCTGCTTCAAGTCCAGCGATTTTTTTCAAATTATTCAAATCATTTTCATCAAAATATTTTGACGCTGGCCCCGACAAACTTTCACCGTCAAATTTCAAATAAACTAGTCCACCCGCACCTTGAAGTTTGATAAAATCGGTCAAACCGTCAAAAAACCTTCTGCCCATTTCATTCGCTTTTGCCTTCAAAGCATAAATGTGCTTACCATTTAAAACTGTAAATGTATGGTGCGTAAATGGTTCGGTCAAACAAATAAGCTTCAATGGATTTCTAAGGTCTGGCTTATCTGAACCATACATTTCCATCGAATCATTATATTTTATCCTAACAAACGGTGGTTTATCTACTTGAAGAGTTGTAAAGTGAGTTAGTGTATTATATAATATTGTTTGCAATACTTCCAAAATATCTTCTTGCGACAAGAAACTTCCTTCAAAGTCAATTTGATAAAATTCTGTTGGACTTCTATCCGCACGCGCATCTTCGTCCCTAAAACAAGGCGCAATTTGGAAATATCTTGTAAACCCACTTATCATAAGAAGCTGTTTAAAAATTTGTGGGCTTTGTGGAAGAGCATAAAATTGTCCCGCGTTAATTCTACTTGGAACAAGATAGTCTCTTGCTCCTTCTGGGCTAGATGATGTCAAAATTGGAGTTTGAACTTCAACAAATTCAAGGTCATTCATTTGTTCCCTTATAAACTTCAATAAATCAGCTCTAAGCAAAATATTTTTGTAATTTTGTTCATTTCTAAGGTCGATATATCTATATTTTAATCTTGTATTTTCGTTTTGTTCCCTTGCTCTCACAATTTCAAAAGGCAAAGTCTCTTCGCACGCGCCAAGAACTTCGAGAGTTTTTGCCACAACTTCAATTTCGCCAGTTGCCATATCGTGGTTAATATTTTTTTCTCCCCTAGACCTGACTGTGCCAGAAATCGTAACAGTACTTTCTCTCGTCAAATTTTGCGTCAAACTATCGTCTTCGATAAAAACTTGCACAATTCCCGTTTGGTCACGCAATGTTAAAAAGGTCAAACTTCCCATTTTTCTAATATTATTGACCCAACCTGCGATTTTAACTTCTGCCCCGATATGTTTGCTCGACAACTTTCCGCACATATGAGAACGATACAAATTATTCTTTAAACTAATCATTTTTGTCCCTTTTTCACTTTTTTTACGTAAAATGTCAATTTTGTAAAATTTGTAAGAATCTTTTTATAAAATATGATGCCAATAAAAATTGCAAATAAATATAACTTTTACCTATTTACACATAACTCGCATAGTAGGACTTTTTCCTTACGAATTATACAAAATTTACGCTATTATTATAACTTTTTGATTTGTTTTTGTAAACAGAAAAAATCTTATTTTTATCAATTTTTCTTTAAAAATCTTTCTTTTTATGTTATTTTTGTCGTTTAAAACCATAAAAAAGAGAACTTTTTGCATTTTTTAGTGCAAAATGACAAATATTTTATTTGATATTGAAATTTTTAATATTTTATAGTAAAATATAATCAACAAAAGGGGAAAAATTATGTCTGAGAAAAAACCTATGGGGAAAATTAAACGCGGATTACTTGTCAGCGCACCACTTGTTGTTGGAATGGCTATTGCCGTTTATGTTTGGGGCGGAAGCGTATTAAAATGTAAAAATCCAAACAAATCAACGTTAAAGGCTACTACACTTGAAAGAAAAATAGATAATAAGCAATCCAAGGCAACAAACCCAATAGTTTTGAGTCACGGCGAAAAAATTATCCTAGAAAATTACGGAAAAGATGTTATTTTTGAGAAAAAGGAAAAACAAGAATCTTCAAGTAAACAAATTGTTCAAAAGGATGATTGGACTCTTGATGTAAAAGTCTCAACAAAGAATAAAGACGGCAATCCAAACAATAAGCAAGTAAATATTGGTCTCGACTTTAATTTTTAAGCTTTAATGACAAACGATATTTTTTTGTTAGTGCAAAGTGACAAAGAAAATAATTCAATATTGACAAGTTAACTTGTTTGATATATAATTTATCCATAAAATAAAAGATTGAGTTTTAAAAGGGGTATTTAAAATGAATGAAAAAAAGATGCAATCATATGACAAATATACATACGACAAAAAAGTAAAGATTAAAGGTATTATAAAAACCGCAATGATTGTTGTGGCAGCGGCAAGTTTGACGCTTACATCATACACACTTTTTACATCTAAAAAGAGTGCCGAAAAAGCAAACGAAAAAAAGCCAGCTGTTGAGCTTGTTCAAAACGAACAAGTAAACTTTGTTGCGCCTACAAAGCTCGTTATGGAACAAAAGAGCACCGAGATGGAAACAATCGGACATATGCAAGCAATGACAGACAGCCTTAAAGAAGAAATCAAAGATCAAAGTGCTAAAACTTCAAACGAAATCTCAAGTCTCAAAGAAGATGTTTCTTCTTATGCTTCGCAAGTCCAAGAAAACAATTCAAAGTTAGACCAACTTGGCAAAAATGTAGACGCTCTTCACGGCGATGTTTCTTCCCTTGGCAACAATGTAAACGCTCTTCATAGCGACGTCTCTTCACTTGGTTCAAATGTAGATGCACTTCACGGCGACGTCTCTTCTCTTGGCGACAATGTCAGCAACATTGAAAACAAAGTAGAAGAATATCAATCGACGCTTGACAATAAAGTTGAAGAAGCAGTTAGAAAAATTGAAGAAAACAGACGAATTGAACTTGAAGCAAAACAAGCACAAGAAGTTCAAGACGCAACTACCCCAGTTGCCGAAGCTGAAGAAAATATTGTAGTAGAACCTATTGTTCAAGAAGAAACGCAAAATGTTGATTTTGAAGTTGCTCCAACAGATATTGAAGCGCCAGTCGAAGCGGAAGAAAATCTTGAACAACCTGTTGAAGAAGCGGAACAAATTGTTGAAACAGAACAACCTGCAGTTGAACCAACAGAAGAAGTTGCCGAAGAAAAATCAAAGCTCGCTTCGTCCACAATTGACCATTTTAAGAGAGAGTCAAGTTCAACTCACGCGGTTGATACAGGCGTTTCTTATAAGGATAGCACTTTAGCGGCGGCTGCCCTTTACAACAACATCATTACAACAAAAGAAAATGGTCAAGATGTCAGTTCTCTTGGAATTTATGGCGGTGTCGCATATGCAAACGGCAATTTAAAAACAAATTCTGTTGACTTAACTGCTGGCGCGATGTATAAAACAAAAACTGACAAAGGGCTCGTTACTTCGGTTGGCGGACAATTTACATCTTCTATCAACCCTAAGGCAGAAATTTCTCCAACAATTGAAATCAATGCTGGGCTTGGAAACATCAAAGTCGGCAAAAATGCGACTCTTGATATTAACGCAGGATTTATGGCTGGTGGTTCAAATAGCGATAATTCCCCTTCTGGAAAAGTTACGGGAAGAATCTCTTGGGGCTCAAACTCATCTCAACTTAGTGACGATGTCAGGCTTTATGAGTTAAAGGATAAAATCAACAATGTTATTGAAAATGCAACTGCAAATAACAAAAAGTTTGCTAATATAAAAAATGCAATCCAAACCCCTGATAATCCAACCCCTAATCCAACCCCTAACCCTAACCCTAACCCTACCCCAGAAACGGGTGCGCTCACACCAAATACTGACCATCCAGAAACACCAGAATTTAATTTCTAATACTTGAATTTTCTTATATATGCTAGATAACAATAAGCATCATTATGATGGCATTAAAAATTTCGATTGTTTCAAAAAATTATTGAATTTATAAAAGACAAAAAATCTCGGTTTAATCCCGAGATTTTTTATGTAATAATGTACTGTAAATACTTTTTTTTAGATTTCACAAAAATTCTTTTATAATCAAATTCATTTTAGCTAAAATCAGTTCAGAAATTTATACAACTCTTTAAAATATATTTCTAACCTTTTCTATTTTGCAAGTAGTCATTAACTGCTAGTTTTACATGCTCATAAGTAAGTCCACCTTGAATGTAAAGAACATAAGGAACCGTAAGTGGGCTGTCGCAACTAAGCTCTATTGTACTTCCTTGAACGAAACAGCCCGCCGCCATAACAACATCGTGCGTATATCCCGCCATTGGTGCTGGAATAGGAGTCACATAACTATCAACTGGTGAATAATGTTGCACAGACCCACAGAATGAAACAAGATCGTCTTTGTCCTCAAAATATACACTGCGTACAATGTCAGCCATAGTATCGCTTTCGTCGACAAGTTTATATCCTAAATTTTTCATAACACGCCCAATAAGCATTGAGCCTTTTTTTGCTTGTAAAACAGTGTGTGGTGACATAAAAAGTCCTTGATAAATAAGCCTATATCCACCTTCAAAAGAGCCAACTTCTGTTTTGATTGAAGGCGAAGTAAATCTTCCAGCAATAAGGTCAATATATTTCTTCTTCCCCGCAATGTATCCGCCGTTTGAAACAAGTCCACCGCCTGGGTTTTTAATAAGCGACCCCGCCGTTACATCCGCGCCGACTTCGGTTGGCTCTTTTTCTTCGACAAATTCGCAGTAGCAATTGTCAACCATAATTATGCTTGTAGTGTTAACCTTTCTAATCTTTGCAATAATGTCCTCAAGGTCTTTTATTCTAATTGCCTTTCTAAGCAAATAACCACACGAACGTTGGATGTAAATCATTTTTGGATTTTCTTTGACTTTTTCCAAAATTGTCTTTTCGTCAAACTTTCCGTCTATGAGTTCAATTGCCTCATATTGAACACCAAAATCCTTTAAGCTTCCATTATCAGTTCCATCTTTTAATCCAAAAATTGTTTCATCTAATGTGTCATATGGCTTACCCGTCAATGTAAGCATTTTATCTCCTGGACGCAAAAGCCCATACAAAACAGTAGTCAACGCTTCAGTTCCGCACGAAATTGATTGGGACACAATTGCCTCTTCCGCGCCAAAGCTGTCAGCAAAAACACGCATAAGTTTTTCCCTTCCAAGGTCATCAAACCCATACCCTGTCGACCCATAAAAGTGGTTGGCTGAAATGCGATTTTTCCTAAACGCATTCAAAATTTTATTTGTGTTGTTTAACGCTACTTCTTCCGCTTTTTTAAAAATTGGCTCTAGTTCTTTTTCTGCTTGTATAATTCTTTCATCAATAATCATTTTTCTTCCTTCTTCTATCCTACTATAACTTTTTTATTAAAAATGGACAAATATTCTAAAACATTTTTTAAAAATACTTTCCTATTTTTGTTTTTTCATATTTTTTACTCTTTTTGTAAAATTTACTAAGTAAATTGCTTTAAAGCAAACAAAAGTGCTTCTTTTTTGTCATCAAACCACTTTGCATCGCTAAATCCGCGAATAAATGTTTCTTGACGCTTTGCGTAATTTCTTGAATTCTTTTTTATGAGTTCTTTTGTCTCAGTAAGAGTCCTTTTACCTTCAAAATAATCAAAAAATTCTTTATATCCAATTGCGCTCATCGATTGCGAATTTTGATTGACTTTTCCCTTTTTTACAAGGCTTTCAACTTCATTTTCAAGCCCCATTTCAAACATCAAATCTACTCGTTTGTTTATCCTTTCATACAATTTTTCGCGTGGCATAGTAAGTGCAATAAGCACATAATCATAACGCGGTTTGATTTCTTCTATTGTTTGTTCGCTCTTTGGTTTTCCTGTCGTTTTAAAAATTTCAAGCGCGCGAATAACTCTTTTTGTGTCATTTTTGTGTATTTTTTGGACGGACTCCTTGTCGACTTTTTCAAGTAGTGAATACAAATAGTCACTGCCTTTTTCGTCTAAAATCTTATTTAACTCGTCACGCACCTTTTCGTCTTTTTTTGACGAACAAAATGAATATGGATATATAAGTGACCTTATATAAAGCCCCGTCCCGCCGACAATTATTGGGAGTTTTCCGCGTGATTCAATTTCCTTTATTTTTTCACCCGCAAGCGACACGAACTGCTGTACACTAAATTCTTCCCCAGCGTCCACAATATCAATTAAGTGGTGCGGGACAGCATTTTGTTCTTCCAAAGTGGGTTTTGCAGTCCCGATGTCGAGTGAGCGGTATATTTGCATTGAATCGCACGAAATGATTTCACCATTTAACCTTTTTGCGCACTCAATCGCGAATGCCGTTTTGCCCGTTGCAGTTGCACCCGTTATAATTAAAATTTTTCCCACACTAAACTATCCTTTTAAACATTTTTTCAATCTCTGATTTGGATAGTTTAACACAAACAGGTCTCCCGTGTGGACAAAGTAAAATTCTATCCTTTCTCATAAGTTGAGCAATTAAAATCTTAATTTCTTCGTCACTCAAACGATTACCTGCTTTAACCGCCGACCTACATGCGTGACGCGCGAGTTTATCTTTAATGGCATCATTATTTTTTGAAATTTTTGAAGTATCTTTTAAACAACTTGTGATAAAAGAGTCAAAATTTATACCTGACAATAGGTGTGGAAAACTACTAATTTTGTACGAATTTGTCCCGAAAGGTTCAACTTCAAATCCAAGTTCACGATAGACATCAAGGTTATCTTCAATCAAGTTTTTTTCAATTGGGTTAACTTCAAAAACATATGGAATAAGCAAATCTTGCGTAATAATCTTATGTTCTTCAAATTGCTTAACAAACTTGTCAAAAAGTACCCTTTCATGTCCCGCATGTTCGTCAATTATATAACACATTTCACCCATTTCTATAATAAGATATGTACTAAAAAGTGTCCCAACAATGTTATATAAAATTTCGTCGTCAAGCACTTGTTGCTCTTTTCTCTCGATGAAAAAGTCAAGAGGATTTTCATTAGTTGGAGTCTCATCTTCCTTGCAAAAACTTGCCCCAAACGCGTTGTTTTTACTAAATCCATTTTGGCTTTCCGCATTTTGTTGCGTGAAACTTTCAAGTGAAAAATCCTTCAATTTTGCCATATCCGAAATGAGAGTTTTATTTGTATCGCCCCGTTGTGCGTCAAGCGGTTCTTCATTTGGTTTTTCAAAATTGTCGCTCGTGTAAGGCGTTTTGGAAGATGAGTTATTGTCTCCTTCACTTCCTTCTTCTTCGCGCGGAATTATCTCATAATTTTTATCAGCACGAATGTATGTTGAATGTAACTCCGTAGTTGTAGGATTGACAGTATCAAGTGACATATTTTTAAGTGAATCTTTCAAGTCCTGCATAGCCCCAAAACTGAACCCGCCAGAAACAAGTTCTAGTGGTTTTTCAACTTTTGGTTGTTCTTTTTTTTCAAAAGTGAACAAATCTTCACACTTTCCGTCCATAAAGGCTTTGGCGCAATTATTTTCATTTAAAGTTGTTAATATCGTAGAGTATATAAAGTTGTAAATATTTTTTGAATCTTTGAACTTAATTTCCATTTTGCTTGGGTGGACATTTACATCAACATCATCAAGATTGACCTTTAAATTAAGGACAAAAAACGGAAATTTTCCTTTCATAAGGAAATTTTCATAAGCATTTGCGCAAGCAACCGAAACAATGCTACTTGCAACATATCGCCCGTTTACGACCAATGTTTGATATGTTCTATTTGGCTTACAAAAAGTTGGGATTGATATGTAACCGCTCAAAACAAAATCGTCATTTGTTGCATTTATTTCTATAAGGTTTTCCGATGTTTGCTTGCCATAAACCATATAAATTCTCTCTTTCAACCCAATCCCAAGGCAATTATAAACCATTCTGCCGTCAACAATGTACTTAAATTTGACTTCTGGATTAGCGAGCATAAGGCGCGAAATAATGTTTGTAACTGAATTTTCTTCTTGGCGCGTTGGCTTTAAAAATTTAAGCCTAGCAGGAGTGTTAAAAAATAGATTTTTAACAGATATTGATGTTCCATTATTTGCAGACCACTCAGTTATCTCTTGATTTTCACCACCTGAAATTGTAATTTTCCCAGCGACATCACTAGACTCAACTTTTGAAATAAGTTCAACTTGAGCAACACTTGCAATTGACGCGAGCGCCTCTCCGCGGAACCCCAGTGTTGCTATTGAATCAAGGTCATTTTTACTAGAAATTTTACTTGTTGCGTGTGGCAAAAAGACTTTATATAGTTCGCTATAATCAATTCCGCTTCCGTTGTCCGACACACGAATAAGTTTTGTCCCGCCGTTTTCTATTTCAATTGTAATTTCGCTACTCCCAGCGTCTAGCGCATTTTCGACAAGTTCCTTTACAACACTTGAAGGATTTTCGACCACTTCACCAGCCGAAATTCTATTGTAAATATCACTCGTCAAAAGGTTAATTTTTTTAGGCATAATTCTCCTTTTTTTATTTTTAGACAAGCAAAAACAAAGATGTTTAGGTAATTTATTTAATTAAAGTTAAAATTTTAAAACAAATATAAACATCTTAAAAAGGCTTGTACTCTATTTTTCAAGGTTAACTTGTTTATTTAAGTCAACTAAAATCTCAAACGCGTCCATTGGACTAAGTTTATTTATCTCAATGTTTTTAATTTGATTGATTATATTATTCTTGCTTTCTTGCGAAAGTTGTTTTGGCGCTTCTTCGCTAGATTTAATTTCAAATTTGACCGAATTTTTTTCTAGTTGCGATAAAATATTTTTTGCACGCTTAATAATTTCGTCATAAATTCCCGACAAACTTGCGACTTCAATACCAAAACTCCTATCCGCGCTTCCGCGAACGATTTTTCTTAAGAAAATAACCGAATCATTAAACTCTTTTACGCTTACACGATAGTTTTTGACGCCATCAAGTTTGCCTTCAAGAGTTGTAATTTCGTGATAATGAGTAGAAAAAAGTGTTTTACATTTTATCTTTTGAGAAATATATTCCAAAACTGCCCACGCAATACTCATTCCATCGTAAGTTGCTGTACCACGTCCCACTTCGTCCAAAATAACAAGAGATTTATTTGTCGCGTTGTTTAAAATATTTGCGACTTCAACCATTTCAACCATAAATGTGCTTTGACCGTTATTTAGGTCGTCACTTGCGCCGATACGCGTGAAAACCCTGTCAACAATCGAGATTTCCGCACTGGTTGCTGGGACAAAACTTCCCATATGAGCCATAATTGTAATAAGTGCAATTTGACGCATATAAGTGCTTTTACCAGCCATATTTGGACCAGTAATAATGAGAGTCCTATTCTCATTTTCGTCAAGTAATGTATCATTTGGAACAAACATATCGCGTTTTAAATTGGCTTCAATAATAGGATGTCTGCCGTTTTCGATCTTAATTGACTTATAGTTTCTACTAATTTTTGGGCGAACATAAGAACAATCTTGTGCCACTTTTGCAAGCGAACTTACAACATCAATATATGCGACTTCATTTGCGGTCTCTTGTATCATTTCAACAACCGATTTTAGTCTGTTTTTGATTTCGTCAAAAATCTTTTGTTCAAGTTTATTCGCAAGTTCTTCACTATTCAAAATCCTGTTTTCAATTTCGCGCAACTCGTCCGTTATAAAACGCTCGTGTCCCGAAATGGTTTGTTTTCTTTCATATCTATAAGGAACAAGATTTTCTTGCGACTTGCTGACTTCAATAAAATATCCAAAAACGCGCGAGTAGCCAATTTTCAAGTTTTTAATGCCCGTTTGCTCTTTTTCTCTTGCCTCAAGTTCACTAAGCAAATTATGCGCCGTTTGCGATGTATGTTTTAAATCGTACAATTCTTTGTTAAAGTCTTCCCTAATAAACCCACCATTTGACACAAGGGCTGGGCAGTCTTGCACAAAGACATTGTCAAGAAGGTTTGCAAGATTTTTGATATCGTCAGCGTGCGAAAACATTGTTGCAAACTTTTCCGTGTGCAAATCTTTAACGAGCACGCTTAAATCAACAACTGCAAAAAGTGCACTTTTGAGCCCCACGCAGTCTCTTGGCAAAATTGAGCCATAGGATATTTTTGAGCAAATTCTCGCGATGTCGTTTATTTTTGCTAGGCTTGCTATAATGTCGCTATTTAGCATAGGCGCACTGTACAATTCTTCAACGCAGTCAAGCCTTTCGTTTATCTTTTTAGGGTCTTGAAGCGGTTGCAAAATCCATTTCTCAAGCAGTCTTGCGCCCATAGGAGTTTTTGTTTTATTAAGTTGCCCAAAAAGCGTTCCCTTTTTCTTTCTATCACGCGCATTTTCCACAAGTTCCAAATTTTTGCACGCATTGTAATCAAGGTGCATAAACTCATTTGGTTTTTCTGTAACTATTTTATTTATGTGGTTTAAACTTCTTTTTTGTGTCTCAAAAAGGTAGTTTAAAAGAGCCCCACTTGCCCTAATTGCTTGCCTTAAATCAGCAAAATCGTGTCCTTTTGTATTTGAGATATTAAATTGTTTTTTTATGCTTTCAAGTGCATTTGCATAATCATATTCATAGTCAATTTGTCTTGTAAACGAAGGCAAAAAGTCGAGCGCGTGAATATCTTTATCCATCGACAAATTAAAAATGTCTTCGTTGCACAAAATTTCCACAGGCTTTATACGCGATAAAAGGTCGATAAAATTTTTCTTTTCATTATATTCCGCCACCTTAAACTCGCCCGTTGAAACATCCGCGAAAGCAACGCCAAAATTTTCACCTTCCTTGCACGCACTCAAAATATAATTTGATGTCGACGAGCCTAAAATGTCACTTTCAATAACCGTCCCTGGCGTAATAACCCTTGTTACATCGCGGTCGACAATTCCACCGTTTTTCTTTGGCTCAGACAACTGGTCACAAATCGCAACCTTATAGCCCTTTTCAAGAAGTTTTGCAACATATGTGTCCACAGCGTGATATGGAACGCCACACATAGGCGCTTTTTCATTCCCGCCACAACTTCTCCCAGATAGCGCAATATCTAAAAGTTGCGACCCCAAAATTGCGTCCTCAAAAAACATTTCATAAAAGTCGCCTAAACGATAAAAAAGCAAACAATCTTTATATTGCTCTTTTGTCATAACATATTTTTGCATCATTGGAGAATATTCTTTTTCTTTTGCCATAATTTTCCCTTTTAAAAATTTAAATATATTTTTCTTTTGTTATGCAAATGTATCCTTAGCCAACCACTTTTCCATAAAGCAAATCGTTGTCTAATTTTTCAACAAGAACCGAGACTTCACGCCCAATTTCATAATTTCCAGCGTCAATGCGGATAAGCTTATTAAAATGTGTTTTGGCGAGTTCGTCTCCCTTATCGCCTTTAACGATAGTAGCGTCGTAAGTTTTTCCAACATAATTTTTTAGGGTTTCTTTTTGCAAGGAATGTTCAAGTTCAAAAAGCCTTGTTATGCGTTCTTTCTTAACTTTTGCTGACACTTGATTCTCAAAAGTAGACGCTGGCGTCCCTTGCCTTTTTGAGTACACAAACCCAAATATACTTGCAAATTTACAGTATTTTACAAGGTCCAATGTATCTTCAAAATCCTTTTCTGTTTCCCCTGGAAAGCCTACGATAATATCAGTTGAAAGTGTCGCATTAGGAATTTTTTTATAAATGTAGTCAACAAGTTCTTTGTAGTGGGCGCTTGTGTAACGCCTATTCATTCTTTTTAAAATCTCATCACTTCCGCTTTGTACAGGAAGGTGCAAATTTATACTCATTTTGTCTTGGTGGCTTGCGATAAAATCGATAAGTTCAAAAGAAAAATCTTTTGGATGTGACGACATAAAAGAAATCTTAAAATTTCCTTTTATCTCACACAACCTTTTTAGAAGTGTTACAAAGTTCGTGCCGTCTTTAAAGTCGTTGCCATAAGAATTGACATTTTGACCTAAAAGAGTCACCATTTTGTACTTATTTTCTTTTGCCAAATTTTCCACTTCTTGTGCGATGTCTTCAATCTTTCTACTGCGCTCTCTTCCGCGAACATAAGGCACAATGCAATATGTACAAAAGTTGTTGCAACCGTACATAATATTAACCCACGCATTGTCGTCGCTCGTGCGATACATCTTAATATCTTCCCTAATCGCTTTTTCGTTATCCCAAACAACCGCGCGGAATTTTTTGTTATGCTCCTTTATGTACTCTTCCATTTCTTCAAGGTTATGCGTGCCGATAACTAAGCTCAAAAAAGGAAAACGCTTTTTAAGCAGTTCCGCCATTCCTTTTTGTTGAGTCATACACCCACATACCACAACTAAAAGATTTGGGTTCGCACGCTTTAACGCTTTTGTGTCTCCGATTTTAGCCATAATCTTTGTTTCGGCAGTTTCCCTTATGCAACAAGTGTTAAATACAATTATGTCCGCTTCACTCTTTGTTTTCCCTTCAACATATCCTAAATCACGAAGCATCCCCGCAATTTTTTCGGAGTCGTGAACATTCATTTGACAGCCAAATGTCTCTATAAAATACTTCTTTTCCATAGACACTATTATATATTTTTTGTCAGCATTTTTCAACAAATTTTTGCAAATATATATATAAATATTTATAAAAATAGTTGCTATTAACTAATTAGTTCACAATAATTTGTTGTCTTGCTACATAATTTTAGTCCAAAAACACAATACTATCTATATGAAACTCGTCGTAAAACGCACTGCAAAAGTTCTCTTTTACATACTGCTAGCCCTTGTCTTTTTGGGGCTAGCGTTTGTTGTTGCTCTAGAAAGTGGATTTTTGACTGCCTTTTCAAGCGAAAAATTTGACAAAAATAGACTTGTGATTGAAAGCGCAACTGTTGAAATGTATGACAAAGACGAAAAACCTGTAAATGTGGATTTAAAAGAACAAAAGAAAGCGGATTTTAACGAAATAAACAAAGAAACAATAGACGCGTTTATTAGCATAGAAGATAAAAATTTTTACAAACATCACGGCGTAAATTATAAACGAATTGTTAAGAGTGCTTTTAAAAATTTGTCAAAAGGAAAATTTGTCGAAGGGGCGTCGACTATCTCTCAACAACTTATAAAAAATACGCACTTAACAAGCGAAAAAACTATAAAACGCAAATTAAACGAACTCATTTTAACAAAAAAACTAGAAAAAACTCTCACAAAAGACGAAATTATGAGCGCTTATCTTAACGCAATATATTTTGGAAATGGCACTTTTGGAATAAATCAAGCATCCCAACGCTACTTTTCAAAAAGCGCAAAAGAACTTTCCCTTTCAGAGTCTGCAATGCTTGCTGGAATGATAAAATCACCAAAACTTTACTCGCCGATTACAAACCCCGAAAATTGTTTAAAAAGACGAAATGTTGTTTTGAAACAAATGTTATTGCAAGGCAAAATTGACGAAAAAAGTTTTAACGAAGCGTCGTCTCAAGGACTTAATCTACACCAAAATAAAAGTTTCTTGGGATATAACACTTATTATAATCATGCCGTCGACGAAGCGTGCAAACTTTTACATATGTCCGAAAAAGACTTGCTAATTAAGGGATATAAAATTTACACTTTTCTTGATAACGATATTCAAAAAGCGGTCATAAATCAAGTAGACAATATTAAACAAGAAAACGCCGATTGCTTGGTCGTGGCTCTTGACAACAAAAGTGGCGGTGTAACGGCTGTTTATGGAAAAAGTGACTATAATCTTCAAAATGTTTACCGCCAACCAGGGTCAATTTTTAAGCCAATTATTTCCTATGCACCCGCGCTTGAATATGGTGTAATTTCCCCACTTACACCGATTTTGGATGAAAAAATATGTTACGACGGCTATTCTCCACATAACTACAATAGAAAATTTAGCGGTTGGGTGAGCGCAAAAAATGCACTCGCAAGGTCGCTTAACATTCCGAGTGTCAAACTTTTAAATTATGTCGGAATTAACAATGCAAAAAGTTTTGCGTCACAAATGATTTCTCTTAACTTACAAGACAATGGCTATTCCTTGGCACTTGGTGGACTTACAAAAGGAGTCAAAATTGTTGATATTGCAAACTGCTATCAAGCAATCGCAAATTCGGGTAAAATGATAACTGCTAGACTTGTAAAGTCCATTAAAGACAAAAACGGACGCGAAATTTTTAGTAATTTTGAAAACGAAAGGCGTGTTATGAAAGAATCAACTGCCTACCTTTTGACCGATATGTTGAAAGAAAGTGTCAAAAGTGGCACTTGTAAAAAATTAAGTGGAGTCGGACAAAACATCGCGGGAAAAACTGGAACGGTCGGTAGTACAAAAAATGACGGCAACACCGACGCATGGAATATTTCTTTTACGCCAAACCGCACTATTTGTGTTTGGGTTGGTTCGACAAAAGATAAACCACTTCCTAAATCTATTACAGGGTCAAATTTGCCCACCACGATAGCGCAAGGCGTTTACTCAAATATTGAAAAAGACAACGAAAAATTTATCGTTCCGCCAAGCGTTCAAGAACTTGACATAAGCGCGCTTGACTTGTCGCAAAACAATCTTGTTCTCCTTGCCCCGCCTTATATGCCTGATAGATATAAGGTTAAAGGTTTTTTCGCCGTTGACAACATTCCGCAAGAATTTTCTAAAAGATTTGATAATATTGATGATTTTAGCTTGACTGGTACAATAAAAGAAGGCTCAATAGAATTAACTTTTAGCGCCCAAAAATATTTAGCATATGACATCTTCCGTCAAAATGAAGATGAACTAATTAAAATTGCAACCATTTCAAACAAGCAAGGAGACACAACAGTAATTGATAACGCCATAAAAAATGGTAATTTTTACACCTACTTCGCCCAAGCGTCTTACCTAACCGACGCCACCGCCCCACCAAAAACAAGTCCCCACATCAAGTTCTATGTGGGGGAGTAATGGGTTTTATATTCTTTTAGTGAAAAGATTTTTCATATAAATAGATAAGTGTCATTTTAGTATAAGTTAGTAAAGATTACCAATTACGGAAAAAGCCCTAAAGTCACGCAACTTTAAAGGACTCTTTCTACTAGTATTAATTTAAAAAACAATTTACCTAAACATCTTAACTATTTTTGGTCCAAGTATATGCAACCGCCGTTGTCACTAGGTTTGTTGCATTTTGTGCAGGGTCATCCAATTTTAATATTTCAATTGTTTGACTAGATCCTGATTTTGATAAAGTCCAGTGTGTACTAGTATCTTCAAATATAACCGATGTAAGTTTTGAACATAGATAAAAAGCATTAGCTTCTATACTCGTCACACTGCTAGGAATTGTAATTTGTGATAAAGCATGACAGTAACTAAATGACCACGAATCTAAGTTTTTAATACTATTAGGTATATGAATATTTTTTAAATACTGACTGCCAGAAAATACACTCCCGTACACAGTAGCGCCAGGGCTTCCAGCTGCGAAAAAGAGTTCATCATTTTTACTTTTGAACATAAAAGAAGTACTAGTTGTTGAAATTATACTTGAAATAGTATTTGGCAAAACGATTGACGATATACTACTAGCATTCCAAAGAACGGTGGGTGAGGCCTCACGCTCCTCAACATAAAGACATTGAGGCAAACTAGTAATTGAATGCCCAAAAACGACTTCACCTCCAAGTCTTATATTGGAAGGCACGCTTGTATGTGTTGGTGTCATAAATGTTGCATAAAGAGTTGTGTTGTTTGTTGGGGTATCGTACCAAGATTCACACGCGGGATTTGCGCTTGTTCCAAGTCCTGATATGTAATAGGTTGTCCCTGGGGCGACATATCCTGTTGTTCCGACAACGGCGGAGTTGGTTGCAAAATAGTAAAATTCGGAACCGTTAGCGTTTGTTAAGTCCGCAAGGTTTGTAACTGAACCATTTGAAATGGTAGGGGTTACACCTGTTATCTTAAATTTTGATTTGTCAGAATTGTAGACGATTGCACAATTTGTTGAGTCAATTTTGCAATTGCCCGAACTATTTGCAAAACTAATTGCAACTTTTTCATCACTTCCGCTTGGAGTTTTGCCACCGTCTTTCGTTAGAGCCCAGTTTAAAGAGCCACTTAGGTTGGCGTTGCGGGCGGTGTTGGCAATGTGGAGTTTGATTGAATAGGTTGTTGATTTATCGGGAGTTACTTCTATTGGCATTGACATTTCGGGTTTAAAAGTTTCGTCGTTTAGAGCGTATAAAAACT
>CALBHW010000026.1 GCA_937893125.1 uncultured Clostridia bacterium
ATAAACATCAGTCTCGCTGGTGTGCAAGCACCCCGACTCAACTTCCGATAATATAGGTTTTTTGTACAATCAAAAAAAAACTACAAAAGCCCATAAAAGTAATCTATAAAAAAGTTTTGAAAAAAACATTTAAAAAAAACTACAAAAAACTTGAAAAAATAAGTAAAAAAAACAAAAATTTACAGATTACAAAAAAACAAGCGCATTTTAAAAAACAAAATCACCATTAAAGTTCAAAAAGGACTCATATGAAGAATTTTCTACAAAAAGCAAAGCATTATCTTATTCTAAATGGCATAATTTTATCTCTTTTCCTTATTTATTTTGCCATTTTTGGCGTCTTTCCTTTTGGAGACGGCACGCTTGCGCATTATGACGAACTAAGCCAAGTTATCCCGCAAAGTACATATATTTACGACTTTTTAGAAGGTAAATCACCACTTTTTTTCACCACCGTCAACGGTCTTGGAATAAATTCTTTCGGTGTGCTTTCCTATTTTATTTTGAGTCCTTTTAATTTCATACTTCTTCTCTTCGGAAGGTCGGGAATGCTTCAAGTTTTTAACATCCTTTTTGTAATAAAAATTATGCTTATTTCAAGCGTCAGTATGCGGTTTGCAAAAAAGCACTTTGATAGCCTTTCCACCATAAAACTACTTATCGTATCCTTGTCGTACGGATTCAGCGGTTTTATGTTTATGATGTTTACCTATTTTTCGTTTATAGACTACCTTATCTATATGCCACTTCTTGTAGAGAGTTTTTTGCACCTTAGAAAAACAGGTAAGATTCTCCCAATGGCTTTAGTTTTATTCCTTATGATGCTAAACTGTTTTGGCGTTGGGTGCTTTGTAATGATTTACCTTTTTGTTATTTTCGCCCTTTTTGCCTTCTTGTGTTTAGAAAAGGGTGAAAGAAAGGTCGTCACAGTTAAAACAATGTGCGCACTACTTATTGCAATTGGAATAGCGTCGCCCGTTCTTGTTCCTTCCTTTGTATCTTTCTTAGGCTCGGGCAGAAATAGCGGGCTTTCAACGTTTACAGTCCTTAACGAAATGTCACTTCCTAGCAAAATTATTGTCGAAATAACAGAAATGTTCACATTTATTTTTTCGATAATTTACCTAATAAAATGCGATAAAAAAGACAAGTTTAATAACTTTCTTATCGCGTGCGAAATTTTAACCCTTCTTTTAATTGTTTTTGATTTGTCGCTTAGAGCGTTTAATATGGGGTCAATTTTAGGATATTATTCGCGATTTGGCTTTGTGAGCGCATTTTTGACATTTTTCATGTCGTGCAAAGCACTTGACTCTTGCTTTAATTATGACGGCGAAACGCCAAAATTTTCATCCCTTTATATCGCCGTAATTTTGATTGGAGCAATATATTTTCTATCTTGTTTTGGACTCTTCCGCTCGCTCACAACAGTACTTTCTTCTCAAAGTTGCATTTTTATTGTCCTACTTTTCTACATTCTCGAAAACTCAATTTTGCTCGTTCCTTTCTTTATTTCATATGGATATAAGAAAAAAATTAAGGGGCATTTTTTCATAATCACACTTATTCTTCTTATTTTTTCGATTTTTGGCAACTTTATGAACTATTTTTCAGGCGGAATTGTCGACTCTAAAGAAATTTACACTATAAGTAGTTTTTCACGATATATTGATAATCACGACAGAATAAAAGTGCGCGACTACGGATATTTGTCAATGACGCCAGGGCTTGCGGGTGTTTCTAATGCCAGCATATTTTCTTCTCTTGCGGACAAAGAAAGTATAACCGCGTTAAAAGATATTGGCTATATTTCAAGAATAAACAACTCCGCAACTTTTTCAGGAACTCTTTTAAGCGACCTTGTTATAGGGACAAAGTTTTATGTGTATCCATACGAGCGCGACGAGAGTTTCTTAGAGTTTGTTGCAAGTGAAAACGGGCTCTATCTTTACAAAAACAAAATTTGTCCTGACCCAATTAAAATATTGAAAAAAGAAGTCTCTTTTACGCAAGACATTTTACAAAATCAACAACTTCTTTTTGAAGCACTCGGCGGGACGGGCGACATTTTAGAAAAAGTGACGCCAACACTTAATATCACAAAAGCAAATATCGTTGACGGTGTAATTTATCAAACAAAGGGGAGCGTCACTCCAAGCGAAATACGCGTTGAATATGATGTCCCAGAAGGAAAATTGTTGTATTTTTACCTTAAAGACATAAAAGAAGGCGCATTCGTTAAAATCGATGACTGCACCTTTGAAGAAAATACAATAGTCGAACTAAATAGAAAAAATGAAGATATGTTAATCAATTTATACAACTCCGCGTCGATTGACTCTTTTGAATTTTATACAATGGACATTGAAAAAGTTAGTAATTTGTTTGATACATCATCAAATCTAAGGCAAGAGTACAACAAATTTTTGGGAAATATTAGGCTCGAACAAGACGAGACAGTTATTCTTCCTTACACAAACATTAAAGGCTATACTGTTTTAGTTAACGGCAAAAAAGTCGATTTTTCAAATAAATTTTCTTGTTTTATGACTCTTGATTTAAAATCTGGCGAAAATTTAATCGAAATAACCTTTAATAACCCTATTTATAAATATATTCTAATTGGGGTTGCTGTTGGAGTATCACTCATTATTGTCGGGACTTTATTTAACCACTTTGTTTTAAAAATATCTAGCAAAGTTGTTGACACTCTTTTATTTTCTTTAGCACTTACTATTGCAGTTGTTTTTATAATCATTCCTTGCTATGTAAATTATTACGCATTTTACAAATATATTTGTTAATATACAACAAGTGGCGGGGCATTCAAAAATTTAAACTTTGTTTAAATTTTGGGCGTTCCGCCCCTTTTTGCGCCTTCGCGCAAAAAGAGAATGTCCCGCACTCTAACCTTTAACATAAAACAAACCACAAAAAATTATTCATAAAAAAACTATTGAAAGGGCTTTGAAGCAAAACTTACGCGACTTGTTTTCTTCTCTCAATAGTTTTTATTTCTTATTTTGTTTTTACAAAACAACTTTAATATTTAAATTGTTTTAATATTAAGTGCCTATTTTTGCCCCCTATCGACATTGTGGACAACACTTTCAATTTCTTTTGCGTATTTTGTCGCAACATCTTCATTTTTGCATTCGACCATAATTCGAATCTTAGGCTCTGTCCCCGAAACTCTCACCATAACGCGTGCCGAATCGCCAAGGGCTTTTTCAACTTCTTCAATTTTATTTGTCAAAAGTCCATTGTTAATAATCTTCATTTTATCTGCCACGACACAATCAATATTCGCTTGTGGATAAAGGTGAGCAAATGATAGTTCGCTTATTTTCTTGCCTGACTTTTTCATCATTTCGGCAAGTTTAATGCCCGTTAAAATTCCGTCACCCGTGCTCGCGTAGTCGCGGAAAATGATATGCCCAGACTTTTCGCCACCTAGGGACAAATTTTCTTCTTCCATTTTTGCAATGACATATTTGTCGCCGATGTCGGTTCTAATAAGTTCAATTCCTTCACTTCTTAAATCTTCTTCAAGTCCCTTATTTGTGTGCCTTGTTCCAACGACCTTATTGTCGCGCAACTTTCCTTGTTTTTTAAAATATTTTGCGAGCATAAAAATGATTACATCACCGTCAATAATTTCGCCCTTTTCGTCGCACGCAATAATTCTGTCCGCGTCGCCATCAAATGAAAATCCCACATCGACGCCGTATTTTTTTACAAGACGCGCCATTTCTTCTGGGCAAGTCGACCCGCATTTTTGATTGATTTTTTCGCCGTCGTTCCTATTATGAACGGCTATTACTTCCGCCCCAAGTTCGCGAAAAACCTTTGGTGCGATTTTATATGACGCGCCGTTTGCGCAATCAAGCAAAATTTTTAGTCCTTTCAAATCACAATCCGCAAGCTCTACCAAATATTTTTCATAAAGTCTAACAAGCGAAAATTTTTGTTCGTACTTTCCAATTAGCGGAAACTCGTTATGTTTTTGTCTTACAAATTTCCTTTCAAGCGCGTCCTCTCTATCGTCGCCAAGTTTGACACCAGTGCTATCAAAAATTTTAATTCCGTTATATTGTGGTGGGTTGTGCGACGCACTGACGACCACGCCGTAATCTTTATGAAGAGCTTTTGTTATGTACGAAATCCCAGGTGTCGTGCATACGCCAATGTCCAAAATGTCCGCTCCCGCGCTCATAACTCCCGAAGAAAATGACGATGTCAAAAATTCTCTTGTTGTCCTTGTATCCCCGCCAATAATTAACTTTTGACCTTTTTCCGCCAACGCGTTACCGCACTTAAATGCCAAGTCCGCCGTCAAAAATTCATTTACAACACCCCTTATGCCGTCTGTTCCAAAAAATATCCCCATTATTTTGACTCCTTTTTATATTTTTTTGCGTAGTCGTGTTTGACCGTTTCGCGCGACCTTCCAATAACAAAATCGTATGGCAAGGTGTCTGTTGTAACCGTTGTTCCCGCACAAATGTATGTCTCGCTTGCAATGTTTACTGGTGCTATTACGTTGACATTGCTACCAATAAAGCAGTTGTTCCCGATATGCGAACGCGACTTTGTTTTGCCGTTATAGTTTACAAAAATTGCCCCGCATCCGACATTACAGTTGTCACCCAAATCAGTGTCGCCGATGTAGGCTAGGTGGCTAGCCTTGCTTCCTTTCCCAAGCGTAGAATTTTTAATTTCAACAAAATTCCCCACTTTGCAATTGTCCCCGACGCGCGAATTAGGTCTCAGCCTTGAAAAAGGTCCAACCGACACATTTTCGCCTATGACGCTATCTTGCATATAACTATAATCAACAACACTCCCCGCGCCAATTGTACAATTTTCTATGTAGTTGTTAGGCTTAATTACAACATTGTCACCAATTTTTGTGTCGCCTTTTATAATGTTGTTTTGATAAATAACAACATTTTCGCCAAATTCGACGCTATCATCTATAAAAACTGACCCGCGCCCAAAAATTTTAGGTTTATTTTTCTTAATTTTCATATATTTCTCCTTTTTCCTATATGAATAACCACCCATTTTTGTGATACTCGCCTTTCTACAAAAGTTAAAATATATAATTTAATATACCTATTTTTCTTCATTTTTCCAAATAAAAAAGCCCCATTAAGGGACTTTTTAAAAAAAATGGCGGAGAACACAGGATTCGAACCTGCGGAGGCTTTCACCTCAACGGTTTTCAAGACCGCCGCTTTAAACCGCTCAGCCAATTCTCCGTACGATAATTATTATACTGATTTGATTTAAAATTGCAAGTAATTTTTGAAGTATTTTTTTTAATAAAATAATCATATGTTTTTTCGCAATTTTTACAAGACCCTTTTTAACGCATAATAAAAAGTTTTACCATTAACTGTAAATCTATGCGACCAAAAGACGAAACAAGTTTAATCACAAAAAAAACAGTCCTCTTTTAACCTTTTTGTTTCATAACCACAAAATGTGTTTAAACTAAATCAATTTGCTTTTAAAATATAGAAAAATCATCTATTTAGATATAAAATGACAAAAGGAAAAATCCACCAAAATGGGAGTCGCGACTCTGGGACTCGCGTGGGCAAATTTTCTCTTCTTATGTAATCGACAATAATGGGTTTATTTGGATAAAATGGTTTAAGGATTGTGGACACAACATTGCTATCCTTATTCAAAATATTTGTTGTTCCGTCGGGCAAAAATTGATAATATCTTATTGATGCTTCATTATGCAACTCCATAATTTACTCCTTTGTACATTATCATTGTATTTTTTGTGCGACAAAATGTGATAACTCTAATTTTATAATATTTCTAATCACAATTAAAAACTATTTTTCATACTATACAGTAGATTTACTCTACAAAAAGCCTTGTTTTAAAACAATAATAGGAGAAAATATGGCACAAACTTTAACAAATCAAGTAGACATCGCGGGACAATACGGCAATCCAGCGTCTGCAATAAATTTTTCTAGCACACCCGTCTCAACAACAATAGTGTCGAATTTGACCGTAACAAAATCGGCAGACAAAACAAATTGGGTTGACGGACCACTAACATATACAGTCATTGTCACAAACAACTCAGGTAGCGCGCCTTCAAATGGAACATTAACAGACAAGATTGACACAACGCTTGTCGACTTTAACGAAACCTACGGAGTACAACTTGACGGCTCAACCTATGAAACCTACACATATTCGTCAGGCAACCTTCAAATTACATTGCCAGACCTTGACGACGGCAAAACAACAACCATCACATTCCAAGTAACTAGAAAAAGTTAAAATTATAGTTTTACACAATATTCTAAACTAAAGTTTTAATTTAAAATTTGTAAATTTAAAAGTCAGTTGATAAAAATTTTTATTAAACATTTTTAAAATGTTTAAACTCAAAATGGAGACTACAAATCTCCTTTTTTTATTTGGAACTAATTGCACTCAATATTTACTCACATTTTTATTTAAAAAGTGGATAAATTTTTAAAAAAGTAAAATATATTTATTTTTATCCACATTTTAAAAATTCATTTTTAGATAGCCTTAAAACTCATTTTACTATTTAAAAAGGCTTCTATTTTAAATGTGTCTTTTACAATTTCGCAGGCGAAACTTGCCACAACAAACTCGTTGTATAATTTCCAGCAACATATTCCTTTTGGGGCTCTAAGGAGAGTAAAAAGCCTTCGAGCGCTTGCCAAGAAACAATCTCATCACCATTCCCAGTGTAGACTAAAAGTGGCGTGTCAGTTAAAATTTTACTATCCTCGCCATCCTTAAAAATTAGCGAATCTTCAAGCATTTCGTCGCCATTTTTTAAAGGAGATAAAATGTAAGCATACAAATACCATTCACCTTTTGTTGCGCGGGAATCCGTTATTTCAAGCCCAAAATCGCTTTGACGATAGATAATACTTGTGCTTGACGGAGATGTAAAAGCATAAAAATTTAGGTCATCAATTTTTGTTATTGTGACCGAGCCGTCGACGGCAAAATTTAGTGTTTTTGTTAAAAAATTTTTATTTGTTGATACCGTGACTGTCGTTCCAACATCCAACGCACTTTCAAGTGGCACATCAAATGCTCCGTTTTCATCCGCCACCGCGGTCAAATTTTCGTCGCCGTAACTAATTTTCATATTTGCTTCGCTTTCCGCATTGCCCATTATAGCCGTTGTAACGTCATTTATTGCGTTTACGTCAAGCGCCAAATCGCCCATACTTAATACTTTTGAAGTTATTAAATTTATTGATGTCGCCAAAAGCGGATAACCTTTGTCGCCCAAAACAAGGTTGTTACTTATGCTTGTTATTTTTGAAGTCGTCATAAAAATATCAAGCGCGATTTCTTCTGCATAATCCGCTTTATAAATTTCACTCGTTGGCGGATTATCAAAAGTCCCCGCACTTGAAAGCGGACTTTTTGCGACATTCCATAGTCGAAGCATTGTTGTCACAATTCTAAGGGCGTTGGGCGAAGATTCGCTCCCCGTTTGAAATTTAAAAATGTCGCCACCACGGTTATACAAAATGACACTTTTAGGCGAATTTATCCTAATATCTGCAGTTTGCCCGAAATACAAAAGTGGAGTGCTACTTATTGTTTCTGAATAAAGGTGAAAGGTGGAATTTTTACTCAAAATCAAAACTGACGAGCACTTAAACATAGGAACGGAATTACTATCGATTTGAGTTGCAACAAAACTCGCGCTTTCTTCCACCAAAAACGACGACGCAATATGTGTCGAACTCCCCGACGCGTAAAAAAGTCCATTTTTTGTCACAATTGTGGTCGAAGAATTTTTCATAAACTTCATCACTGGCGATACATCAGTATAAAGTAAATATGTCAGTTCCGCCCTTATAGACAAGGTCGCATTTTCTTCAACTGTAAAAGACGCGCCCGTGTTCGTAAACCAAATAACCGCGTCACTTTGCGCGTAGGACTCAATTTTAACATTGCCCGAAAATGTTAGACGGTTACCTTCGCAAAATTCTTGCGCGTTGGTGGATGAGCCGTTCTTTGAAATGGTTACATCGCAATTATAAACATAAGACATTCCGCTTTTATTGTAAATAAATTGCGGGCCCGTATAAGTTATATTTTCAATATGTATGGCGGTGTTTGAGTTTCCGTCATAAACGCCAACGACACCGTAATAGTTCCGACCGCTCCATACGGCATTTTTGACCGTGACCGAAATGGAGTTTTTTGTGCTTGGGATGTAAAGCCCGTCTGTAAACGAAAGTGAGTTGTAATCTGTCACTTTGTGTCCGCCAAAATCAATTATTAAAAAACTTTTTGTTGGGTCTATTTTAAGACCGCCCGACAAAAACTCAATGTCCGCAGTAACTAAAATTTCGGACACCGAAGCATCCTCAATTGCCGTTTTAAGTTCCGCAAAAGTTGCCACCGATGTCGCCATTTGCCACCTTAATCCTTTATTCATAATTATGAAATTTTGTTAATTTTGGTTAAAAAACGCGTTGTGTCTTTTTGGTTTATTCCCGCGAACAAACAAAAGACAAAATAAAAAACATTTGACAGTGGTAATTTATTTTGTTATCATGAATAAAAATAACTAAGGAGAACCTTTATGAATAAAACAAAAAGAGCATTCCAACTCACCGCTTCCATTATTAGCATTGTAGTTTCCGCCATTCTTATTGTTGCGTTAATTTATATGATAAGCATTTTCAATCTTCTTGTTATCACGAACTCTGGGCTTAATGATGTGTATTTTTTTAGGTCAACACTTATTATGGGAATTGTCTTTTGCATTGCGATAATAATTATTTCTTCCCTTATTTGCACGAAGCCAAAAAATGGTAGCACCCACCGCGGACTTTGCATAACTGCACTCGTTTTAAACGCAATTTTATTCTTGATGTTTGCTTCATCTGAAAGCCTTTTCGCGATTGCACCTGGCGTTTGTGTTGGCTTCTTTATTGCAGAACTTTGCATTAAAAATACAGTCGAAACTCCAGCAGTTGCAGAGAACACTGAAAATAGCACCCCACAAGCAGAAACACCAAAAGTCGACGTTGATGCAAAAATCGAAAAGATTAAAGAACTAAACAAACAAGGTATTCTTTCTGACGAAGAAATGAAAAATCTTATTATGAATGAACTTAAAAAATAGTAAAATCCATTCAAAATAATAAAAATTTAATTACAAAACAAGGTAAGTTCGCTTTACCTTGTTTTTTTATTTTAACAACTAAACTTTTTGATAGTTTTCTAAAAAGTCAATTCTATAATAAATAAGCCCCAATGTGTTGTTAAATTTTATCTAACAAAAAGCCTTTTTATGACCGTTTTATTCCTTAAATTGTGATTTTACTTTTCAAAAAGTCATCAAAAATACATATTTTTAACCAACCCAGCGTTTAATTAGGATAATCTAATCACCGTGAGTGTTGCGCCTGGTCCACCGTTAGCAAGTAGTCGTTTTGCGTTTAGGACGACAGGAACAAGGGTTAAAACATTCCCTTCCGCGAGATTCATAACGTACTGTCCGCTTGATGTTGACGATTCGCTAAGCGGACGCGATGTTTGCTGGACCAATTTGCCGTCAATAGCAAGCGAAATTCCGTCTGTTCCGTCCGCTGACGACGCTCTGTTAACATAAAAGGTCACAAGATATGTGCCCGTCGCTGGAATTGTTACTCCATTAGTCGACAAAACAAGCCAATTTTTAGACATACCCCCCGACATCATAAGTGGAGTTCCAGTCGTTATATCTTGCCCCGCCATATGATAAATAGTTGCGTTTTGTCCCGTAAATGTCGGACCTTGCCCCGCAGGTCCAGTAGGTCCAGTTGCGCCCATAGGTCCAGTTGGCCCCATAGGTCCCGTAAGTCCAACTAGCCCAGGCTCGCCCTGTTCTCCACGTTCCCCTTGTTCTCCACGTTCGCCATGCGCCCCCTTTTCTCCTTGCGGTCCAGTGGGCCCCCTTTCACCTTGAATTCCTTGCGGACCTATTTCACCTTGCTCCCCGCGTTCTCCTTGCAATCCGCGCTCACCTTGTAATCCGCGTTCGCCTTGTGGGCCAGTAGGGCCTTGCAATCCTTGAAGTCCCGTATCACCCTTCTCGCCTTTCTCGCCCCTTTCCCCGCGTTCACCTTGCGGACCAGTGGGTCCCATAAGCCCCGCATTGCCATTTATTTTTTCAAAATTGTTGCTATTTTTATTTTCAAAACAAGGCATCCCGCCATTTAAATTTCCCACATTCTTGCAAATCATAAAAAATCTCCTACTTACATAATATTTTCATTTCTTTAAAGTTGTCACTTTGAGCCTTTCTAAATTTTTAAAACAAAAAAACTCCTAGACAAATTCTAAGAGTTTTAACTTTTATAAGGTATTTTTTCAAGGTCAAGTAGTGCTATTTTTTTCTCAATTCCGCCACCATAGCCCGTAAGTTTTCCGTCTTTTCCTAGCACCCTATGGCAAGGAATTATTATGCAAATCGGATTCCAGCCCACCGCTCCGCCTACAGCTTGTGCAGACATCTTTTTGTTGTCAATTTTTTCAATCTCCCGCGCAATGTCTCCATAAGTAAGAGTTTCTCCGTAAGGAATTCTCTCCATAATTTTGTAAACTTTTTTCTTAAAATTGTTTAAATTTTGAACGCAATATTTAGGTGTAAAATCAGGATTTTTCCCCGAAAAATATATATCAAGCCACCTTTTTGTATCGTCAAAGATTTTCAAGTCACCTTTAACGTATTCCCCGACATTTTTTATGTCGTCATGAGAATTCCTAAACCACAATCCCGTCAAAACTTCGCCGTCTGACCTCAAAATAATTTCACCAAGTGGTGATAAATATGAACAAATATATTCCATTATTTCACCTTAAAAAGTCTATCAATATACAATCAGTCTTTTAAAAAAATCTGATATTTATTTCCCTAAAAAAAATTTAGGCTAAAAGACCCTACATTTTTATTGTATAATCCTGATAAATTTTGTGCAAGTGATTTTGAAAAATTAAACGTTCTTTATTTTTTCCCAACTAAATTCGTTTCGTCCAAAATGTCCGTAACAAGCCGTATTTTTGTATATTGGACGCAACAAATCAAGTTCTTTTATTATATTTTCGGGGCTAAAATCAAAATTCTCTATTACAAAATCATAAATTTTATTACAATCGACCATTTCAGTCCCAAAAGTGTCGATATTTATAGATAGTGGACGTGAAAGTCCAATCCCGTACGCAACTTGCACTTCACATTTACGCGCAAGGTGGTGCGCAACAATATTTTTTGCCACAAAACGAGCATAATAGGCGCCCGACCTATCAACCTTTGTTGCGTTTTTGCTACTAAAACATCCACCGCCGACACGCCCAACTCCGCCATATGTATCAACAACAATTTTACGCCCAACGCACCCCGAATCGCCAAACGACCCCCAAATTGTAAATTTCCCGCTTGGGTTAATGATATAATCAGTGTCGTCTAAAAACTTCGAATATTTTTGAAGAACAATATCTATAACATCGCGCTTAATATCTTCCTTTATTTTTTGCAAGCTCAAACTTTTTGCGTGCGAAACGGAAATCAAAATCGTCCTAATCTTATAAGGCTTGTCCCCAATATACTCAACGCTAACTTGCGCTTTTGCGTCAGCAAAATAATCTGTGTTTTTTCTCCTAAAATCTTCATAAACTCTCATAAGTGCGTGCGCAATGACAATTGGAAGTGGCATATATTCATCCGTTTCATCGGTTGCGTAGCCATAAACCATTCCTTGGTCGTTCGCACAAAGAACGCTTTTTACAACCGCTTGATTGATATCGGGACTTTGCTCGCTAATTTCCTTTATTATAGTAAAATCATTTTTATATCCAATTTCTTTTAGAATTTTTCTAGCGACTTCTTCATAATCAATCTTTGCCGAAGTTGTTGCTTCACCGTAAATAAACAATTTATCGTCTTTTATAGCGCATTCAACCGCCATTTGTGCGTTTTTATCTTGCCTTAGTGCTTCATCCAAAAAGGCGTCCGCGATTGTATCGCAAGTCTTATCTGGGTGCCCGATATTAACGCTTTCACTTGTTATAATTGAATGTCCCCTTTTTAAAATTATTTCTCTTTTCATGTCGTTTTTCATCATTTTTTCGTTCCTTTTACCTTTCTTCTTTTATAAAATCTTTAAAATTTATTTTGAGTGGTGCATTTGTCGCGCCAAAAAAACAGAGGCCTCCAACATAACCTATAACTAAGTTCTTGCCAATTCCCATAAGATTTCCGCAACAATCCTTTTCGGGGACAATTTCTCTATCTCCCCATGAACAATTATTAAGTTTTGCCCACCTTAAAAAATCTTTCTTTTGGTCGTCATCGACTTTAAACCAAATTTGCTCGTTTTCTTTTAGTAGCTTTTCTAAATTTTCCATATCTCTCCTTTTTTCCATAAGAGCATTTTGCTTAGATTAAAATTGCACTAAAATTTTAAAAAGATGCTTTTCAAAATATTTTATATTTTTAAAAGATGTTTTTAGCGTGATTATCTTTTTAAAAATTATAATGAAATTAAAAATTCCACCAAAACGGTGGAATTTTGTGCAAAAGAAAAATCCCATCGTTACCGACGGGATTACCCAAAAACAAAAAAGAGAGATCCCATCGGTCAGCCTTTAGCACCTTGCTACAAAAGCAGGTTGCTGTGTGGTCATAGGGGCTGTCCCTCACACACTCTTTATGGATAACACAAATATACAATATCTTTTAATCTATGTCAACAAAAAAATCACTTTTTTTTGAAAAAATTTTTATTTTTTTCTTCAATTATATTTCAATTATTTATCATCTTTTTATATAAAAATTTTTAATATATTTTTTTTCTATATTTTTTGCCTATTTTTTCACCTTTTTAATGCTGTTTTAAAGTAGTGTAGCGCCTTTTTTTTGAAAAAAATATTTGTATTTTTAGAAGTATAAATTGGGATAAAAAATGTTAAAAATAAGGGGAAAACTAAGTGAAAAAATATCCACATTTTGACTTAAAATGTGGATATTTTTGTTTTATATAATTATTCGCCTTCAACTGGTTCTGTTACTCTTGAAGTAGGAAGATAATCGTCGACCTTATCAAGTTGTGGGAAGCCACCTTTTGAGACATCCCAAACGCTTGGGTCGTCTGAACCAATGTTTTTGTAGAAAAGTTGATAACTTGTATCACCTGTTCCATTCAAATCACTTGTTGAAATGATTTTTCCGAAGTTATTAAGACCAACTGTACCTTCGGTTGTATAAATTCCGCCGACGACTTTTCCTTGTGTATATTTTGAACTCAAATCTGCACAAGTACTAAATCTAACTCCGCCGTCTTTGAAATTAACGACTGCATAGCAACCTTTGATTTCGCTGTCTGAATTCATAAGAACTGCAGTAAACCCGCCAATTGTGCTAGCTTTCAAGTCAACGATGGAAGAAATACCGTCATAAGAACTGTCAGTGTACACACCACTCAAAGTGCAAACCGTGTAGCAATCTCTGATTTTGCCTGGAACAATGCCTGCAAGTCCGCCAGCGACGAAACCAGTAATTGAAACTGACCTACTTTGGCTACCGCTGTGGCTTTTTTCAATGATACCATTTGCATCACCAACAAGTCCACCAACGAAAGCGCCCTTCAAAGATGTAATGTATGAAACACATCCCGTAATTGAGAAATTATTTGTTGTCTTTCCGTCAAATCCGACAAGTCCGCCAACGATTGAAACGTTGCTAAGATTTGTGATTTTTGTGTTGTGATTTTCGACTGAGCAATCAATGTAACCCTTTTCAACGACACTACTTAAAATTGTTCCGCCGTTATTTGCCCCCGCAAGTCCGCCTGCGTAAACGCCATAATCACCTGTAACCTTAATTTGAGGTCCACTTGCATAGCCAAGATTTAAAAGACCAAAATTGTATCCGATAAGACCGCCGACTGAAATTATGTAATTTCTACCTGACGCGATTTCAGCACTCAAATTGCTGTAAACCCTTGAAATATGTCCTTCATTTATGCCAGCAATTCCGCCAACCGCAATGCTCTTTTGTCCAACAAAAACTTTTTGATCAGTATTTTCATTTGCGACGAATTTAATTCCGCTAGCGTCAATGTAGCTGATTGTGCTGTAATTTCTTCCAGCGACGCCACCGACACAATTTCCGTACAATTGGATGTTTTCAAGTGTGTTGTAAGAAAATTCTTCGCCTATTTTGTCAACGATAATGACAGTTCTGTTTTCGCCAACAAATCCACCAGCGATAACAAAGTAACCATTTCTTGCGTCAACGTTTTTAACTGTGACATTCGAAATACAAGCAGATGATGGAATTGATGTAGAAACGCCAAAAAATCCGCCAAAGTTTTTGCCCGCCAAATCAACATTAAGTCCGTCAATTGTTACATCGTAAACCACATTGTCATTTGCAGTTCCTGCAAGAAGTCCAACATTTGAAACATTCCTTGTATCTACATATTCGTGGTCATATGTGATTGTTGCATTTACAAAGTCAAGCCTAGAGAATTTAGCATTTTGAGTTGTTGTAAACAATCCAACATTTATTGTTTCTTGTTCTTCTTGTGAAATGATGTTTACTATTTTAAGGTTTTTAATAATAACTCTTTCTTCTAGACCAGCCAAAATACCACTAAACGCAAACAATGGATGATTTTCGTCGCCCCAAACCCAATCAAGTCCGCCGAAATCTATAACCCAATTGTCGCCTTCTTTTTGCCCACGAAGAACATATGCGCCTGTTGGATTCGCTTTAAGTTTGTTGTAAAGTTCTTCAGCAGTATCTATGACTTCGTCGCCCTTAATGTCGTCAATTCCGTCAAGATATGTCGAGCCAACTGCCGAACGGATGTTGAGAAGTGGATAAGAAGAACTTACTTCCCAAACCGAGTCAAATGCCCAAAATCTCTTTTCATTTGTTGACATTTTTGAGTATGTTACGAAATTTTCTTTTGCCAAGTTGCCAAAAATTTCTTTTGTAAAGAATTTATTGTTGTTTTCGCTAATTTTTTCTTTGTCTTGTCTTGTTCTAGTTGAGCCGATGTTGCCGTTTGTCAATTTTGACAAGCCGTCCTCATTTTCACCACAATAATAGTAATTGCCCATAACTGAATTTGTGCCGTTTGTGCAAGAGTTGTCATAAACAATTCCGCCCATTTTTGAATAAGACATATCATCGACGCCGTTTGCAAGGAAACAGTAGCAGTCATAAATGTTTGCTGTTAATGTGTCTTTTTCTTCGTTCATTCCAACGATTCCGCCAAACAAACCTGTGCCGATTGAAATTTGGCCTTCACCGACACATCTAAAATAACTTTCGCTGACCACGCCACCGTAGTTGTAACCAGCAACCCCGCCAAAAACTTGGTTGTGATTTAATGGTTCTTCGTCGTCATCAAAACCTTTGACAACAACTTTTCCTTCAAAACCGCATCTATCGATGTGTGCTTTTGTTGTATCCGCTTCGTTTCTTCCAACAATTCCGCCAACATAGCAAAGATTTGTTTTAGTTGAAGAAATAACGCCCGTGACTTCCGTCGTTTGAATTGTCCCCGCTTTGTTATATCCTACGACTGAACCAACATTTGCTCTATCCGCAACATTGATTGAAAGGCCTTTAATGTAAAGATTTTTGATAACCGCGTCTTTTTCAAGCGTAGAAATAAAACCAACCGATTCCATTCCAGTAGGAGCGGATTCATTTGTTATTGTGATGTTTGAAATTGTGTAGAAGTTACCATCAAACACACCACTAAAAGATGAAATTGGTGTCCACGAAACATCGTCCGCGATTGGGAATATAATGTCTGCACCTAGTTTGTAACTCTTTGATGTCGTGTACTTGCTATCTTCTTTCCCAATTTGTGACAACGCGTCCGCGCTCGAAATTATGTAAGGATATTCTTCACTTCCGTCGCAAACAAGAACATTGACGACAAGTTCTGGATAATTTCTGTTTGTCGTCGTGATGATAATTTTGCCTTCTCCGCCCTTTCCGCTTTCTGTTGTGAAAAAGCCTTCGCCGTCGTGATAAGTAAGAATGGTTTTGCCGTCGACATCGCCCGCACTAAATGTAAGTTGCGTGTGCTCGTCCTTGTATTTAAAGTCGACTAAGCCATCAGTCGAGATTGTATCCCCGTCTTCAATGACAAGATACGAACTCCTAATTAAAATAACTTCGTTGTCTGTTGAAAAATAATAAATTGTAAGCCCAATGCTAATTGAAGCGATAGCAATGACTAAAAACAATAAAAATTTTTTCATTTATTAGACCCCCTATTTTTTCTGGACATATTATAACCCACAATTTTATGAATGTCAATATCGGTTTAATTTTTTAGTCACTTTACACAAAATTATTCTTGTAATAGTGGCTATTTATCGCGCTTGTAGCCCGTTAATTTAAAATTTTTAATAATAATTTCATACGTTTTTTCAAAAAATTCCAAACAAAAAATTTGAAAAAAGTAAGAAACCCACAACATTCATTTAAAGTTGTAATTTAAAATGGGTTGAAAGCACGAATATATATGTAAATATATATTTATTATAAAACATATATTAAAGTAATATGTATCAAAAGATTTAAGAATTTATAAAAGCCCTTTTAAATCAATAAAAAAGGAACATTGCTTTTTAGTACAAAGTTCCTTAATTTGGTGTTATTTTTAGGTAAAACTTACAAACATACGGGCAGTGCCAGAAGTCGAAACAAGAAGTTTGCCATAATTTGCATTGATAATTGCGGTTGCAATTCCGTCCTCATAACCGCAACGATATTGATAAGAATAGTTATCCTTATAGGGTGCTTTATTTAGCAAATATTCTTGTCCTCCGCTAACTTGTGATTGCAAAATTTTTGTATCGAAGAAAGGTTTAGTCGTAGTCAAATATCTAAACTTGAAATCGTCCGTAAAACCTTTTAAAGTCATTGTAACATCTCTGTTTTTTGCTTTAATCACATTTTCTTCAATATTTGACTCATCATTACAAACGGCTGTAAAAACTATATCCAACTTCGCATTTTGGCTATCAGACAAAATATTAACTTTTAAAAGTCCGCTGATATTTTTAAGAAATACATTGCCTGTATTTGTAAAAATATCTATGGTTGTCGATTTGATTGATGATTTATTCTCTTGATAAGTCAAATTGATTTCGCCCGACTCGCTAAGCGCGTAAACGCTACTATTTTTATCAATTTTACTCACATAAATCCTGCCCGACGATGAAGAAAAAGTGCTATTTCCAGTTAAGTTTGAAATATTTACGCTTCCAGAACCTACTTCAAAATTGTTCCCCGTTGTTGTTGCGTTAAGAATTGTATCCGCAACGATTTTGTTTTCACTCTTTCCACCGCCATTTTGCAATGAAACAAAGCCATAAACTTGCCCAAAATTATAAGTAGAATTGGTCGAATTTAAAGTAACACCTTTTTGCGAGCCATATTCGCCAATTGAGCCAAAAGTGAAATTCCCGCCAGTTGAATTGACTGTCAAGTTGCCGAGCAAGGTATCAATATTAACTTTTGCGCCCTTTTTATCAAAAGACACAACTTCGAGACCATTTGTAAGTTCGAGTAAAGCGTTGCCGTTTGACGAAAAATTAAGTTCTCCAGTTTTTGTTTCAAATTTTAACTTTTCCGCTGAAAAAGTTTCACCATTTGACAAAAATACATTTCCCTTTTCAGTCTTGACATTATATACTTTTGCTCCGTTTCCAAAAAGAGTAACTTTACTTGACCCGCTGGTTGAAAGATAGACATTGTTTGTGTTAATTTTATATGTTTTAGAGACTTCTTCGGTTTCAACATTTTTTGAAGAATAAAACTCAATATCCTTTGCGTTTTTACAATAAATCATTGAAACATAGTATTCTTCTGGCATTTTTAGTCTAACAATAGACCCCGACGAAACAAGAAGTCCTGATGGTTCGATGATATTTATCGCTAAACTCTTATATGTTGCTGACACATCCTCAAACTCATCGACCGAGTATTCGCTAGTAATGTAAGCATTCGCGAAATTACTTTTTGTGAACCCACGCACTTGCTGATTGTAAACAAGTTCAATCACACTCGACTGCTCGTTCGGTTCAATTACAATCTTTGTGCTACTTCCCGCTATTTTAATACTATTTACAAGTGCGACCGAAAGGTCGGACGGACTAAATTCTTTTATAATTGTTTCTTCATAATTTACATATTCATACCCTAAAATACTTGTCCCTTGAAAGAAATAAAGAACGGCAAAAAAAGCACCTGCAAGCACAATCGGCACAAGAAGTAAAAACATAAAATATACAAAAAACTTTTTTACCTTTTTCTTCATTTTCTCCCCTTTTAAGTCTCAGGAAAATCAATAAGACTTGTTTTTTAGGATAATCAATATGACGTTTTAACATTTACTATTTTAAAAGTCATAACATATGCCTATCAAAATTAGAGTAAAAGATTTCGTAAATGTAATCAAAAACAAATCAGTAAAGATAAATCCCTAATCTAAAATTGCTTTAATCCTTCTAACGCCCGCACTACTTGATTCTTCTTTTACAATCTTGAAGTGGTGCAATTCGCCCGTATGTTTGACATGTGGTCCACCACAAATTTCGGTCGATTTGTCGCCAATAATGTAAACCTTAACTTTGTCGCCGTATTTGTTTTCAAAAACACCGACCGCCCCGAGACTTTTTGCTTCATCGAGGCTCATTTCTTTGCAAACAACAGGGATATCTTCTTTTATACACTCGTTTACATAATCTTCAAGGGCTTTCTTTTCTTCGTCGGTCAACTTGTGGTCGCAGTTAAAGTCAAAACGGAGACGCTCGCTTGTAATATTGCTTCCCTTTTGATTGATGTCTGGACTAACTATATGTTTTAGAGCGGAATTTAAAAGGTGTACTGCGGTATGAAGTTTGACTGTATTTTCGCCAGTGTCGGCAAGCCCGCCTTTAAACACTTTGTCACCCGCCATTTTGCTTTTTTCTTGGTGAATCTTAAAGGCTTCTTTGTATCCTTCTTCGTCAACGCCGAGTCCTTTTTCTTTCGCGAGTTCCTTTGTAAGTTCCAAAGGAAAGCCAAAAGTATCGTACAATCTAAACGCAGTTTTGCCATTTAAAACGCCATTTGTCGTGTATTTGCAAACTTTTTCAAATTCCTTAATTCCTTGAGAAAGGGTTTTAGAAAATTTTTCGTTTTCAAGTAAAATTTGTTTTTCAATTTCCGATTGTTTTTCAACAAGTTCTGGATAAAATTCTTTATAAATATCAACGACGACGCCCACAAGTTCAGCGAGTCTACTGCCGTCAAAATTGAGTTTTCTAGCACAGTTTATTGCACGCCTAATAAGTCGCCTTAGGACATACCCTTGTTCAACATTTAGTGGCACGACTCCGTCACAAATCATAAAGACGGACGCTTTGATGTGGTCAGCAATTATACGCATATTTCTTTTTGTTTCGTTATTTAAAAGGTAGAAAAGGTTGCTAATTTCTTCGATTTTTTTGATAATTGGCATAAAAAGTTCGCTATCATAAACGCTTTCATATCCATTTGAAATATACAAAAGTCTATCAAAACCAAATCCCGTGTCAACATTGCGTTGCTTGTTTGGCTCTGCCTTTCCGCCCTTATTTTTTATGACATATTCCATATATACATCGTTGCCGATTTCGACATATTTCCCGCAATTGCACGATGGGTTACAATCTTTCGAGCATTTCTTCTTACCCGTGTCTATAAACATTTCGCTATCAGGCCCGCAAGGTCCGACGCCACTTGCCAAAATCCACCAGTTGTGCTCTTTTGGTAAAAAGAAAATTTGCGCGTCAGTAAGTCCACACTTCTTCCAACATTCATAAGACTCATTGTCCCTAGGCGCCGTTTCGTCTCCCGCAAAAACAGTGACAGCCAAATCTTCTTTTTTAATTCCCAAATAATTTGGGTTGGTCAAAAAGTCAAAACTCCACGCAATTTTTTCCTTTTTAAAATAGTCGCCAAGGCTCCAATTTCCTAGCATTTCAAAAAATGTGCAGTGATAATCGTCGCCGACCTCTTCAATATCTCCCGTTCTTATACACTTTTGAATGTCAACAAGCCTTTTCCCACAAGGGTGCTTTTCACCTAATAAATATGGAACAAGTGGGTGCATTCCAGCGGTCGTAAAAAGGACACTTGGGTCGTTTTCTGGCACAAGTGAAGCGCTCGGAATAGCAACGTGTCCGCGTTCTTTATAAAAATTCAACCACATATTTCGTAGTTCTTTTGCTGTAAGTTTTTTCATTTTAACCTTCTTTTTTTTATTATTTTGACTTTTTGGGGCGTTTTTATTTATTGGAAGTTTTGTCTGGGAGCTTGCTCACCAGCAAAACTGATGTTTATTCAAACTAGTGATGCCACAACTTGTTGTGGATTTGCGTTAGCAAATTGATTTGTGAATACAAAGCAACATCACATAGTTTATCATTAAAAAAACGCTCTTAGCCTTTAAAATAAATATTACTTGTTTTTTTAATTTTATTTTTTTTATGTAAATTTTTCTACTAAAAACCTTTTTCTAACAAAAGTTTTATTTTTAGTATGGGATGTCGTCATCGTCAGGGGGTGGAGCGGTTTCTTCTAGGCTCGCAACATCGTTTGACCTATTCGCGTCAACATAGGTTGTGATTTCTGGAATCCATTTAACCTTTATGTTTGCAAGTGCGCCGTTACGGTGTTTTGCAACAATAAGTTCACGAATATTTGGTCCGTCTTCGTTTTCCGTGTCGCTGTATTTTGAAGCGTCGTAAATAAACATAACAATATCCGCGTCTTGCTCAATTGCGCCCGATTCCCTAAGGTCACTAAGTTGTGGTCTATGGTCGCCTTGTCTTTTTTCAACATCACGGGACAACTGCGACAAAAGAAGAATTGGCACTTGAAGTTCCTTTGCTGCTGATTTTAGCGCTTTTGTGAAATTCGCGATTTCTTGTTGTCTACTTGTTTCCTTGCTGACTGACTTGCTCGACATAAGTTGAAGGTAGTCAATCATAATAAGGTCAAGACCGTGTTCGCGTTTAAGTCTCCTGCACTTGCTTAAAATTTCGGTTGGCGTATTAAGAGACGAGTCGTCGATATAGATTTTTGCACTTGCAAGTTTTTTGTTCCCTTCCCAAAGCGCTTTCCAGTCGCTTGGCGAAAGTTTGCCCATAAGCGCCTTTTCCATACTGACTCCACTTACTGAGCAAAGCGTTCTTTGTGCGATTTGCTCTTTTGGCATTTCAAGTGAAAACACCGCGCAACTGCACTTTCCATTTAGCGCTGCGTGGTTGACGATGTTCATCGCAAGACTTGTTTTCCCGACACCTGGACGCGCAGCAATCAAAATAAGGTCGCTCTTTTGAAGCCCGTTTGTAACTTTATCAAGCCCTTGTATGCCCGTTGCAACGCCACGAATTGCGCCTGCATTTTTATCAATTTCTTCAAACTTTTTAAGAACAGAGCCAAGTGACTCGTTAATTTGCTCTAAGCTTGAAGTGTCCTCCTTTTCCGCAATATCAAAAATTGATTTTTCCGCAAAAGCAAGCACATTTTCTTCCGTCCCGTCATAGGCTTTGTCAATAATGTCTTGGCTACTTGAAATAAGTTTCCTTAACATTGAGTCACGCTTAACAATGTCGACATAATGCTTGTAGTTTGCCGCACTTGGAACAATGTTTGTGAGAGTCGTAATGTAGTCAATCCCGCCGACCGCTTCAAGAACACCTTTTCTTTCAAGGTCGTCAGTCAAAGTAACATAGTCGATAGGTCTATTTGCCGTGTAAATTTCGCGCATACTCTCAAAAATCGTCTTGTGCGCCTTAACATAAAAGTCCGCTTCCCTTAAAACCGCCATAATCCCAAGAACGGCGCTGTCATCAAGAAGTAAACACCCAAGACAACTTTGCTCGGCTTCGATGCTATGTGGAGTTATCCTTGCGGTAACTTTGTTAGGTTTGTTTTCCATTTATTATTTCCTTTTTCTATTTGTAAGAATTTTACCACCAAAAGACCTTTCAAGTCAAGATAGATGTTTTAAGTAATTTTCACGACTTTTATTGTGCAAACTATTTTTAAAGTTATTGGCTTTTCCGCCACCACATTTAAGGTGACAAACTCTTTTATTTAAATCCATTTTCTAAACGAGTCTAAAAAGGCTTTAAATAATTTATTTTAACTAAACCCGTCCGTAATTAAATTTGCTTTTAAAGTTTAAGACCAAAAAAAACGCAAAAATTTCACTAATCGGCAAATGGGTCGCGTTCGCTTTCTTTTGTCGAATTTTGTTCTTTTTTGTCGTCCATTTTAGAGAAAATGACGAGCCCAATAAAGCACCCCAAAAGAAGCATTGCAAGAGTTACGAAAAGACTAACAACATTAGTGTATCCTGGCACTTCGCGAGACATAATAAAGTTAAATACTAAAATTATAGGCAACATAATAAGCAAAATTATGCCATATCTCTTGCAATATTTTGCAAGAAGTCCTTTTGTGTCGTTTATCTTTCTTTTTCTTTTACTAATTTCGTCATCTTTCTTCATTGTCATTTTCCTTTCCGTTAACTAAGTCGTCAATTGCTTGTAAAAGTTCAATTCCCGTCAAATCTTCTTGTTTTTGTGGTTTTCTACTTGTCTTACTTTTTGATTTTTCTTTTTTAGCGCTTTTCTTTATTGTTTTTTTGCTTTCTGAGTTCTCTTTCTCGTCGTCCTTTTTAAGTTTTCTTATCCTTTTCTTTTTAGGTTTTTCTTGTAAAGAATCTTCTTTTGCGCTTGAAATTTCTATCACAACATTTTCCGCTTTAACATTTTCCGCTTTTTCTTCAATAGGTTTTTTACTTTTTCTATTTTTCACAATAGACAAAACAATCGCAACCGCCATTAAAATTCCACCAACAATAAGCGCAATTCCATAATAAACGACTTGATTTGCGTAATTTCTAAATACTTTTATTTGCCCGCCAATGTCATTTTCCCACGCCCAAGTGTGCGTGTAGCCGTCAGCAGTCCTTGTTATCTCGCCGTCCGAATGAAGCCTAGAATAAGGCGTTGTAAATGAAAAAGCATATTTTGCCACTTCGTCACTTAGTCCGAGTTCGGTTTTTGCAACATCGACAACGCTTGTTCCAGCAGAATAGGATTTGTATTGAGAGAGCAATTTTGGTTCTTCCTTGTTGTAGAAAAATGGCGAACAAGTCTCCACCATTTTTGTCGCAAAAAAGGTTGTTTCGGTCGTGTCATCAAGCACCATAATTGGTGTGTCAATTAAGGTCGAATAAAAGTCTTTATCGACGACAATGTTTTTAGTTTCCGCGTCATATTTGTAGGCACTTGGGCAATAAAAAGCAAGATAGGCATAAATTGATTTAAAGGCAACATCAATCTTGATTGTCGTCGCTTCCGCGACAGATTGCGTCGCGTTTGGCGTCACCGCGCCTCCGACAAGTTTGTTTGTGTCCTTGTCACACGCATAAAAGCGTGGATATGCACTAATGATAAAAGCAAATTTTGAGTCTTGCCCCATCGTTTGCCAACTTGCGTTATCTTTATATATATTATCAAAAAGGTCGACAAGTTTAGTTTTATATGCACTCACAATTTGGTTGTGATAGGCTGAGACAAGTTCGTACGCCTTTTGTTTTTGGCTATTTATTCCCGTCCCAGAAAGGGTCGAAACATCAAATTCAATTTCAGTCAAAATCTCCCCACTTGCGTATTGAGTGGTCGACATTTTAACTGGCGAACACGCAAAGAAAAATAGGCAAAATGCAAAACACATTATGCAAAGAAAGGTCTTTTTAAAAATGTTTTTTCTTTTCTTTTTCTCCACTTTTCTTTCCTTTTAAAGTCAAATAAATTTGTTTGTTATTAGGTGGTAAGCCAAACCACGATTTTAATAATCTTAAAATTTTGTTAAATGTTTTAAATTTTAGTAATCTAATTTTTTTAACTAATCTTATAAAAATGCAACTTTTTTTAATTTTTCTTAGTCACTTAAAGCGCTTATATTAAATTTTAGTTATAATTAAACAAATTTCCATAAATTATCTTTTTAAATTTTTCCACATCAACATCAACACAAACAAGTGCGTTAGGGTCTTTTGCGTCAAAATCACACTTGATATATCCATATTCTTGGTTATTCTTCTTATGATATTTTACGCTAAGTTTTGCGGGCTCAGTTGTAAAAATTTCAGGGTTTGATAGGTAAAGCGCTGAACAACTATCGTGCACTGCTGCGCCAAGTTTTCCCACATGAAAGTCATTATATTTTTTAAACATCTTATAAAATGCTTTTCCCACTTTATTTGCGCGTTTGATTTTGAGTTGTTCTTCTGGCGTAAAATACGCAATGTGGCCAAGTTCCATTGGAACAAGCACAAAAGGAATGTTTGATTTTAATACAATATCCACCGCTTCAGGGTCATAGGCGACATTAAATTCCCTATAAGGTTCAGTCGAGCCGTTTTCGTCTTTGCTCCCGCCCATAAAAACAATTCGCGAAATCATTTCCTTTGCTTCAGGGTATTTCTTCAAAAGATTTGCGACATTTGTCATAGGTCCCATACAAAGAAGGGTCGTATTTTTCGCCATATTGTCGCACAAAAAGTAGTGAATGGCGTCAGGGCTTTTCAAAACAAAAGGTTTTGTTTTAGGCGTCCTAAATTGATACCCCCCAAGTCCCTTTGTGCCTTGCGCTTGCGACGCATAAATCGCTTGTCTTTTAACAGGTTCTTTTGCTCCTTCTGCTACTGGAATGTCAACTTTAAATAGCTCCGTGAGTTTAAGCGCGTTTTTCACTGTTTCTTCAATAGTCAAGTTGCCCGACACAGTGGAAATGAGTTTAACTTCGATATTTCCGCTATTAACCGCGTTCATAATCGCCATCGCGTCATCAATTCCTGGGTCGCAGTCTATAATAACATAATAGTCTTTCATTAGTGCTCCTTACTTAGTTTTAACATTTTCATTTGCTTCTTGTTGGCGTTTTAGTTTTAAAAGCTCCTCATTACGCTTTTTTTGTTCTTCCTTGCTTGGAAGAGGTTTGGTCATACGGTAAGCAATTTCAAATTTAGAGTCTTTCGTATAGAAAATTTCCTTGCAGTGCTTTTCAACTCTCGAAATAAAGTCGTCAAAAATAGGCAAAGTTTCTTCATTTGAAAGCAACCTAAATTGGATAAGTTCGGTCTTGTTCTTTCTGCCCGTTTTCCTATTCTCAATCTTAATCGCTTCGTGTCTAACTTCAACTTTTAGTCCGCCATAGCCGTAGAGTTTTCGCGATTCTTGCTTTATGTCTAGAACCATAATAACGCGCATTTGTTCAAAAAGTTTGTCTGGGTCAAATTGAAGATTGTTTGAAAACATCGAGTTAAGCGCGTTGTTTAAGAAAAAATAGTGCTTAGAGAGTGAATCGCGTGGCGAAATTTCTTTTTCCCTTTCGTGTTCGCGCAAACTATCACTATACATATGCTCTTCACTGAAATAGCGCCTTTTGATTTTAAGTTCGGCACTTCGCCCAGTCACGCGTTTTCTAAGAAGCAACTCGTTTTGCTCTAAAATCCCAGAAGATGTGTCATAATAATAATCAACAATTTTCGACTTTTCAGGTGCGTCCATAGTGTAGGTCGTCATAGTTTGAAGAAGTTTGATAAGTCTAGAATATGTCTTTTCATCAAAAACGGCGTAACGCCTGTCAAGTTTAAAAATATTAAGCATTTTTGCTCCTTTTTATTTTTGGGCTTTTAAAAAATAAAGTCTTAAAAATCTTTTGTAATACTAGGCTCTTTTAGCCTAAATGTTAAATAAAGTTTTCCACATTTTTTTAAAAATTGTTAGTAAACCTAATTCACGCAAGTATATATTACATTTTAATAATTTTTTTAAAAAACCGCAAACATTTTAGCCTACTTCGTCAATTTTTAGTGTGCTAAGTTTTATTCTTGCAACAAAAAAACAAAAATATGTATATTTTTACACAACTTGCTAAAAATTATTTGTGATAAAAAAGGAGATAATTATGGATTTTAACACATCACAAACAAAAATAAACTTGGCTCGCGCGTTTGCTGGCGAATGTCAAGGGGGCGCAAGATATCAATTTATTGCGCAAAAAGCTATGCAAGAAGGCAAAATCAATATTCAAACAATTTTTAGGACGCTTGCAAAAAATGAAATGGCGCACGCACGAATTTTTTGGGACGAACTGGCAAGCCACTCAGGTAATTTAAACAAAAATATAGAAATTAAGGCGGGCTATCCTTTTGAAAATGGTGAACTTGTCGATATGATTAAGTACGCATCAAGCAACGAAAAGAGCGAAAGCACAACTATTTATCCTAGTTTTTCGAAAATCGCGGAAGATGAAGGATTTAAGGACATTGCACAAAAATTTAAACTTGTTGCACTCGTCGAAAACGACCACTTTATGCTTCTTGACGAGTTATACAATCGCATAAAATCAAAACAACTTTACACTATGCAAAAAGACTATGAATGGAAATGCTCTCACTGCGGTCACGTCCACATTGCAAAAGACGCGTTTAAAATTTGTCCACTTTGCGCACTTAGCCAAGACAACATTGAACTTGATATGATTCCGTCAAAAAAATAAAAAAAATAGGGGCGCGCAAAAGGCATTTGTTTGCATAAAGCGAACAGCGCCTTTGACCTTTAAAAGGTCAAGGGGCGCAAAAATTTTAACCGCGGTTAAAATTTTTAAATGCCTTTTGCGCGCGTCCTATTTAATTAGAGTATTTTCCAAAAATGGTCGCACTACATATAACTTTCCCTTCCATTTCTTCCTTTAAATGTTCCAAAGAAAAGTTCCCCGTCAAATCCAAATCTTGGTTTAACGCATAAACCGTCAATCTATAATTATGTGGCGCGTCAGGTGGACAAGGTCCGCCGTAACTATTGTCATTCCAGCTATTTCTTCCTTGCAAAAAGTCGAAAGAGTTTTCACTATCGTCATCTTCGACTTTTGTTTTATGTAAATTCGCAATAAGCCAATGAATCCAAACTTTCCCGCACACCTTAACAGAATCTGGGTCATCAAAAATGACAGCAAAACCTTTGGTCTCCTTTGGCGCGCCCACAATTTCAAAAGGCAAAGACAAGGTTGGCATTCCAAACCTTTGTTTTTTGCCCCTTTTCCCATACTTGTCTAAAATAACTCCATTTACAATTCCTTCGCTTTTTACTTCCATTTTTTATTCCTTTTTTATAACAAAATCCTAAATTTTCTTGTCCTTTTTGGTTAAGCCCTAACTTAAAACTGAAAGTTTTATAAACTAAGACGCCAACTAAATAAATTCTAGCACTCAACTATTTATTTTTATACATTTTACCACATTTTTATTTTATGGGATAGTTTTTTTAAAAAAAAATCTTAATTCGTTTTTGATATTTTCACTCGTAGTGTATAATTTTACTTGAAGGAAAGAAAAAATGAGCGAAGTTGAAGTAAATAAAATCGTAAAAAACCCACTTGATAAACGAGATGAAGTTTTTGAACATTTAGAAAAAAAAGACAAAAGAATGATTGTCGCTATGGCGCCGTCCGTTCGTGTTGCGCTTGGCGAAGGTTTTAGTGACAAAATCGGCGAAAACAATGAAGGCAAAATTATTACGGCTTTTAGGCGTTTAGGTTTTGACGATGTTTTTGATGTTGATTTTGGTGCTGATATGACCGTTGTTGAAGAATCAAACGAATTCGTCGAAAGGTTTCTGTCGGGGGAGCACCTACCAATGTTTACATCTTGTTGCCCAGCTTGGGTCAAATTTGTCGAACAAAATTACCCTGAGTATATAGGCAATTTGTCAACTTGCAAGTCTCCACAACAAATGTTAGGTGCCGTCATAAAGACCTATTATGCAGAAAAATTAGGTGTCAGTGCGGATAAATTATACTTCGTTTCCGTTATGCCTTGTATCGCAAAAAAAATGGAGCGTCAAAGACCTTTTATGTCGTCGACGCCTTTTGGACTTGACACGGATGCAGTCATCACTGCAAGTGAAATGATTGAAATGATAAAAGAAAAAAATATTGATTTTAACTCCCTTCCAAACGGCAAGTTTGACTCTCTTTTTGGCGTTTCGTCAGGGTCGGGCGTTATTTTTGGCACGACGGGCGGAGTTATGGAAGCAAGTCTAAGAACATTGTCCGACAAACTTGGCGGAAAAAAAATAAAGAAAGTCGAGTACCTTCTTGTTCGCGGACTAGGCGGAATAAAAGAAGCGACAATCAAGGTCGGAAATAAAAACGTGCGAGTCGCAGTCGCAAGCGGTTTACAAAACGCAAAAGTACTTATGGACGACATAAAATCGGGCAAAAGATATTATGATTTTGTCGAAGTTATGGCGTGCAGTGGCGGGTGTTCAAATGGAACGGGAATGCCAATGCACTTTAAAACACCACTCGAAAACGAAAAAGTTGCAATGAAGCGCGCAAAGGGTTTGTATAAAAGTGACGCTCTAAAAAGAGATAGAAAAGCACACGAAAACCCAGCGATAAAAAGTTTATACAAAGATTTTTTAGGCGAAATCGGTGGCGAGAAAGCAAAACTTCTTCTTCATACACATTACATTCAAAAATAGGTTAGACCATATAATTATGACAACAAAAAGACTTACTAATTAAATAAGTAGATTAAAATTGCGTGATAATTTTTAAAATTTAGAACAAATCGTTGTAAAAACGCGTGATAAAAAAACAAAAAAGACGATTACGAAGTAAAATGATTAAACTAATTTTTCCAATTTATTTTTGATATAGGTTGGGGACTGGTGCTTTTTAAAAGTTGTCAGCCCCTATTTTTCACTTATGTATTCTTTTGCACAAATATTTATATCCCCCGCCCCTAAAAACAGTAAAACACAATTTTTGTATTCTTTAAGTTGTGTTTCTAGCCCCTTTTTGTCGAAAACACCCTCAATTTTGTATTTTGGTTTTGTTGCGACCAATTTATCTTTTAAATAGTCGACGCTACCTAGATAAACATATTTTTCGCGTGCCGAATATGTCGATAATAAGAACAGTTCACTCACGCCGTCAAAACAATATAAAAATTCGTTAATTAGCGTGCGCGTCCTTGAAAATGTGTGCGGTTGAAAAATACAAACAAGTTTTTTGTCGTACACTTCATGGCACATTTTTATTGTTGAAGAAATTTCCGTCGGGTGGTGCGCGTAGTCTTGCAAAACGATGTTCCCGTCCCTTTCGCCAAGTAATTCAAAACGCCTGTCGACATTACAAAAACTTTCTAGCGCCACTTTAATCACATCCATTTCGACCCCAAAATGTCTTGCGACCGCGACCGCTAGGATTGCATTTTTGACATTAAATCTTCCTGGCACATTTAGGCAAATTTCGCCTAAATTTTCCCCGTCACAAAAGACATCAAAACTATATTTTCCACCCGCATTTAGTTTTACATTTTTTGCAAAAAAGCCTTTCCCGACCTTTTCATCCACTCCACAAAATGTTACATTTAGGTCGTCACGCAAAAGATTTTTTGTTTCCTTTCCCGCAAAACACACTTCTTTTGTTTTGCCAGCAAATTTATTAAACGACATCGTTTCTCTTTCAAAATTTTTAAAGTAGTCAAGGTGCTCTTTCTCAATATTTGTTATGACCGAAACATCAGGCTTTAACTCTAAAAAACTATCCCTAAACTCGCACGCTTCCGTTATAAAAAAGTCTTTCCCGCCCACAAAAAGGTTGCCATTAAAATACTTAAACTCCCCGCCAATGTGTACCGTTGGATTTTTGCCCGCAAGTAAAAATATGTAGCCTATCATCGCACTCGTCGTCGTTTTTCCGTGCGTCCCCGAAATCGCAATGACATTTTTGTAGGCTTTAGAAATTAGCCCCAAATATTTTGACCGCTCCATTGTTTTTATGCCAACTTTTTTTGCTTGCACGAGTTCTTTATTGTCACTCGCGACCGCCCCCGAAAAAACAACCAAGTCGCACCCTTTTATGTTGCTTGCCTTGTGAGCCTTAAAAATTTTGACGCCTTTCTTTTTTAGTTTTCGTGCAAGTTCCCCGTAATTTTTATCACTCCCCGCAACTTGAACGCCCATTTTTAAGGTGAGAAGTGCAAGCGCACTCATACTTACGCCGTTTATGCCCACAAAAAACACTTTTTTATATCTCATAATATTTTTATATGATTTTAAGCAAAATATTGTTTTTGAGAAGAACAAATTTTCTTACAAAAAATTATGCACAAATATATTTTCATTTTGTCTAAAACCTTTAAGCCATTTTATCTAAGAGTTAAATAATTGAATTTTTATTTTTTTGTCTTTATCATAAACAAGTTCAACTACATTAAGTTTTAAAATTTTTTTAAAATCTTTAATGAATTTTGATTAAATGTTGTTTATCAAACTAATTTATCCACAAAAAAGATGTGTTTTGTGTATAAATTTGTAAAATTAGTTTAAAATCGTTCTAAATTTTACTTAAAAAGCGTTTTAACCTATAAAAGCGTTTTTTCACCTTTAAAAGCTCCTATATGCTATATTATCGGAAGTTGAGTCGGGGTGCTTGCACACCAGCGAGACTGATGGTTATTCAAATTGGAAGTGCAAAGTGAGCGCTTTGCAAGTGCGTTAGCACAAATTTTGAACTCGTTTCAAAATTTACTCCCTATTATTTATATTCTAGGAAGTTGAGAGTCATACAATGTTTGCATTGATATGACCGAGACGACGACGAATACACACATAGTTTATATTCTAGGA
>CALBHW010000027.1 GCA_937893125.1 uncultured Clostridia bacterium
AGTTTTTATACGCTCTAAACGACGAAACTTTTAAACCCGAAATGTCAATGCCAATTGAAGTAACGCCAGACAAATCAACAACCTATTCAATTAAACTTCACATTGCCAACACCGCCCGCAACGCCAACCTTAGCGGTTCTCTAAACTGGGCATTGACCAAGGAAAAACCCGATCTTCCGCTAAGAGATTCAAATCTTTCTATTTATTTTGTAAATAATGATAATTCGGCAATTACACAAAACAATGTTGCTATTCAAAAGAATAGTGACGGCACAAAATTTAAAATCGTAGGACCTACACCAATTATTGATTCGTCGTCTACAACATCATACCTAAATGGTTCTTTTAATGATAGGACAACCACTGCAACTGGCAAAGTATCAAGTATTGGCGACCTTACAAATAGTAGTGGCGCGGAGTTTTACTATTTTTGCACAAATTCTGCCATCGTAGGCTCTCTATCATATAACGACCCAGGAGAAGTCTATTACACATCAACTGCGGACTCCACCTTAGAGAGTTGGTATGACTTGCCAACTTCAAACACAAACCTTTACGCTTGCTTTATGACTCCAAACTATTCTGGCGGGTCAAGTTATTCAAGTAGTGACCCAAAGGTGGTTATTTCAAACACAGTTGAGACAATCCCTTATCTTTCATTTGATGGTAAAACTTCTATAACCAGTGTGACAATTCCACAAAGCGTAAAAAATATTGGATATGGAACAAAAAAGATAGGAGATTATGGGGTTTTTAGGTATTGTAATGGTTTAACTAAATTACATTTTCCAAATAGTTTGATAAATATTGGACAATTTGCGTTTTATGAATGTGATAATTTATCAAGCATTGTAATTCCGTCTAGTGTACGACTTATTGAAGGCGGTTCATTTAGTTGTTGTGATGGTATAGCGAGTATAACGGTGTTACAAAATAACGCAAATTATTATTCTTCAAACAATTGTTTAATTGAAAAATCAGAAAAAATTTTGGTTTTAGCGTGCAACGACTCCATTATGCCTAGTGATATAAAGAGTATTGGTGTTTACGCTTTTGATTGTTGTACTACGACTAGTATATCCATTTCTGAAGGGGTAACCAGCATAGGCGAAAATGCATTTAGTGGATGTAGCGGATTAACTAGTTTGTCGATTCCAAACAGCATAGTAAGTATAGGCAATGATGCCTTTTCTGGGTGTAGGAATTTATCCTATAATACAAAAGATGGGTTAAATTATTTGGGAAATACTGCAAATCCTTATGTTGTAGTTCATTCAGTGGCAAATAATTCAAAAACAACATATTCAATAGATAGCGGTGCAAGAATTATATATAATGAATGCTTTTATAATTGTAATAACCTATCAAATATAATTATTCCAAACAATGTAAAGCAAATTGGCGAATTAGCTTTTTCAAGATGCACTGCATTAACAAATTTAACTCTTGGGAGTAGTATAGTTAGTATAGAAATGAGCGCTTTTGGCGGTTGTATAGGATTGACTTCTTTAATTGTTCCAGATAGCGTGAAGAGTATTGGCGCAAGTGCTTTTGACTCTTGTTATGGACTTGAAAGTGTAGTAATAGGTAGTGGTATACAATATATAGGAGCTCGTGCATTTAATATTGATTCGGAGCGTTTGCAAATTACAACTTTTTCCTTTAAAGATACAAGTGGTACTTGGACTCTAAAAAGGGGTACAACCGTAAAAACGGGGGTTTCAGTGGCAAATTCAAGTAACAATATAATAAACATTACAAACAGTTACACAACATATGAATGGTTTAAGGATAACTGATTTGTTCTTTTGGGGAAATCAATTTTAGTGGTTAAACTGATTTTGCCTTATAAATGAGTTTGTTATATAATATGAAAAAAATTAATCCTATGTAAAGTGTTGGGTTAATTTTTTTATATTGCGAGTTGTAAGTGAAAGTTTAAAAATCACGAGGGAGATGGGCAAAAGGTTTGACAAGGGGGACGCAAAAATATTAAAATGTTTTTATGGAAAACTTTAGAGATGAAATTTTAAGGATTATGAATGAGCGTGTCATTTCTCACAAGGGGTTTGACGGGCTTTCTTGCACTCTTGCTAAACTTGTTAAGTGCGACGAGTCGCAGGCAAAGTCTATTCTTGGCGACCTTATTTCGAGCGGGGATGTTTTTGAGTACGGGCGTGGAAGATTCGCGGGAAGTAGGCTACTTGGGCTCATTAAGGGAAAGTATAGTTACACTAACGAGAAATTTGGGTTTGTTTTGAACGCGGACGGCGACATTTTTATTTCAAAAAAGAACAGTATGAACGCTTTTGACGGTGATATTGTTTTGTGTAAAGTCACGGGGCGTGCGTACAACGGAAAAAAACGCGAAGGAAAGATTGAAAAAATTATTTCGCATGATAATGACGGGCTCGTTGGAACATTTTACACGCAAAATGGGCTAAATTTTGTTGACCTTGATAGAAAAAATATGGATGTTAGGATTGCTCCAAAAGACACAATGGGGGCGAGACCACAAGATAAGGTTGTTATTGATATTTTGTCGTACAAGTCGGGGCGACCAGTTGGGCGAGTTGTTGAAGTTATCGGAAACTTAAACGAAAAGGGCGCTGACATAAAATGGCTACTTAGGTCATACAAGGTGCGAGACGTTTTCCCAAAAGAAGTCATTGAATATGCAAAAAAGATTCCACAAGAAGTCGTCTATAATAAGAATAGCGGTAGGCGTGATTTGCGTGACCAAATGATTGTCACAATTGACGGGGTTGATGCAAAAGACCTTGACGACGCGGTCACTGTTACAAAAAATGCGGACGGGACATATAAACTTGGTGTTCATATTGCGGATGTGGGCGAGTATGTTAAGATTAACAACATTTTAGACCAAGAAGCGTTTAAGCGTGCGACAAGTATTTATTTCCTTGACCAAGTTATTCCTATGCTTCCAAAGGAACTCAGTAACGGCATTTGTTCTTTAAATCCTCACGTTGATAGGCTGGCGCTTTCGGTTGAAATGGTTATTGATAAAGACGGAAATGTTATTAAAAGTGAAATTTTTGAAAGCGTGATAAATAGTAAGCATAGGCTAAATTACGACCAAGTTTTAAGACTCCTTGACGGCGACGAAAAGGAAACGGAAAATTTAAAAGACATCAAACAAATGATGTTTGATATGCTTGAACTTTCAAATATCCTTGAAAATAGACGCAAAAAATGTGGAATGCTCAACTTTGAAATTCCAGAAGGCGAAGTTATTGTCGATGAAATGGGAAAACCTATTAAAATTGAAAAAAGGTTACCTACAAAGTCGACAAAAATTATCGAAACTTTTATGGTCGTCGCGAATGAGACGGTTGCAAAAACTTTTGAAAATTTAAAAATTCCATTTGTTTATCGTGTACACGAAAAACCAGATAGTGAAAAAATAGCAACATTTTTTAATTTTATTGAAACTTTGGGACTTAAACTTCCTAGTGGAAAGAAGGATATTGAGCCTCTTGACCTTCAAAAAGTTTTGGGGCAAGTTGAAGGGAAAAATCTTGAAGGCGTTGTCAATATGGTGATGCTAAGAAGTTTGAAAAAAGCGAAATATCTTGACAAATGTTTGGGACATTTTGGAATGGCACTTGATTTTTATTGTCATTTTACATCTCCAATTAGAAGATACCCTGATTTGACTATTCATAGAATAATTAAAGAATGGTTGCACGGAAATAGCGTTTTTGTAAAGTCGGGCGAGATGGCTGATTTTGTTCAAAAGGCGAGCGAGCAAAGTAGCACGCAGGAAAAGTTGAGCGAAGATGTCGAAAGGGCAATAACCGACTATAAAAAGTGCGAATACATGGAAAATTTCATTGGAGAAACCTTTGAAGGAATTATTAGCGGTGTGAGAGAAAAAGGGTTTTATGTTGAACTTGATAATACTTGTGAGGGACTAGTTAGCGTAAGTAGTTTAACCGATGATTTTTATACTTATGACGAACAAAGTTTGAGCCTTGTGTCACATAACAACTTTTACAAAATTGGCGAAAAAGTGGAAGTTAGACTTGTGAATGTCAATAAAAAAGATAGAAAGATTGATTTTGAAGTTGTGAGAAAGATTAGGTAATTTTTTAGGTGGGCGGAAGAGTAATTAGTGAAAGGGGACGGCACGGAAGGCGCGCGGGTGGGGGCTGAAAGCCCCACACGCGCGCTGTGGTTGCGGGCGGTTTTAACCGCCCGCAACCACAGTTTTGCCGAGAAAAATTCTCGGCAAAACTCTTCCGTGCCGACTTGCTTTTTGTCTTTTTTTATGTTAAAATACTTGCGGAGTAAAAGAGATGAGTGTAGTAGCAACCAACAAATATGCAAAATTTAACTATTTTTTACTTGAAACCTACGAAGCAGGCATTGTTTTATCTGGTAGCGAAATAAAATCTATTAGAAAAAACGGAATGACTCTAAACGAGAGTTTTATTTTAGTTAGCCCAAACAAAGTAGTTTTGAAAAACTCTTTTATTAAACCTTATCAAACGCCGAATGGTTTTTCTTTAAAGGCGGATAGAGATAGAAATCTTTTATTGCATCAAAACGAAATTTTAAAGATTAAGCAAGCGGTCGACAAAAAGGGGTTGACAGTTGTGCCAGTTAAAGCGTATTTTAAGGGAAATCTCTTGAAACTCGAAATTGCACTCGCAAAAGGTAAAAAACTTTTTGATAAAAAGGATGACAAAAAGGAGCGCGATATAGCAAGAATGGAAGAACGAAATGTTTTTCGCATGGGGGTGTAAGGCTTCGACAGGGCGATTGAAGAAAATTTTAAGCGCGGGGTAGAATGCTAAAAGACTACCTTAAAAATTTTAGCAAAATTTTAAGTGCAAATAACACTTCAAATGCTATGACAGCTATGGCTGCCTAAGGGAAAATTCCTATAGCCGTTTTGCAAAATTTGGGTTTCTTGCTCCAAATTGCAAAGCGTCAAACAAGCAAGAAAACTTTATCCAAAGTCTGGGGGATAATTTTATTAAAACGGACTCGTCAAACCTTCTTTTGTTACTTTTAGAAGTTTGATTAAATTTAAAATGTAACTATCCGCGTAGAAAGAAACTTTCTTGTCGTTTTGGACACGAGTTCGATTCTCGTCACCTCCACCAAGTAAGCAAAAAGAAAAGTCTAATAGGCTTTTCTTTTTGTTTGAAGTGATATTTTCAAGCAGAAATAATAATCTCTTATGCGAATGATATTGCGGGCGCAATGATATTTTGCTAATGAAAAATAAAGGTTGAATACCACCAAAAAAAGATAGGACAAAAAATACAACAAGGTACTAATAAATGTTAATATTAAACATTTTGAGCGTGAAAACTTTTATGTTATAATAAATAGGTAGATTTATTTCTAACCATTAAAAAAACAATTAAAAACTTAAATTTAGGCAAAAAAGGATATAAAATGGAAGAAAAGCGGTTGAAAGTTCTTGTTTTGGTAGACACATTTTATCCAGTTGTTGGGGGTGTATGTTCAGTTGTTGACCAAAGTTGCACGGCTTTAAGTCGTGTCGCAGATGTAATGGTGGGCGCGTGTAAAGCCAAAGGCTATGTGGACCCTCAAAAACCATACAAAATTGTCCGTTGCAAGGGCTACTACAACTCAATTACAAATGACGGAATGGCACATCCAAATTTGGATAAGAATTTTAGAAAAATGGTCGAAGAAGGCGGATTTGACCTGATTCATTGCCATTCGCCTGGAAATTTTATGACTTATGCTAAAAAGGTTTGCAAAAAACTAAACATTCCACTTATGACGACTGTGCACACCAATTTTTATGCGGATATAAAATCTTATGTAAAGACGGAATTTTTAACTCGACAAATTTTAAAAATTTTTATAAATAAAATCAATAAATGTGACTACATATATACAGTTAGCAATTTTTGCAAAAATAAATTAGGGAAGTATGGACTTAGAGCGGACACAAGGGTACTATATAACGCAACTAATTTTGAGCCAAACGATAGGGAACGCGCAAGAAAAAGAATTAACGACGAGTATAATTTGAGCGAAGAGACTTTTGTGATGTCCTTTGTCTCTCGTATCGTAAAACTTAAAAATATTGACCTAGTTATTGACGCTGTTAAAGTTTTGAAAGATAAAAATCTTGATTTTAAGGTTTTTATTGTTGGAGATGGAAAATATTTAAAGACCGCTTTAAAGAGAATAAAAAACGCGGGGCTTGAAAATTATTTTATTTCGGTTGGAATGGTAAAGGATAGAGACTTGCTCGTTAGTTTTTATCAACGAAGTGACCTTTTGCTCTTCCCAAGTGTTGTTGACACCGCTGGACTTATTCAAGTTGAAGGCGCGGGGTGCAAAACTCCAACTTTGACGATTGAAAATGTCGCACAAAGCGAGTTGATGACGAATTATGAAAACGGTCTTATTGCTAAAAATGAGCTAAATGACTATGCAAAATATATTGAATTCGCCTATTTTAACCGCGAAAAACTAAAACAAATAGGCGAGCGAGCATATGAAACCTTGTATAAAGATATGATGACGAAAAGACGGTTAACGAACTACTAAACGTCTATAAGTATGTCATAAATGATTATAAAAAAAATAAATAAAAAACCAATTTCATTGTAAATAAAAGGAAAAGTCTTATTGACTTTTCCTTTTGCTACTTGGTGTAGATAACAGGACTCGAACCTGCACAGGTCGCCCCACTAGAACCTGAATCTAGCGCGTCTACCAATTTCGCCATATCTACTTATGTGGTTTTGTGTTGAAAGTTAATAAATCATTAAAAGTGGTCGTTTTAAACAAAAAATAAAAATTTTTGAATTGGTTATCTTCACAGTCGTAAATAATTTTACTTAGGACAACTTTACGATAAATCGTTACGACGCTTTTTGAATAATTATCAAATTTGCTTAGAAATTAACTTTATAACACAATTTTTGATGATACAAAAGCGTTTCAAAACCACAAATATTGTATAATTTTTAAATATTTTTGTCAAATCCTTTGTTTTTTACCTTTCAAAATCTTCTTTTGTGCATTCAGATAATTTTTTGACTGCAAGATTGAGCTCGTGACACCTGATTTGACATTCTTGTTCGTTGGTGTAAATTTTTCGTAATTTTGTGCTATCACAAAAATCAATTCCGTCTTTTTTCTTTTCGGGGAATTTGACGATATAATAATCATCTTTTGGTTTGTTGTTGTCATATACAATAACTCTTTTTTCAATCGTTGCAGGAGACACAATGTATGTTACATTTGGCAAATTTGACCAATCACAACTGATACATCTTCTTGGTGCAAAATATTTTTGCATTCTAACCCCCTTTTACTCTCCATAGTATGAAGATTGTTTTATGTTGGTTAACTTTTTTTAAAAAATTAAGTTGAAAATGTTTTTGCTTTGTGATAGTATATAAAAGTAAATAACTTTTTTAAAAGGGAAGCAAAAGAAAATGAAGATTTTTAAGAAAAGTGGAGAAAAAGTAAAAGGCTTTTTCGGGGAATTCAAGGAATTTATTTCTCGTGGCAACATTGTTGACTTGTCTGTTGCTGTTATCGTGGGTGGCGCGTTTTCCGCTATCGTGACGGCGCTTACTAACAAAATTATTATGCCACTTATAAACTGGATTTTGTCAATTTGTGGGGGAAAGGAAGGTTTGGAAAGTGCATATACAATTTTGAGCCCAGTTTATGATTCGACGGGAAAACTTGATTTGACAAAGTCGATTTATATTGATTGGGGTGCATTTATATCGGCGATTTTTAATTTCCTAATCATTGCATTTGTTATTTTTTCGCTTATTAAAGTTTTGAACGCTTCAAAAAAGCAATTTGTGAAACTTGAAAATGATGTCAAAAAACAAACTAGTGCGGAACTAATTAAAGAAAAGAAAGAAATTAAAAAACAAGCGAAAGAACAAAATGTTCCTTTCAAAAAACTTTGGAAAGAACATTTAGAGAAAAAACAAGCAGAACTTGACGCAAAAATTGCGGAAGAAAAGCGTTTGAAGGAAGAAGAAGAGAAGAAAAAGGCGGAAGCCAAGACTAGTGAACAACTTTTGCAAGAAATTGTTACTTTGCTTAAAGAAAAAGAGACTGTCGTTCAAAACGCTGAAATAGAAAACAAATAATTTCTACGCACAACAAAAAACTTTTGTTGTGCATTTTTTGCGTACAAAGTGATAGATTTTAAAAAATTCAAAATTTGCATGCGTATTTATAAAGTTGTCTTATAGTTTTTTAATTAAAAAGGTCCGGTCTTATTTATAAGCAAAAAATTTTGTTTAATTTAGACAACTCTAAAAAAGGTAGGGGAAAAATGATTTTGTATCTTTCAATAATTATTGGAGCGGGGATAATTATCGCCATATTTAACGCTCTTTTTGCTGGTTTTGACATTTCAACTCTCGCTGTTTTTGGAATTGTCGCCTTAGCAATTATTGTTTCAATCGCTCTTGACGGACTTGCGGGAATTATTGTGCGACTTATTCCAAGCAAAAAGTTTAATCCTTTTTGTAAATATTTTGGTGAGCGAAAAAATGAGCGCAAGATTTACGAAAGATTAAAAATTCGCAAATGGAAAGATATTATCCCAGAGATGGGCAAGACTTTAAAATTTTTTGATAAAACAAAAATTGGAGACAAACCAACTGCGCAACATATATATATGTTTTTAGTCGAAACTTGTTATGCCGAAGTTATGCACGAGTTTGGACTTATTTTTGGAATGTTTTTGCTTGTTATTTTGCCTTTTAAATATTTGCTTACAATTTCACTTCCAATTTTAATTGTTAATGAATTTTTGCAACTTTTGCCTATATTTGTTCAAAGATACAACAGACCAAAACTTGCAATTGCTTATAAAAGACTTAAAAGACAAGAAGAAGCGAAACAAAATATTGATGAAAAAGGTGAGAATTATAAAGAATAAATTGCTGAATTCCATCAATTTTAGATTATTTTTAACTGACCTTTAAACAAAAGTGATAATTAGTAAAAAAGATAATTTTGGTGTTAATTATTTTTATTTTGTTTTACAAAGAGTAAAGATATTAAGTCAATTTAAAAGGGAAATATGATGTTTGATTGTATAAATTGTGCCCGAAAATGTAAAAATGGGGCTTTTTGTGGAAAAGTCGATAATAAAGTGCGCGTGGCGAAAGTTATGCGCCACTTTTTTGAAGAACCTATTATTTGCCCAAAAAACATTGGAAGTGGGGCGGTTTTTTTCTCTTTTTGCAACCTAAAATGCGTTTATTGTCAAAATTATCAAATTTCACACGAGGGAAGGGGAAAAGATTTAACTATAAATGAACTTGCAAAAATCTTTAAAGAAATCGACAACTCTAATGTTGCAAATTTAAACCTTGTATCGCCTACTCATTATGCAAAGGAAATTGTACGAGCGCTCGAAATTTCTAACGTGAAAATACCTGTTGTTTGGAACTCTGGTGGATATGATAGCGAAGAGACAATTGAAAGTTTAAAGTGGCTTGTTGATATTTTTCTTTTTGATGTAAAATATTTTAGTGATGACCTTGCCATAAAATATTCATCCGCTAAGGGATATTTTGAAACTTGTTTAAGAGCTATTAAAAAGGCTAGGGAAATAGTCGGCGACGATGAATATGACAAAAATGGGATTATGAAAAAGGGAATAATTTTGCGTCATTTAGTATTGCCAAATGCAAGTGACGATAGTATAAAAATTTTTGAAAAGATTAAACTTGAACTAGGGACTGATGTTGTAATTTCTCTTATGAGTCAATATTATCCTTGCTATAAAGCAAAAAATATTCCCGAAATAAACACTAAATTAAAACCACTTGAATATAAAAAGGTATTATTAAAAGTTAAAAAGTTAGGGTTTAAAAATGGATTTATTCAAGATGCGACAAGCGCGTGTAGTGATTATACGCCCGATTTTGAAAATAATTTTTTTGAATTAAAGCAAAAGTCAAAGTAAGTCAAATGTTAAAAATATTTCAAATAACACGCAAAAAACAACAAAAAGTCCACTAAAAATGCGTATTTTACGATTTTTTTTGTGTATAAAGTGACGAATTTATTTTTGATATTGACAACTTACAACCTATGTGGTAAAATTCTAACAGAAAAAAAATAAAGGGAGCAAATTATGTTTTGGAATACATTTTTAAGTATATTGGGTGTCATTGGGATTATAGCAGTATCTGCATTTGTTATAGTATTTCTATCTGATTTGTTTATATCTATTGTCGATGGCACAAACGGTATTTTCTTTAAGAGAAACAAAAACAAAGTTGCAAAAAATGACGAGGACCAAATTGTTGCTCGTCCAAAAATGCTTGACGAACCTGTAAAGCAAATTGAAGAAGAAAAGGAAGGAGTCAAGGAAGAAGTTAAAGAAGAGCCAAAAGAAGAAGTTGTCGAAGAACAACAAGTAGATATGGAAAAGGCTGACGAAGAAGAAGCGCTTGCTAAAAAAGCAATGGGGGAAGAACCTGCCCAAGAAGAAAAAGTTGAAGAACCAAAAGACGATGACGACATTGAAAAATTTATTGACCAAATAAATGAAGAGACAAAAGAAACTCTTGCAAGTACACCTGCGGTTTTACCACTTGTAAACGAAGAAAAAACAGTCGTTGTTGACGAAATAGAGCCAAAAGAAGAGCAAAATCAAGAAGTTGTTGCTGAAAATGAAGATTTGAAGCGCGAAATTGAAGAACTTAAAAAACAAATCGAAAGCGACAAAGAAACAATTAAGGCTCTTGAAGAAAAACAAAATGATGTTCAAACTGTTAAAATGCCAACCGAAAGCAAGGAAGAACTTGAAGCTAGACTTGAAGTCTTAAAGCAAAGACTTAAAGAAAACGAAAAAGAACTTTCAGCAAATAGAAAAGAATTCGTCCCACTAAGACGTGTCAATATGACTCTTGACAGTGACAAGAAAAAGCTTAGAAGAAAAGAAGCAATTGTTGCAAAACAAAAAGTTGTTTTGTATGGTGTAAACAACTATGTAGACATCGACGAAGAAAAAGCAAAAAAACTTAGTGAAGAACTCGACCTACTTGAAGGACTTAGACTTTCTGTTCAACATTGTGAAGAAGTTATGCAAAAGAATAAGGATAGATATCCAATTCTTGAAAGTGCAAATAGATTTCTTGTACGTAGCCAAAGCCAATTGAAAGAAGATATTGCTGACATTGAAAACAAACTTGCAATTTTAAACAGCAACGAATCAAACGACGATAATGGCGAAAATGACGGCAACGATGAAGAATAATTAAATATTTCACTTAAATTTTCAAAAAATATGCGAATTTTAGTAGAATAACTAATAATTTTAATAGATAAAAGACCTGAACGAAAGAATTGTTTGGGTCTTTTTTCTTTTTTTGTGTAAAAAAAAACTATTAAATAAGCACAAATTATTTGTGTTTTTTTGCTTAAACTTTATAATAGATGTATATAGGTTGAAAAAGTAAATTTTTGCAACAATTTGAACATATTAGGGTTCAATTGACTCTTAGTTTTAAAAAATGGGAATTGGGGCGAAAGTGTTTTTTGCTAGAAAGGAGAAAAATTGGGGTTTTTTGTTGAAAAAAGCAATTTGCCAAATAAAAATAAGGCGGTTAAAGTTGGTCTCGCTCTTGGCGGTGGCGCGACTCGCGGAATTGCGCATATTGGAGCGTTAAAGGCTTTTGACGAAAATGGAATCAAGTTTGATATGATTGCGGGCACAAGTGCGGGGTCTTTGGTCGGCTGTATGTATGCTGGAGGAAAAACACCCGACGAAATTATTGAAATCGCAAAAGGAATAAAAGTTAAAGACATAAGAAAATCAAAATTTTTTATGCCTTCCAAAACGGACGGAATTCAAGACCTTGTGAAAGAAAATCTCGGTGATATTGACATTCAAGACCTTAAAATGCCTTTTTGTGCGGTCGCGGTTGATTTAATTACTTCGCAAGAAATTGTTTTTTCAAAAGGTAACCTAGCAAAAATTATCGCGGGAAGTTGTGCTGTACCTGGAGTTTTTATTCCAGTCGAGTATGAAGAAATGCACCTTAGCGACGGTGGACTTCAAAACAACATTCCAAGTGATGTTCCTAGATATTTTGGGTGCGACTATGTTATTGCCGTCGATGTTAATTCAACTCGCGGGGGCGGGACATTTTCACTAAAAGTTTTGGATGTTCTTAGCGCAACAATTGGGATTATGAGCAAAAGCAATTCAATTAAGGGTTACATTAACGCGGACTATGTTGTAAAACCAAGTATGAAAAAATTTAAGTCAACCAAGGTCGACGAAGCGGACGAAATGTTTATGGAAGGTTATGTCGCGACAATAGAAGCGATACCTAAAATTCTTGACATTATTTCAAGAAAACCAAACAAACTTCTTCGCAGAAGATATGCAATTGTGACTGAAAATAAACCTTTAATTATTTAGTAGCGTTTTGTTGTTTACAAATTAGGTTGTTTATGAAAATTTATGCTATTTGTACGATTGACATATTAAATAGCAGATTGTGTTATGCGAAAAAAAACTTTTGAAATTGACATCTTGGAAAGCGACGAACGCTATTTAAAATTTTATTTAATGACTATTTTTAGGTCAAAAAGTGACACTTTTTGTGCCAAAATGAGAAAAGGAGACTAAAATGCCTAAGAAAAAGAAATCAAGTAAATCCAAATCAAGCGAACTTTTAGACGAGCTTGTGGATATGAAAAAGAAAACAAGGACGAAAAAGGGGCGTACTAAACTTTTTATCCAACTTATTGTGTATTCGATAATTTGGGTTGGGCTTATTGTTAGTTTGTTCTACCAAAATGTGATAAATAGTAAAATTAACAAAACCGATTTCCATTTTGATAACGCGATTGTTTCAAGTGATTACAAGGTGCATTTTATTGATGTGGGGCAAGGTGATTGTGCACTGGTGCAGTTGCCTGACGGGAAAAATTTGATGATTGACACGGGCGAAAGTTCTAGCAAGAACAACCTTGTAAGGTATCTTGACTCGCTTGAAATTAAACAAATTGATTATCTTATTTTGACACATCCAGATAGTGACCATATCGGAAATGCGGTTACAATCTTTGAAATGTATGACATTGTGAATGTCTATTTACCACCAATTTATTCTAAATATGATGTCGATAACGGGCTTGTTGATAGTAGTAAAAATTATGTTGTCAAAAACACTGCGTCGTGGAGTAATGTTGTAAAAGCGGTTTATAATGAAAAAGAAACCACTTTAAAAGATATGATTTATAACGAGACGGACGACAAAATTGTTGGTGTCGACGATGAAAGTCTTGTTACACCAAATGTTATTTATGAAATTTACATATATCCGCCAGCGCTTAGTGGACTTGGAAGTAGTGACTGGAACGCTTATTCGCCTTTTGTTTTAGTTAAAATCGGCGAAACAAAGTTTATGTTTACGGGTGACGCGGATAAAAGCGACGAAAAAGATTTTCTAGATTCACATTCAAGCGAAGTCGCAAGCAATTTCTTTGATTGCTCGGTTATGAAAGTGGGACATCACGGCGCCAATACTTCGACGGGTGAAGCACTTTTGAGTGCAGTAAAGCCAGAATATGCGGTTATTAGTTGCGGAAAAGGCAATAAATATAACCATCCAAGACCTGAAACTTTGGAAATGATTGAAAACAACTCAGATGCTGAAATTATGAGAACCGATTTGATTGGCAGTATTGTTTTTGGAACGGGCGGAACTGAAATAAAGACACAAAGTAATTACAATCATGTGAATGACATTTATTATGAATGGAAGTATTTTGTGATTTGTGGCGGAGTTGTTATTGCTATCGGTTTTGTTCTTGTAATTAGAGCAGGCAAAAGAGCAAAAGAAAAAGAAAATAGAA
>CALBHW010000028.1 GCA_937893125.1 uncultured Clostridia bacterium
AGAAAAAGTGGTTTTCCCTTTTTATCTTTTGTTTAAAAAAACACATTTTAAATCATTAAAAAAATATAATAAAGAAAAATTGCAACAACTATTTAGTTTAATAAAAGTAATTTTTTTCTAGAAAAACTTAGGTAAAAAGTCCTAAAAGGTAATTTTTTATTTCAACCAATTCTTCCATAGCTGTCGACGCTCCACCAGTTAGTCCCACAAAATCATTTGGCGAAAAGACGCTTTCTTCTGCAAGTTTTTTTACATCGTCCAGACCTTCAACAAAGTAGCACTTTTTTATTTTTGATAGGTTGTTAAAAAGTTCAATTGAGTTGCTCGAATTTTTTCCGCCCACAACAATCATTTTGTCTACCTTTTTTGCCAACTCCTTTGAGTCATCATTTATGCGGTGTTGAGCATTGCAAGTCGTGTCACGATATTCAAAGATTTTTCCAGCGCCTTCAATTTTTTCTTTTATTTTTTTTATGTATTTTTGGGCTTTTTCGCTCGAAAAAGTGGTCTGCACAACAAGAAAATATTTTGGAAAAGACAAATCAATGTCGTCAATTTCTTCTTCGTCTTCAATCAAAATCGGATTTTTACAGTAGTGGCTCGTTGCATAAACTTCAGGGTGCATTTTGTGCGTTTTATGTCCATATTTCCCGATGATTATAATTTTGTAACCTTCCGCATTTTTTCTTTCAACAAGCAAATTTATTGCCTTAACATTTGGACAGGTACAGTCCAAAAAATCGATTTCGTGCAACCTTAAATAGTCAAAAGTCTCGCGTGGTTCACCGTGCGCACGAATAACAACGACATCTCCCCTTTTTAAGTCGTCCAAGTTATCCTTTTGCTGAACGCCCAAGTTTTTTAAAATCGAAACAGCCCTTTTATTATGCAAAAGTTCTTTAAAAAGAACGACTTTCTCGCCTTCCTTCGCCTTTTCTACTGCCCCATCAAGCGCCCTTTTCGCGCCATAGCACAAGCAACAAGTTTTACTTATTTCAACTCTCATTTTTTCTCCATTTTTGTAGATAAGTAGGCGAAAGATTCCCGCCACCATTATAATATTTATTATAAAACATTTCATAAAATAGTCAAAACTAAAACCACAAAATATTCTTCTTTTACCTTTTTAAATACGTTTTTCTAAAATAAAATAAGCTATTTAAATGTCATTATTTTAAAGGTAAACAAGAAAAATCTTAGGTTACCTCAATTTACTAATTTTTGTTCAAATCCACTAAATAAGTTCCCATTTTCTTGACTTTTATTTTAAAAATAATAAAATAGAAACACTAATAGGAGAAAAATATGAAAAAAATATGCCAAAGTTGCGGAATGCCAATTGAAAATAAGAACCAATTAGGCACAAATTTAGACGGAAGTTTAAATCAAGATTATTGCAAATATTGCTATAAAGACGGAAAATTTATTGATGATGTTAATATGGAAGAATACATAAATATGTGTTCTCAATTTGGCTCCCAAGCGGGTATGACAAATGACGAGATGAGAGCATTTTGTTCAAAACTTTTCCCAACCCTAAAACGCTGGAAAAAGTAAAGAAAATTAGTTACACTACTCACCATTGCCATCTCATTTTTGTAGCGTTCATAAAAAGACAAAAGAAAGTATATAGTTTCGCGACAAGGATAAGCACTACAAATAAACAAACAAAAAAGGAACGTTAATATGAAGTGACTTCGTAGGGCGCACTTAAAATAACGCTCCTTTTTTTTATTTATTCATTTATAAGTAACTATCCACAAATCAGTTAACTACTTGTTTTAGTTTTTCAGTCTTTATTAACCAAATTAAGAATATTTTATCACATTGACCTTTCTTCTTCTCTTTCAGCCAACTGCTTGTCATAGGCAGTTATTTGTGTGACTAAAATGTTGTTTATGTCTCTTATATTAAGCGACGCAAAATGGTTCAAACTTTCAGTATTCTTACCATCATAAAATTCAACTGTTGCGTCATTTTTCCCGTTAATAAAATACCTTCCGTGAGCAAACGAATTTCTTAAATGGTTAGCCGTATTTTCGTCAATTTGTATGCCCGCATTATTCACATAGGAACATAATTCGGACTTATTTACCGTCGTTGCTACATTCGCAAAAGTTCCAACAAGCAAGTTATAGACAATGTCAAAATATGGGTTAACAGTAACAAATTCGCGCATAGGAACATTGTTTTTTTTGCTGTAATCATAAAAATGTTGCTCATATTGCTCAAAATTCATATCTAAATTTTTTGACAACTGAGAAAGATAAAAAATCGACCTAAGATTGCTCATAAATAAGTTGTTTGCATTTGCCTTACAAGGCAGTCTTGACATCAAAAGTTCGCCCTTCCCCGAGCCAAAGCCATATCGCGTTTTTAAAAGGTCGTTATATCTATAAAAATAGTCTAAAAGTGCGTCTTTTTGATAATCATCAAAATCGACCGCTTTTTGCTCGCGCGTAAGAGAAATGAAATTGTCAATATTATTTTTATTGACCTTTTCTTTATCAATTGCGTCTTGAAGGTCGGATTCGTTTATTTTTATATGATAGGCTGAGTCGTCAAGATTTAAATTAAAGACCGAGACGATACTCATCATTTCCGTATTATTTAGAATCAAATTGATTTCAGGTTGACCTTTTGGTTTCAATTTTAAACTGAACTTGCCCATCCCCGCAATTTGAAAATTTGGATGCTCCGTGTCTGTGTGGACAAGCGCTTCACGAATCAATTTGTATAGTTGAGCATTTCCTATTGTTTTGTTTTGTGCGACGACTTTACTTTTAACGCCATTTAAAAGCTTTTTAAAATCAGGCAACGCTTCGTCTAGTTTCATACTTTTAAACATTTCCGCTTGATAAACGAGCGCATTTTTGATAAAAATCGAAATCGTAGCTGGAAAGATATCTTTTAAAAACTCACTGACACTACACGAAGTATATGTGTTCCTTAAAACCGTTCTAGCAGACTCCACAAAAGTGTTCCCGTTCACCATAAAATCCGATAAACATTGCTCCATATATTTTGAATACAATGTCAAAACGTAACTACTATCATCCATACCGTTTTTATACCACACCCCCGCCCTGTTGTCAACATTTCTTCTCCAGTCAAAACAAAAGCGCATTTTTCTCTTTTTATTTTTCTCAAAATCAAATAAACAATTACAAAAAACAATTTATTAAAGCTGAAGTTATTTATCTAAAAACTTCTATTTACCATAATATTCATCAAAAAGATCGTTTGGCGTGCATTCAAGTATATCACATATAGATTTCAAATTGTCAAATTTTATTGCAGATGTCTTGTTGTTGACGATATTATTAAAATTTTGATAACTCAAACCTAATTGATTATACAACCAATATTTTGTTTTGCCCTTCTCCTTTAAAATATCTAATATTCTTAATTTCATATATCTCACCTATACAATATATTATTTACACATAATATATTATTTATTCTATTGACATATAGACTCGCGCGTGATATAATGTGCACATTAGATATTCAGGGAGGAAAAAGATGTTTTGTAAAAATTGCGGAAAAGAAATAAGCGACAATGCTTATGTGTGCCTAAATTGTGGCGCAAAAGTTGACTCGAATTTGTCAAATGGAATAGGCGTAACAAAATCTGGCAAGTCAAAAATAGCGGCGGGATTGCTTGGCATTTTTCTAGGCGGAATTGGAGTTAATAACTTCTACACTGGAAACATTGGACTTGGAATTATAGATATTTTATTCTGTTGGACAGCAATTCCAGGAATATGCAACTTAATTCGTGGCATTCTTTATTTATGCGAAAGCGATGAAAGTTTTGAAAACAGAATTAAGAAAGCATAGTTTATATAGTCAAGGCCACCAGCTAAGCTGGTGGCCTTGACTATATTTGTTTTAATGTTGAAAATTATTTAATTGGTATTTGAATTTCGGTTAAATAGTTTTCTTCATCTTCTTCGTCCCAACAACCGTGAATGTATACTTCACGAATTGGACCCGCAATTTCATAATGTTTATCTTTTACATAGTTTAATGCAAATGCATATGCTTGTGATAAATTCTCATATTTACCTTTGTGTAAAACAGATACTGCCTTTATTTCTGGGTCTTCCCTAAACTTTATATTTTCACTCTCTTTGCCAAAACTTTCAACTGCTTCAGCATATTCAAGTTCGACATCTCTTTCCTTATACTCTTTTGCAGTGTAGGTCACATAGCAATAACCTTTACACTTTAAATTTGGATTGTTTTGAGCACATTCCGATCCTGCACCCAACACAAATGTAGCAATGTCAGCCATTGAATCAATAATTCCATGTTTATAATACACAATGTTTTCTGGCACAACAATTTCTTTAATGGTATAGTTTTCCATAAAATCTCCTTTTTTTGCTTTTTCAATATATTTTTTTATCAAAGAGATTTGATGTTGTTTGTTTACAAGTTCATCTTCTAAACTTTTTTGATGTTTGATTAAAATCTCTAGCATTTCGTTATTGCTTATTATTTCCTTAATGTCAGTCAAAGACATATCAAGATTTCTTAGTGAAGCAATTTTAAACAAGACATTTAATTGCTCTATTTTATAATATCTATAACCATTATCGTCGACAAATACTGGTTTTAGAAGTCCTATTTCATCATAGTAACGAAGAGTTTTAACTGTCATCTTTGCTAGTTTAGAAAATTCACCGATTTTTAACATACTTTTCTCCTTGTAGTATTATTCTAATTGCTCCCGTAAGGGGAGAGTCAAGAGATTTTTTTAAATTATTCTAATTTTTTTATTTGCTAAAATTTACAAGTTCAGATTTTAAATAGTAATATTCTTTAAAAGTTTCAGCATCTAAATCATTTTTCAAAATCGGTTTATTTTCCATAATTTGTTACCTTGTTCCTTTTTACAATAAAATATATAAAAATTATTATACATTATAAATCTTTTGATAAATTTGTATTTTTATAACTTATAAGAATATGAGTTGGAGCAAATATAATAGCAAAAAATATTAGCAAAATGTTTAGTAACATTATTCCGCTAAATATGAATATTATTGATGGTATAATAGACAATGCTAATGATTTAATAAGTGTGGATTTTTTCCAAAAAACAATCCAGAATAAAAGATATAAGAATACTAGTGTAAAGTTTACAATTATATAAACCAATTTTGCATTGTTAAACCAAAAATTAAAATATGTGTATGGCACATTAACCATCATAAAAATAAAGCAACCATATCTACCCATCTGTTCTAATATTTCAACTATTTTATTTTTATAAAGGTTATTAAAACCATCTTTATTTGTTAAAGCAAACACTATATTTGGAATCATAATAAGAATTATTATAATTAAACCTATATAATTAAATATACCCATATTTTCTCTCCATTTGAATTTATGTTTTGGCTA
>CALBHW010000029.1 GCA_937893125.1 uncultured Clostridia bacterium
GATATGTTGATTATGTCGACTTTGTAAATAGTTGGAAAAATAATAGTAAGTAAAAAAACAAAACTACCCCCACCCCCTACGAATGGCGAAAACGGGGTCCCCGAAAATAGCAGTAAAGCGTATGCTTTACGAAATTTTTGGGGTTAAGGAGAGCCCGCCCATAAGTTGAGTGGTTGCGAGAGTAACCCGAACAAGCGGGCGTGGCTCGACGCGCAAGGGGGAGTGGTCTCATAGAGACCGAGGGGGTAGTACAATAAGACAACATAATTGATTAAGTAGTGAAAAACTATTGTACTAAAAGGCGGTCGAGCGGGCAGTGCGAATGCGTTGACGCTCGGTCGCATATACATTGATAATTGGTTTTATCAATTATATATTTTACAATTTTAAATGTTTGTAAAATTCTAATATTTATGGGAAAGGCATATACATTACTTAGGTGGTGTATATGTTTTTTTTGTTTGATGAAATTTCGAAAATGAGTGGGCTTCCTATGGATATGATAAATAAGGGGTTTAGAATGATAAATTTCAGTAATCGTGCGGTGTATATTGAGGGGTACACGGCTCTTATTGACGCGGAGCCTAATGAAATCGGGGTTAAACTTAAAAAGGGCATAATTAAATTAAACGGTGACGACCTAAAAATAAAGAATATGAATCTGGATACTCTTCTTGTGACTGGTGACATAAAGCAAATTGAAATGGGTTAGGGGCTTTTTAAAATTATAAAAAAGTAAAAAATGACCATTTAAATACATAAAACTTAAAAAATGTGTTTTTAAATAAAAATTTTTGATGCAAAAAACTAATTTTATGTGTTTTTATAAGAAAAGTGTAAAATTAAATTTTTAAAAAATAACTTTAAGCAAAAAAATGGAGCGAAAATGAATAAGACGCTATATCGTGTGACGGGGTTAAATTTTAAAAAATTTTTGGGTGAACTTAAAAAAGCAAATCTCGTCATTTTGCAACTTAGGCGGTTAGAGTATAACCAATTTGAAATTATGGTTAGTGACGAAAAGACCTTTTTGACACTATGCAAGAAATTTGGATATAAGGTAGACGAAGTTAAACTTTCTCGCAAGGAGACTTTGCTTAGGCTTCTTAAAAGAAATTTTGTTTTTTGCCTTCTTGCTGTAATTATTTGCGTGAGCCTACTTTTTTCGTCTAATTTTGTTTTTAAAGTGGAGATTTTTGGACTAGAAAATGTTGAGCAAAGCGTTGTTCTTGATGTCCTAAGCCAAAATGGATATAACATCGGCAAATTAAAAAGTCGTTATGACTTAGACAACATTGAGCCACTTCTTGTCACGAACATTGATAAAATCAGTTTTGCGACGGGTGTTATTAAGGGAAGCACACTAATTATTAACATTCACGAAAAAATCGACAATAGTCCATATATCTATGATTATCCGCCAATAATAGCACCTTTTGATTGCGTTGTAAAAGAAATTATTTTTACATCAGGAACTGTGTGTGTCGCGCAAAATGAAACGGCAAAAGCGGGGGACATCATTGTCGCGCCGTACGTTGAAACAAAAGATTTTAAGCGCCTACCGATACCAGCAAAAGCACAAGTAAAAGGTTATGTTGAACTAAAAGAAAGCACAAAATTGGACGATAATTCATTAAATGTGCAAAATTTGATTGAAGAAATGAAAAAAAAGTTGTATAATAATTTGTCTTGCAAAGTTAAATCGTTTTCTGTTACGGAAAATGTCGAGCAAACAAGCGACTTTTTGATTATTACTTTAAGTGGAACAATTGAGTTTTAGAAAAGAAAAAGAATAGACATTATGATTTTGAACTAGGCTAGAAAAGTAGGGCTTATTTAGATTAAAGGAATATTTTTTAAAACATTTTTAACTTTTTGTGTTAGTAAACTTAAAACGATTTATTTTACGGATAGTTGAAAAAAAAATGACATTTAACTTAATTACATTTTAATAGCAAGTGCCCGCGTTTAAACAATTGCAAGAATAACAAAACGAAGGATTATTTTAAAAATGTTAGTTATAATTAACGATTACGCGTTATCAAAAAATTTTAAAAAACTTATTGGAAAACTATTGAAAACTGCAAATAAGTATTCTAAGTTCAATCAAAGAAAGGTGCAAGTTGAGATTAGTTTTGTTGATAAAGAGCAAATTAGGACTCTAAATAGGACGGAAAGAAAGATTGATAAAGAGACTGATGTTTTGTCTTTTCCAACCCTTAATCTTAAACCTTTACAAAAAATTAACATTAAGGACTACAAAGACGACATCGACCTTGAAACAAAGCATCTAATGCTAGGCGACATTATTATTTGTGAAGAAGTCGCAAGAAAAAACGCTGAAGAGTACGGGCATTCCTACGAAAGGGAACTTTGCTATCTTGTCGTTCACGGATTTTTACATCTTTTAGGTTACGACCATATTGAAGAAGAGGATAAGAAGGTTATGCGCGCGCTAGAAGAGGCGGTTCTTAAAAAATATAAAATTACAAGGGAACAAAATGAAGATTAAGTGCGGGCTCGTAGGCGTAATTGGGCTCCCAAACGCAGGGAAAAGTAGCCTTGTTAACGCTCTTATTCAAGAAAAAGTCTCAATAGTTTCGCCAAAACCACAAACAACGCGAAATAATGTTTTAGGGATTTTGTCAACATCTGACTCACAAATTGTTTTTGTTGACACGCCTGGGCTAAACAAGTCGGACAGTGGGCTAGGCGATTATATGCAAAAAAGTATAAAAGGCGCTGTGAGTGATGTGAGCGCTATATGTCTTGTGATAGACATTGTTAAGGGCGTTTCAAAAAAGGATTTGCAACTTATTGATAACTTTTATGCGTCAAAAACACCAGTTATTGTTGTTTTATCAAAAACTGACCTTGTGGACGACATTAAAATTGCAAAAACTCTCGAAAGTTTTATTCCAATTATAGATAAGTGCGAAGTTGTGCCAGTTTCAAGTTTAAAACACAAAAATCTTGACGCATTACTTGAAGTCGTCAAAAAATATTTGCCCGAAGTGGACGAAGAAGAAAAACTTTTTGATGACGACTATTACACAGACAAATCCCTAAACTTTTTGGTGGCGGAAATTGTACGCGAAAAGGCGCTTTATCTACTTAACGACGAAATTCCGCACGGAATAGCAGTTAAAGTGGAAAGTTTTAAGGAAGATGACGACCTTTGCACGATTGATTGTCTCATTGTTTGCGAAAAAGAGTCTCACAAAGCAATTATTCTAGGCAAGCAAGGCGAAATGATTAAGAAAATAGGACATAACGCCCGTGTTACAATTCAAAAAATCGTCCAAAAAAAGGTTGTTCTTAATTTATTTGTAAAAGTTAAGCGAAATTGGCAAAATAATTTGGAGTTTTTGGATAGTTTAGGTTATAATATAAAAGACCTATAAGAATAATCTCAAATTTTACTCACATACTAAAAATAGTAACGGCTTAATTTATCCACAATTTGCAACATAAAATGTGAATAACTATTATTGTATAAATCCACTTTTTAGCCGAAAAAGTTGCAAATTTTGTGCCAAATTTAACCTGTTACAAAAAAAGGAGAAAAGTCTATGGAAGAAAAATCGACGGATATGCCAAATGTTAAACTGGGCAGAATTTGCGACGGGCTTTTTTATGGAACTGGTAATGTAGGGTATAAGGTTTTAGGAGATTTGGTCAGTATGCCTGAAAAAGAATTTGAAAAATATGAGTCTGACCTCGAAAATTTGTGCAAAAATGACGAAAATGAGCACGAAATGTAAGGGGTTTGTCTCAACTTAAATTTTGCGTAAAACTGGAAAATTTTAGAATTTTGACAAGTAGACAAAGATAAGATAAAAGTTAAATTGAATATGGATACAATTGTAAAAGGCATTGTTTTAAAGACAAAAGACTATAAAGAGAATGACAAATTACTCACAATTTTAACGCTAGAAGAAGGAAAAATTGTGGTGCGCGCAAAAGGCGTTAAAAAGGCAACTTCAAAAATGAAGGCTTTTTGTCAGGTTTTTTGTTTTGGCGAGTTTGAACTTGTGAAAAATAAGCCTTTTTTTATTTTGTCTGGCGTCAAATCAATCGATAATTTCTATAATGTCACAACCGATTATGACAAATTTGCGCTTTCAAGTTTGATTCCGCTTGTTTGCGACAAAATTTGTGTTGAAAATGAAATTTATAGTGGCCTTTTTTTGAGTGCAGTAAAGGCTCTTAACCTTATAAATTTAGACGCGGTTGACCCAAAACTTGTGGTTACAAAATTTCTTCTCGACACCCTTTTTTATGAAGGGTTTGAGTTGAATTTTTCTTGTTGTAACTCTTGTGAAAAACCTTTTTCGGAAAAAATTTTTATTGACTTTGATAGTGGTGAACTCGTATGTGGAAATTGTTTAAAAACGGGCAATTTTGTAGAAATAAGCGGGGGAATGCTATCAAGCATTAAAATGATTTATGAAACAAGTTATGATAAATTGCAAACGATTAAACTTGGGAATGTTTTGCTTGAAAAGACATTTTTTGCAATATTAAAAAATGTGGCAAATAGGTTCGAAATTAACTATAATTTGTTTAAAATTTGATTTTTAAAATTGTTTTTACTAAATTTATGATTTTTTTGTGCGAAAATTGTATAAAATTAGTTTAGTGTCAAGGGAAAAGTCCCTTGATTTTTTTCTAAATGACTTATTTTCTTGTGATAATTTGTTTTAGTTTTTTACTTGATAATTTTCTTGAATATTTTTTTTGTAAAAGTATTAAAATAAGTAAATTTTTAACTGAAATTTCAAAAACTAATCAAATTTCCTTGCCTTTATATTAAAAATAATATAAAATCTACATTTGTGATTTAAGGAGTATACTATGGAAACTAAAAAGTATGTTTACCTTTTTAGCGAAGGTAACGCAAAAATGAGAGAAATCCTAGGGGGCAAAGGGGCTAACTTGGCTGAAATGACAAACCTTCATCTACCTGTTCCACAAGGATTTACAATTTCTACCGAAGCGTGTACACAATACTACGAGGATGGTAAAAAAATTAACAAAGAAATTGAAAGCCAAATTATGGAATATATTGGCAAAATGGAGCAAATCACGGGCAAAAAGTTTGGGGATAAAGAAAACCCACTTCTTGTTTCCGTTCGTAGCGGGGCAAGGGCAAGTATGCCTGGAATGATGGATACAATTTTGAATTTGGGTCTTAACGAAGAAGTTGTCGAAATTTTGTCTAAGAAATCCAACAATCCACGCTGGGCTTGGGATAGTTATAGAAGATTTATCCAAATGTACAGTGATGTTGTTATGGAAGTTGGCAAAAAATATTTTGAGCAACTTATCGACAAAATGAAAGAAAAAAAAGGCGTCACACTTGACATTGAACTTGACGCAAATGACCTTAAAGAGCTCGCAAGAGAATTTAAGGCTGAATATAAAGAAAAGATTGGGCAAGACTTCCCAGACGACCCAAAAGAACAACTTATGGGCGCTATTAAGGCTGTTTTCAGAAGTTGGGACAACCCAAGAGCGAACTATTATAGAATGCAAAACGACATTCCATACAGTTGGGGAACGGCTGTCAATGTCCAAATGATGGTCTTTGGAAACCTTGGCGACACAAGTGGTACAGGCGTTGCGTTTACGCGTGACCCAGCAAACGGCGAAAAGCACCTTATGGGCGAGTTTTTGATGAACGCACAAGGTGAAGATGTCGTTGCGGGTGTCAGAACTCCAATGCCAATTGACAAAATGAAAGAAGTTATGCCAGAAGTTTATGCGGAGTTTAATAGAATTTGCAAGATTTTGGAAGACCACTACAAAGATATGCAAGATATGGAGTTTACAATTGAGGACAAAAAACTCTATATGCTCCAAACAAGAAATGGCAAGAGAACGGCTCGCGCGGCTATAAAAATTGCGTGTGACTTGGTTGACGAAGGAATGATTACTGAGCAAGAAGCGTTGATGCAAATCGACCCTAAGAGTCTTGACTCTCTTCTTCACCCACAATTTGACCCTAAGGCTTTGAAGGCTTCAACTCCAATTGCGCAAGCACTTGCAGCGTCTCCAGGGGCAGGTTGCGGACATATTGTTTTCACGGCTGAAGAAGCGGTCGAAAAAGGCAAAAAAGGCGAAAAAGTTGTTCTTGTTAGACTTGAAACATCTCCAGAAGACATCGAAGGAATGCACTATGCACAGGGTATTTTGACTGTTCGTGGCGGTATGACCTCTCACGCGGCTGTTGTCGCTCGCGGAATGGGCGCTTGCTGTGTTTCAGGATGCGGAGATATAAAAATGGACGAAGAAAACAAGCGTTTCTTCTTGAATGGAAAAACATATAAAGAAGGCGACGTGATTTCTCTTGACGGCTCCACAGGAAAGATTTACGACGGCGAAATTAAGACCGTTCCAGCAAATACAAATGACGGCGATTTTGGTAGAATTATGGCTTGGGCTAATAAGTATAAAGTTTTGGGCGTAAGAACAAACGCTGATACGCCAAAAGACGCAAAGCAAGCAAAAGAATTTGGTGCGGAAGGCATTGGTCTATGCAGAACAGAGCATATGTTCTTTGACCCAGATAGAATTAGTGCGATTAGAGAAATGATTTGCTCTGATACTGTCGAGCAACGCGAAAAGGCTCTTGCTAAACTTGAACCTATGCAAAGAGGCGACTTCGAAAAATTGTACGAAGCACTTGAAGGGCTCCCAGTTACAATAAGATTCCTTGACCCACCATTGCACGAATTTGTGCCAACTGCTGAAGCTGATATCGAAAAATTGGCTGAGTCGCAAGGCAAGACTGTTTTTGAAGTCAAACAAATTATCGCTGAACTTCACGAGTTTAACCCAATGATGGGACACCGTGGATGTAGACTTGCTGTCACATATCCAGAAATTGCAAAAATGCAAACAAGGGCGGTTATTAGGGCTGCTATCAATGTCAATAAAAAACATCCTACTTGGAACATTGTCCCTGAAATTATGATTCCACTTGTCGGCGAAGTAAAAGAACTTAGATATGTTAAGGGAATTGTTTGCGAAACGGCAGACACAATTATTAAAGAAGAAAAGGCAAACCTAAAATATAAGGTCGGCACAATGATTGAAATCCCAAGAGCAGCAATTTTGGCTGACGAAATTGCGCAAGAAGCGGAATTTTTCTCATTTGGTACAAATGACCTTACTCAAATGACTTTCGGATTTAGCCGTGACGACGCAGGGAAATTCCTTGGCAGTTACTATGCAAAGAAAATCTATGAGTCAGACCCATTTGCTAGACTTGACCAAAACGGCGTTGGCAAACTTATTAAAATCGCAGTTGAAAAAGGTCACGCAACAAGACCTGACATCCATATGGGAATTTGTGGCGAACACGGGGGAGACCCATCTTCAATTGAGTTCTGCCAAAAAGTCGGGCTAGATTATGTCTCTTGCTCACCTTTTAGGGTCCCAATTGCTAGACTCTCCGCTGCTCAAGCAAATATCAAATTTCCTAGAAAATAGTTTTATAGGTTAAATAACAAATTAGAGTAACTTTTTAATTAAGGTTACTCTTTTTTAATAATCTGATTAGTTTAATGGCGACCATATGCAAATAGTCAAGAATTGACACTTGCATATGACCGCCTTTTTAAAGGGTCATCACTAAAAAATAGGGCGCCCGCGTGTTGACTGTTCCTTGAACACCAACTCGCGACCGCCGTTAAATAGAACACGCTAAGATATAGAATGAAATTATTTCGCAATAGACTTTATTTTTCTCGAATTCACTCCCAAAATGTGAAAATGTGTATAACTTTTGTCTAAAAAATTATAAAAAAACCTAATTTTTGCAAGAAAATTGCAAAAATTGCTTGACAAATGGGGGGGGGGGGGGGGTAAATGAAAAAAAAGGAATTTTTTGGGGGTTTGTGGTGAAAAATA
>CALBHW010000030.1 GCA_937893125.1 uncultured Clostridia bacterium
GCGGCAAAACCCCAAGTGGAAGTGACGAAAAAGTTGCAATCAGTTTTGCCAATAACTCGGGCAGTAAAATCGACTCAACAAATTGTGCAGTTGTCTATAATAGTGACAAATCAAAATTTAAAATAACAGGAATAACCCCAACGATTTCAAATGGTTCAGTTACAAATCTTGCAGATTTAACAAACTCTAACGGCTCCGAATTTTATTATTTTGCAACAGACTCGGCTGTTGTCGGCACAACAAGTTATGTAGACCCAGGCACAACTTATTACATTTCAGGTCTCGGCACCGACGCCAATCCAGCGTGCGAATCTTGGTATGACACCCCAACCAACGACACCACCCTTTATGCAACCTTTATGACTCCAACGCACACAAGTGTACCAACAGCAGTCGGAGAGTTAAGCGGGGAAGTTATATTTTCCCATTCAATTACATATTTGCTATCACAAGAATACAAAAATTCGAATGGCGGTAATTCTTCTGTGCGACCAGATGATGTAAACATTATTACAAAAGCCGTTATTCCTAATTCTATCTCGGGAAGTGGTATATCATCCACAAGTTCTTCTTTTAGAAAAAGGAAAAACAACAGACTTTTTATGTGGGGGGATATAGGGGAAGAGAATATTTTTTATTCTTCAATTTTTATTTATAGTACGATTAAATACATACAATTATCAAATAGTTTAAAGGAAATACCCTATCAATGCTTTATAGGCTGTTCTTATCTAGAAAAGATAAACATACCAAATAGCGTGACAAGTATAGGGGATTTTGCTTTTGATGGTTGTAGTGGTATAACAAGTATAACTGTGTCGGCAAATAACCCTACTTACTATTCTTCTGGAAACTGTCTTATAAATAAATCAGACAATTCCTTAATTTTAGGTTGTAAAACTTCTGTAATTCCAGATAGTGTGACGAGTATAGGGAAGGGTGCTTTTGATGGTTGTAGTGGTTTAACAAGTATAACGATACCAGATAGTGTGACGAGTATAGCTAAGTGGGCTTTTTATCAGTGCAGTGGTTTAACAAGTGTAACTTTTGCAGATACGAGCAAGACTTGGACTGCAAGCTCGCAAACTATTTCAGTAACTGACCCAGCGCAAAATGCAACATATTTGAAAAAGACCTATAAATCCGACATATGGACTAAAAATAGTTAAAGTGTTTTGGATAATTTAATATGATTAAAAACCAATTCTTGGTTGAAGGGGGTTGGTTTTTTGCATAATAAAACCCCTAGACTTTTGAAGTGTGTCTCCCCGTAAGGGGCTCTTCACTATCTAGGGGTTCATTTTAGGTTTGCCGATGAAAAGTTTACTTTTCTTCCTTTGTGATAAATTTGTTTTAAGCCGAACAAATAAGCTTAAAGGAGAAAATTAAATCGGAAAACAATCTTAGTTTAGCATATACAAAATGTAATTGTAAATATAAGGTTTTAAATTTTATAGTGACCTAAGGACGACGCCAACTTTTGCCATATCGACTTTGCCCGCATAGTTTTGTTTAAAATGTTTCATAACTGTTGGGACAGAATGGTCTGGAAGGGAAAGGATAATTTCCTTTATTTCGCTTTCGTCAAGCATTTTTGGAAGGTAAGCGGAAATAATTTCCTTTTGTTCTTCAATAAGTGACGCTTGGGTTGCGTTGCCCGCTTTTTCAAAACTTTCCTTTTCGTCGGTGAGTTCTTTTATTGTTTTTTGCAAAATTTGCACCATATCGCTATCTTGCAATTCTTCACCCTTTTCTCTTTTTTTAACCGTTTCAAGCATCGCCTTTGTCATAACGACAGAGTAAACAGCGCGTGCATTTTGGTTTCTATCTTTCATAGCCTGAACATTGGCTTTTTTAATTTCGTCTAAAATCATTTTTTATCTTCCTTTTATAAAAATATTTTGATATTTTTGTGACTTTTTGTCAACTATTTTTACATTCAAATTCATACAAAAACTCAAATTGCTTAAGACGGCAAAAGTTGGACAAGTTTATTTGACTATTTTTGTTAAAAAAAGTACAATGAGTTTAAGAATAGCACTTAAAAATTTATACAAAATACTATTGTTGTTAGAAACGACGTTATAAAAAAAGTAACATTTTTTAATGTAAAAAAATTAAAAATTGATAAAATGTGCTATTTATTTTTTAAAGTCATCAAAAATTTTTTTAAAAAAAATTTTAATTAAAAATGATACATCAATTAAGTAAAAATTTTGACCTTATTTAAAGGGGGAAAATATGAAAAAATTAAAAGTTTTTGTTTTCTTGGCTCTTGTGGCTCTCGTAACGCCACTCTTTTTTGGGTGCGGGGAAGCAACCTTTGAAAGTACGCCTTGGGTTGCAAGCGAAAGTAGTGTGGCGGAAACCATCGCAAAACTAGACGAAGCAAAAGAGTTTTTGCACGACGTGGGACTCCCTGTGAAATTTTCCACAGTGACAACTTACGACTTGTCAAAAAGGTTGGACGATAGCGGAAAAAATGTGATCGTTAGAGAAGAAACGACAACGACTTTATATTATAAGTCGCGCGAGCCAAATTTGGCGGAAGTGAAAACCAAAAGGTCTATTGGAAGCGAAACGCTTAGCGAAGTTACGACCCTTTACGATAACGATGAAGGGAAGGTCTACACGACAAGCAAAAGTTTTTCTGGCGAAGATGAAACGACCACTTATCGCGTAGCAACATATAGTAAAGTTGATATGACTTTTAATAAAATCCTTTCACAAACAATTTACACGGCAAAAGAAAGCGCACTAACGAGCGTTAACCAAAAAACTTTTAATGACATAAATTACTATCAACTTGTATCGTCGTCTGTTTCGCCTGAAAGCGGGCTAGCGGTTTTAAATGACGAATTTGCGGAAAGTGCGACCTTGTATGACGACCCAAAATTATACCAAGTTTTCGATAAAAAGCACGACTATGTGCTAAATTATTCCGCTGAATTTGGCGTCGATGGCTCGGGCTATCTTGACTATTTTGCCTTTAATTATTCAGTAAGCCACAGTAACGACACAAGACCAGGGGAGAGAAGTGTTTATCTTAAAGTTTCATCAACTACAAGACTCGACGAATACGGTCAAGACCTTGAAGCACCAAGCGAAGTTTCAGACAAAAACTTCTATCTTGCAAACACTTTTGTTGATACCGTAAGGATAAGCGGGACATATGTCTCTTATAGAGATTCGCTTTCGAGTTCGTACAATTTTGTGACAGCATATAAGGCGACCGACGGCATTTTTGTTAGAACAACTGTTTATGAAAATGGGATTGCAAAGGGTGATAGTAAAACCTATTTTTATAAAAAGTCTGGAAGTGGATATGATATGTTTGAACTCAATATTCGGGAACAAAAATATTCGCTTACTACCTACGAACCACTCCTACTTTTATTTGATTATTCAAGACCTTTTTACACAAAAAGAAACAATGACTATATGTTCGGAACAAGCGAGAAATATACAAAATTAAATATTCGCGACGGAGAGATTTATAGCGTTGGGATTAAAGATTCGACCGATTGGTATGTGACAAATTATGGTGTTGGAATGGGTGAATTTATAAATGTAAATATAGATGATTACACCTTTGTATAAAAAGAAAAATTAAAAGGAGAAAACAAAAAAATGGCACACAAAACATTAGTTATTATGGCTGGCGGACTGGGCAGTCGGTTTGGGGGATTGAAGCAGGTCGAACCTGTTGATAAATACGGTGATTTTATTATCGACTACTCGGTTTTTGACGCTATAAAAATGGGATTTGATAAGGTCGTTTTTATCATAAAAAAAGAAAATTATGACATTTTCAAATCAACCATTGGAGCGCGTGTAAAAAGGTTTGTTAAAGTTCAATATGCTTTTCAGGGAATGACCGACTACATTCCTAAAAATCTTCAAAACATTAAACGCGAAAAACCTTGGGGGACGGGTCACGCTGTTCTTTGTGCTAAGGACAAAATTGATGGCGACTTTGCGGTCATTAACGCGGACGACTTCTATGGAAGAGACGGGTTTAGAGTTGCGTCAAATTTTTTTGATGATATAAAAGACGAATCAATTTATGCTCTTGTTGGATATGAGGCGGGAAACACCATTACGGACAACGGGTCGGTCAAGCGCGGAGTGTGCGACATAGATAATGGCTATCTAAAAAGAGTGCGTGAAAGTTCAATTGAAAAGCGTGGCAACGAACTTTTTGCGACTGAACTTGGAACTGATAAAACAACAAAGATTTCCTTTGATACCCTTGTATCGATGAACCTCGTTTGTTTTAGAAAAAATTACTTAGACATTCTTGAAAAATGTTTTAATGATTTCCTAAGCAGTACAAAAGTCGACCTAACAAAAGACGAGTTTTTGCTTCTAGCGCCACTTGAATATGCAGTTAAAAACGGACATAAAATGCAGTGCCTTGAAACAAATGCCATTTGGTACGGATTTACATATAAAGAAGATAAAGAAAAGGTTGTGGGCGCGATCGGAAAGATGATTGATAGCGGAATTTATCCTAGCCCACTTTGGAACTAAAATGACTGCATTTATTGAAAGACTTTTTTCTAGCATTTTTGGCGACAATTCTGTTCTTGCAACAATTATAATTTCAATGGTGCCGATAATTGAACTCAAAGGTTCAATTCCTTTTTCGATGTCAAAAGAGATTTTTAAAGAGAACGCTTTGTCTTTATGGCAAGCGTTTGGGTGTGGACTTTTAGGCTCATCACTTGTTGTTCCGCTTTTGGCACTTATTTATGCACCAATAATAAGGTGGTTAAAAGGAACCAAACTATTTAGAAAACTAGGCGAAAAAATCGAAAATCGTGTTAATTCAAAGAAACAAAATATTGAAGATGACGCGCAAAAAGAAAGGTCGCAAAAAAAGAAAAAGTGGGGAAAAATTATCGGCGTATTTCTTTTTGTCGCCATTCCGCTTCCACTTACTGGAGTTTGGACGGGGACTTGCATTGCGGTTGCGCTCGGACTTAATTTTGTTACTACCTGTGTAACAGTTATCTTAGGGAATGTCGTTGCGGGGCTTATTATAACTCTTGTTTCAATGCTTTTTGGCGACGCTACACTTATATTTTTCTACATTTTGCTTGGGATAATCGCTGTTTTACTACTTGCAACCCTTATAAAAACGCTTATTAAAAAAGCAAAATCAAAAAAAGCGCAAAATATAGACTCACAAAGTGATTTTCAATCACAAGAGACAGAAATTGAAAATGCTATTAAAGAAGAAGCTTTTAAGGATACAACATTTCAACAAGTAGATGGCGAAGTCGGCGACAATAATTTGTCTGATAAAGAAGAAAGAAGAGACAATGACGACCCTAATATTTAAAAAAATCAACGACTAGGGGTATGAAAAAATAACGCGTAACCAAAGTGCAAAAATATTTTTCTTATAACAAATATTTTTCCTTTAATTGGGAAAGATAAAAATGTGTTCTTTCCAAAATTTTACATCTAATTTTTAGTTGCTTTATTTGAGTAGTTGTGATATTATTGTTAGGATAAATAAAAGGGAGCGAAAATGTATAGATTTTTTAAGAGATTTTTTGATATATTTTTCTCGCTGTTAGCAATCATTTTGCTATCGCCCGTATTTATTATTATGTTCATTTTGGTTGGATGTATAAATGGCTTTCCCGTCATTTTTAAACAGCCAAGACCTGGAAAAAATGGCAAAATTTTTATGATGTATAAGTTTAGAAGTATGACAAATAAAAAGGACGAAAAGGGCAATCTTCTTCCTGATTCGCAAAGAATTACCAAATTCGGCACTTTTATTAGGAAAACTTCACTTGACGAAATTCCACAATTTTGGAATGTCTTAAAAGGCGATATGAGTTTTATCGGACCTCGCCCAAAACTTATAAAAGATGTTCTATTTTTCCCAGAATATACAAAAACTCTCGATGTTAGACCTGGAATAACTGGGCTAGCACAAGCAAATGAGAGGACAAACAATACTTGGGAAAGTGTTTTTGTCTATAACGACATTTATGTTGAAAAGATGTCTCTTAAAATGGATGTTCAGATTATTTTTAAAACAATTGGAACTGTCTTAAAACACACTGGCGTTAATGACGGCACAACTGATGTCCAAGATTATTATTACCCAGACTACTTGTTGCGTGTTGGAAGGATTACTCAAGACGAGTATGACGCAGGGATCCAAAAAGCGAAGAGAATTGAAAAAGACTTTGTTTCTTCAAGGAAATTTAGAAAAGGTTTTGTTTTAAAACCAAGTTACAAAGAGCAAGAAGATTTTGACTTGCAAGAGAGAAATGTTGACTGATTAAAGACTTTTATAGCATATCTTACCCATTTTTGCATTTTGTAGAAATGGGTTGTTTTTTTGAAAATTTTTTTTTGTTTTGCAGACTACTTTTACTTTTGTTTATTCAAATAAATCTCTAAACATTTAGAATTATGATTGTTAAAAATGCTTTTTGCCTATTTTTCTTAACAATATGTAAAAATTCATTGATTTTTGTTGCATAATTTAGTATTATTTAAAGGTATAACTTTTGTACGCCTATTTTTTTGTGCCAAAAATTTCGTATTTTACGAGATTATATGGCTATTGAGCCATTTTTTGTTTAAAAACAAAGGATTATGAAAAGTAATTTAAAAAAAGTCAATAATTTTTAAAGTTTATGGCAAAAACAAAAGTAAAGTCGAAAGAAAAGGGAAAACTATGAAAATAACCATTTTAGGAACGGGATGTATTTGGACAAAGCGCGCGTGTGCGAGTTATCTTATTAACGACGACATTTTAATGGATGTAGGAAGCGGGACTTTGAAACAACTTTTTAAGTCGTCAAACAAACTTCTTCATCACGAAAAAATTGGCAAAATCAAACTCATTTTGATTTCTCACTATCATATCGACCATTATTTTGACATTGTTCATTTTATGTGGAAGATTGCTTCGGATAAAAACCCAGGGTTTAATGCAACGATTATTTGCCCACCTGGTGGGGAAGATAGGATTAAAACTCTTTGCCGTCTGGGAATGAGTGAAAGTTCCGTAAATAAACTTAATTTCGACAAGTACGTCAAATTTATTGATGCGTCTAAAATGGGGACTTTTGAGTATGGCAATTTTGAAATTACTTCTAGAAAAATGGATCACGGCGACATTGAATGTTATGGCTACGTTTTGAAAGAAAAAAATGGCAAAACTATTGGCTTTACGGGCGACAGCACAATGTGCGATAGTTTTATGGATGTTATAAATTCTTCCGACATTGCTTTTGTAGATATGGCTGGAACGGACATTTCAAATAAGCATTACAACATTATTGACGGCATTGAACTTATGAAAAAATATCGTGGCAAATGCTGTATTGTGCCTGCACACTTGACAAGTCAAGCAGTTGACTATGCAGAAGGCAGAATAAATCTTCCAAAAGACCTAATGGTACTTGACACGAACGAAGATTTGCCGTATGATTATGTCTTGCACGAAGAAAATTCTTCAAAAGCACCAAAGAATTTCAAATTTGCGAAAAAAGAGTTTGAAGTCATCGAAGGAAATATGGTTGATTTGGCGCTTTCTCTTACGAGAAGTAGTGGGATAAACTATAAAATGCCGACCTATTGTTTCGATGTTAGGCTAAAAGACACAAGCCAAGTTGTGGGGAGTGCTGTTTATAGTGTTCTCCCAGACAATATTGAGGGGCACGCGAGCAATTTGACGATAAATTTGAATGACGACTACAATATGAAATCGGTCAATTATGAAGTTTGTATGCTCGTTAAGCGTGTTGCGCAAAAGCACAGAGCGAGTTGTCTTTATCTTATGAGTGACCCTAACGATTTTGACAAACGAACGGTTTATGAGAGCCTTGGCGCTTATTTGAAAGAAATCAAGACTTTTGTGGAAGAAGAAAATGGAGAAAGAAAAACCCAAGAAAAATGTGTGTGGGTTTGGGAGTTTTAAGGAAAATGGAAAATAATAAAGTAAGAAATATTGCAATCATTGCCCACGTTGACCACGGCAAGACTAGCCTTGTTAACGAACTTTTAAAACAAGGCGGGGCATTTAGACAAAATCAAGAAGTTGTAGATAGAGTTATGGACTCAAACGCTCTTGAAAGGGAGCGCGGAATTACGATTTTGTCAAAGAACGCGTCCTTTATGTATAAAGATATTAAGGTTAATGTTGTCGACACCCCAGGACACGCTGATTTTGGTGGAGAAGTCGAAAGGGTCCTTAAAATGGTCGACGGCGCGCTACTTGTTGTTGATGCGTACGAAGGTCCAATGCCACAAACGCGTTTTGTTTTGGAAAAAGCGCTTGCGCTTAACCTAAAAATAATTATTGTAATTAACAAAATCGACAGAAAAGATAGTAGAGTTGATGAAGTCGTTGACGAAGTTTTGGAACTTTTAATGGATCTTAACGCGACAGAAGAGCAACTTGACAGCCCTGTAGTTTACGCGTCGGCACGATTTGGGACTGCGACTCTTGATATGTCAAAAGAAGGAAAGGATATGACTCCGCTTTTTGACACAATCATTAGCCATATTCCTTGCCCAAAGGGTGATGAAAATAAACCATTTAATATGCTTGTTAGTTCGACTGAGCAAAATGACTTCTTGGGAAAACTTGCGGTCGGTAAAATTGAACAAGGCACTCTTCACATAAATGACAACCTTATTGTTACAAATTATCACGACGAAAACAAGAATGTTGCATTTAAAGTTCAAAGTATGTTTGAGTTTGTCGGTCTTAAAAGACAACCTATTGAGGTCGCAAAAGTAGGCGACATAGTGTGTATCGCTGGTGCGGAAAATATAACCGTTGGCGACACATTGAGCGACAAGGACAATGTAAACACTCTTCCTTTTGTCAAAATTAGCGAGCCTAGCGTCGAGATGAGCTTTATGGTAAATAATTCGCCTTTTGCGGGTAAGGAAGGAAAGTTCTGCACAAGTAGACAATTAAGAGACCGTCTCTTTAAAGAAGCGGTTAAGGACTTGAGTTTGAAAGTTTTTGACACGGAAAATGCGGACACATTTAGAGTTTTGGGTCGTGGCGAAATGCATCTTTCAATCCTTATGGAAAATTTAAGGCGTGACGGATACGAATTTCAAGTTAGCCAACCAAAAGTTTTGTATAAAGAAATTGATGGAAAGTTGTATGAACCAATCGAAAGAGTCGTCGTCGACCTTCCAGATGATAAAACGGGCAATGTTATTAGCGTTCTTGGCGCACGAAAAGGTGAACTTGTCTCAATGCACAGTTCAAATGGCAGAACAAGACTTGAATACCTTATTCCAGCGCGTGGACTTTTTGGATATAAGAGCCAATTTTTGACCGATACAAATGGCGAAGGCATTATGAGTAGCGTTTTCAACGACTACGAAGAATATAAAGGAAATTTGACAAGAAGAAATTTCGGAACGCTTGTTGCATTTGAAACAGGAGATGCAGTTCAATACGGTTTGTTTTATTCACAACAACACGGCAGATTGTTTGTAACTCCAGGCGAAAAAGTTTATGGCGGAATGATTGTAGGACTTAATCCAAGACAAGAAGATATTGTAGTTAATGTATGTAAAACAAAACATTTGACAAATACAAGGTCAAGCGCAAGCGATGACGCGTTGAGACTTGAGCCAATTCAAAAACCAAGTCTTGAACAATATATTGATATGTTAGGAGAAGACGAACTTCTTGAAATCACTCCAAAAAGCATAAGAATGAGAAAGAAAACTCTTGACCACACAATCCGTGGAAGAGAAAATTTCCGTAAGAAAAACAGTTAAAAATACGAAAAAGGGGTAAAAATTAAGCGTTTTTACCCTTTTTTGTATAAAATCAAAATTTTTAATTATTTTTTTATCTTTAATTTAAAAAATCTTTTTATTGTTGGCAATAATTTTTATTTTTAAAGCAACCAACGATATTAAAAAAATAAATTTTGTGATGTCTCCTTGCTCTTATTGTTTACAAATCAATTTTAATTCAAATCCTTAGCAAGTTGTAGCGTCGCGAGTTTAAATAACACTTATTTTACCTGCGAGTAAAACTTCATACAAAACTTCCAAAATATAAATAAAAAAACGATAAAAATGATATTGAGCAAATTTCTAAAAATTATCTTATAATTGCAATTGATAAAGAAAGAAATATTATAAATTATAGGAAGTAAATTTTGAAACGAGTTCAAAATTTGTGCTAACGCACTTGCAAAGCTATACTTTGCACTTCCAATTTGAATAACCATCAGTCTCGCTGGAGAGTAAACTCTCCGACTCAACTTCCGATAATATAAACTATGTG
>CALBHW010000031.1 GCA_937893125.1 uncultured Clostridia bacterium
AAGATAATAGGGGGAGAAAAAAAATGAAAAAGAAATGGACAATAGTTGCGTTTTCAGCGTGTTTAGTGATTGTAGCGGGTTTAATTGCTACGATTATTGTTCTTGCAAGTGGAACGCAAGGGGTAGGCACAAGTGTAAGTGTACTTTATGTTGCAACTGATATTGAAGGTACAGTTAGTGCAAAATATAGCAAAGTAAATAAAAATACAAGTGCTGTTATATCTAAAACCGATATGGTTACAAGTAGTGGGAGTAAGACGGTAAGTTTCTTGTCCACTGCACCTACAACTACAAGTTTACTTAACCCAACAGAAAGTAGTATTGCATTAACTGCCGAACAAGACTTAATCATTACATATACATTCACGGCGGTAGAAACCTACTACGCAACGCTTGAATATAGAGACAATTCAACTAGTGCAAGCAACATTGAGTTTTCATACGCCCTTAATGATGGGGCATACAATCCTAAAATGTCAATGCCAATCGAAGTAACGCCTGATAAATCAACAACCTATTCAATCAAACTCCACATAGCCAACACCGCTCGCAACGCCAACCTAAGCGGTTCTTTAAACTGGGCTCTCACGAAAGACGGTGGCAAAACTCCAAGTGAAAGCGACGAAAAAGTTGCAATTAGTTTTGCAAATAGTTCTGGTAATTGTAAAATTAACTCAGCAAATTGTGCGGTTGTCTATAACTCCGATAAATCAAAATTTAAAATAACAGGAATAACACCAACAATTTCAAATGGTTCAGTTACAAATCTTGCAGACCTAACAAACGCTAACGGCTCTGAGTTTTATTATTTTGCAACAAATTCCGCCGTTGTCGGAACAACGGGTTATACCGACCCAGGTACAACTTATTACATTTCAGGACTAGGTACCGACGCCAATCCAGCGTGCGAATCTTGGTACGACGCCCCAACCAACGACACCACCCTTTATGCAACCTTTATGACTCCAACGCACACAAGTGTGCCAACAACAGTTGGACAGTTAAGTGGGGAAGTTATCTTTTCCCATTCAATTACATCTTTGCCACAACAAGAATATAGTTGGGCAGGTGGTAATACTATTCATGAACCTGATTATGTAAATGAAATGACGAAAGTCGTTATTCCTAATTCAACTATAGAATTGAAGAACAGTACAACTTCTACAAGTTCATTTTTTTGCAAAAAAAACAACAATAAGTTGTTTATGGTGGGGCAACCTGGTGGATGGAAAGAATATGATTCGATTTTTTTTTGGAGTCCGTTAAAGCAAATTCAATTGCCTAATAGTTTAGTAAATATAGACGGATATCGTATTTTTTGTTATTGTAGTAGTTTAACAAGTATAACGATACCAGATAGTGTGACGAGTATAGGGGAGTGTGCTTTTGAAGGTTGTAGTGGCTTAACAAGTATAACGATACCAGATAGTGTGACGAGTATAGGGCGTTATGCTTTTGAAGGTTGTAGTGGCTTAACAAGCATAACGATACCAGATAGCGTGACAAGTATAGGAAAATATCCTTTTTCTGATTGCAGTGGTTTAACAAGTATAACTGTGTCGGCAAATAACCCTACTTACTATTCTTCTGGAAACTG
>CALBHW010000032.1 GCA_937893125.1 uncultured Clostridia bacterium
CTAATATGGCGGGCGAAAGCGCAAGTACACTTGTATTCGAGAACTTAAAAGCGGACGACGGACTGACTGTGTTTAGTGCAGACGGAAGAGAACTTACGGGCGCAAGTCTGCTTGCAAGGCTACAAGAAATTGAAGACGCTAATATAAACAATGTTGATTTTGACGAGTTAGATAAGGAGACGACCGACGGGTCGGTCGGCGTTACAGCCCTTATGTTTAGCGCACTTTGCCTTGCTTTTGTGTGCATTGTGGTGTATAGAACAAATAGACGCAAAATGATGTCTTTAAGGATAAAATAATCTTTTTAAGACCTTTTAAAATAATGTGGTTTTAAATGACAAAAAATAAAGAAGTAGTAACAAAATTGTTGCTGCTTTTTTTATAAAAAGTTATCCACAAATTGGGATAAAAATGTGGATAAAACGGGGCGAAAAATAGTAAAAAAATAGGACAAAAAATGCGGGAAAAAAGACTTAAAAATTCCACAAAAAATAATAGAAAAATTAGCAAAAAATATTTAATTTTTTACAAAAAAATGTCGTAAATTGTTTGTCGATTTTTGCGATATATTATATAATTATATCAGTAGTATTCTGGTTGGGCTTTTAAAGCGACTTAAAACTACTTTTTGCAGTGCGTTTCTTTTGTTTTGCTTGTTTTTATTTTAGTGGGTTGCGTGGTAAGCGGACTTAACAAAAATCAAGCGGGCGTGGCAAAGATTTTGTGTAACGCGCAAGGCAAATAAATATACTAAAATAGTTTTGTTTTATGAGTAATTTTTTTTACAAATTAGCAAAGACTAAAATAAGGAGAAAATTATGAGAAAAGGTAGATTCGGGTTCGTCGTTCTTTTGTTCTTGGCAACCATTATGGGTGGCATTTTTGCCACGCAATGGGCAGGACAAAATAGCGCGCAAGATGTCGCAGTGGCGGAATCGGGGGATGCGGTCGTTTTCTATGTGAGCCGTAACGCTACTTCGGGCGGTGATGGTAGCAGTGATAAACCTTTTATCAGCCTTGACGACGCGGTTAGTGCTTGTAACAACTATGCGGACAAGTCTAGTGTGTCGTGCTTTAAGATTGTTCTTAAAACTGCTCTACAAATCACGCAAGACAATGACGCGTTGTATGAAAACAATTCGGGCAAGGACATTTATCTCCTTAAAGATACAACTTACGAAAATGCTCAAAACGGCTACGAGACGATGATTAACTTTGCAAATACTATGACTAGTGGCGCGAGTGTCGAGTTCGGGTTTAAGGGTAAGGACAACGCTAGGTTTATTTTCGACGGCAACGACCTTGACGGAAATGAAAGGGAAGAAAGTCAAGCGCGTGCTATTTGTATTGCAGATGTCAACACAAGTGTCAATAGTGGTGTTGGCACTATAAATAGAGCGGGAATGTCAATTTCTCTTGACTATGTAACTTTCCAAAACTTCACAAATACATATAGAGTTGGCGAAAAGGTTAACGTTTACGGACTTGTGCATTTGTACGTCAAAGGGACATACAACAACGTCATTATGCAAAACAATAAGGTGACAAATATTGGGGCTGATTCTGATGGCGCTACAAGGATTGGTTTTGTTTTTAACACAGCCGCGTCGGGAGGTGTCGGAACTGAAACACAAACCTTTACAAATTGTACTTTTATAGGGAATCAAGGAATGCTTATTTATGGCTATTTAATAAATAGGCTTAATATCACCGATTGCGAGTTTACAAATAATAAAGTCGAGACTCGTGGGCTAATTGATGTTTGGGATATAGGCTCAACAACAAGCAACTCGGGTGTTTATGTTAAAGGTACAAAGTTTGTGGGCAATATTGCCATGAATAATAGTTCTGTGAGTGCATCGGGATTTTTAATAGAAAGCGGTGGGGTCTCGCACTTCGAGTTGACGGGAAGTGATACGCAAAAGTCTGTTTTTAAAGACAATACTTATGAAGGCTCTTCTTCGGCTTTTAATAATGGGGTGTATGTTCACATGGAACATACACAAGTTAGACAGGCTGTGGTAGACAATGTCGAGATTTCGGGTAATGACATAAAGGCGGGTGCGCAAGAATATATTACCAGTTTTATTCGACTTGCTTCTTCCGCCAATGAAAACAACACTACATTTACAATTTCCAATGTGAGTGCAACTAACAATGCAATGAATCTTATCCGCTCAGGTGCGAGTAACACTGTGGTTACTAATTACAATGTAGATAATAGCGGGGTGATGTCAAGTTCTAAATATTCTTACGCTTTGTGTGTTTCTACAAACGCGGGAAATCTTAGCGTTTCGGATAGTTCGTTTAAAAACATAAAAGTCAACTCAGAACTAATTTATTATTGTAACGATGGTGTGGACGCGTATGGTCCAAATATGACGGCTGAATTTAAAAATGTAAGTTTTTCAAATATTGTGGGGCTAAAAGACAATAGTGCGTATACAGTGAGAAGTGGCGCACAAAGAAACTATTTTGAGGATATAACTGTAATTGATTGTGATAACTTTTTTTCGGGTTATGTCGGTGTTGGAAAAACTCTTGACGACCAAAACTACGGCTTTATTTTAACTACAAGTAGCGCTAATAAGACTAACCTTATCAAAAACACGCGTTCGCGTTCAATTTCACTTTCGTTTAGAGACGTAACTGCTCCACAATCAAGCGGAACAGGCGCGCTTATTGAAAGGACGGTTTTCCAAAACGCAGGCAGGATTTATGTGTCTGGTGTAAACAAGTCCCTTACAAACCATTATGTAGTAAATGTTAAAGATGTGGAATTTTTTGGAAGAAAAACCGATGATGAAACAAAGTTCGGCGCTACATACGGCAACCAAATGATTTATGCTGATTCTGTTCATGATGTTAATTTAACTAATGTTAACTATCACGATAATGATAAAGCGGGCGATTGTATTGGTTATCCTAATGATACGGCTGGTTCTGATAGTGTTTATAACGTTTCTTTTGCTTTTATATGCTGCGGAAAAATTTCAATGACAAATTGTAAGATGAGAGATGTTAATACTTTAAGTCATCAGATGATTCATTTTTATCGCATTGAATGTGTAAAAATGACCGATTGTGATATTGCAAATTTTAACACAAAATATGAAGATTCAAAATTTGTAAGTTATGTAATATATGGTGCAATTGGTGATTTTATTGTAAATAACTGCACAATTGACAATGTAAGAGCAGTTTATCCTATGTATGTTTGGTCACAGAGATTTAAAAGATATTCTGGCAGTTTAACCCAGTCTTTGGACGGGACTATTAAAATAGACGGATTGACACTGACAAATTGTTGGTCGCGTGGCTCAACGATTAACCTTAATGTCATTGGCGGTAAAAGTGTTGATATTAGCAATTTGACCATAGGGTCGATGAGTGCTGACGCTGGGATAGGTAACGGGGGAAATTATACAGAGAATGGTCACTTGTTTAATATAGGTGGAAGCATTGGAAATAGAGAGTTTGAAGAAAAATTGTCCAACATTAAAATTGGTGGAAATAGTGTTAGGAATGGTAATATTTTAAGCCTTGGCAGATCGTCAGATAGAACAATAAATTCGACTGTACAAGATATAGAAATTTCAAACAACACCCTAACAAGGACTGGTGCTGGTGCCGCTGGATATTCATTTATGTTTCTTAATAGTGCGGATGTTGCGAATATACAAAATGTGACAATTGATAATAATGATTATGCGTTCAGCTACGGTTTTAGTATAACGGGTGTAAATAAACTCAACCTAATCGATTGCAAATTTAGTAATAATAGAAGGATTGAGTCGTATGCTTATGGTGGAAAAGCGTTTTACGTTACAAATGTAACTACTGCAAATATTACTAATTTCGTAGCGGATAATAACGATATAGTGGACTACTGCGCTGTTACTTCAAGTATTACAAACTTAAATTTAAATTATTTAGTTATTAGTAACAATTTTTTGGTTTTTGAAAATAGTTATTCCGCGCTCAATATTTCCAATTGCTTAAATGTTAATATTTTATCACCTAAGATTATAAACAATGTAACGGGGGGAATTGTTGTTTACGGAAGCGGTTCTGGAACGGGTAGTATAGTAACAATAAATGGTGGATTAATTGACGGAAATACTCTTCCTAAATATGATGGCACTTCTACGCAGTATTCAGATGCAAGATTATTAAATGTTAGTGGAAAATTTAAAACAGTTGATATTATTGGCGGATTAACGATATCAAATAATAAAATTTCCGCACAGGGTAACTCTGGCACACAAACAAGCGATTTGCTTTTGTTTTCTGGTAATGGGGAAACTGAATACATGGAGTCCCTTCGCTTTGATGGCTTGAAGGTTATTAACAATCAAAGTTACACCGATGGAGCTACTTTTAATTATCTATTCTATATGTACTATATTGCGGATATAAGTTTTGAAAATTGCACAATTTCTAACAATTTACAAAATGCGACTTTAGGACGTTTATTTGCAATGGGTTGGAATCCTTTAAAATCCTTTTCTTTTAAAAATGGTGTCATTTCGGGACAAAATGTTCAAACTATGATGTATTATGCTGAAAATCTTTCCTATCAAGTAACTTTTAAGGACACTGTAATTGCGGGAAATTCCTTTACTTCTTATGCTTTCGGAATGGATCAAAGCGACCTCAAATATTCCATTCTTCTTGACGGGATTAAATTTAACTATAACAACCTTGCGGGGACAAATGAGAAGGGGCTTGTAAAGGTTATAAACGAAAAAATATCTATAACTGGATGTGAGTTTAATTATAATACGGCAAACGCAAACATTAACTGCGCGGGTATTCTCTTTGATAATAACGTAAGTTTTGCATATTCGCTCACTGGCTGTGTCTTTAATGGGAACAAAGGAAAAGACGGAAGTGCCGTTTATGTTAGGAACAAAAATGTTTTACTTGATGTTAATGGGTGCTCGTTTACATATAACGAGTCGGTTAACGGTGCGTTTAATGCGGGGCTTAAAAATAATGAAGCAAAAGTTTCTTTCACGGACTGCGTTTTTGTAAGTAACAGCGCAACAACAAGCGGTGGGGCTATTTATGGAAAACTTCTTACAATAAATGGTTGTGAATTTATTTCTAACACTGCGGGCGTTAGTGGTGGTGCTATTTACGTGACGGCGGACGGGTCGCTTATTATTGATAAAGGTTACGACGGAAGGTCAACTTTTGTAACAAATAGCGTCGACGGCACGGTTGACAACCAAGCGGGCGGTGCTTTGTATCTATCTAATGGCACAATTGCAATGTCTTATGGTAACCTTTATGAAAGAAACAGTGTTCCTGGTGCTATGGTCGGTGGCGCTATCTATGTTGGAAGTGGAGCGACTTTAAACCTTGAAAGAAATACAACAAATACAAATGTTCCTGAGTTTTTAAATAACGGCGTCGCGGGAAATCTTGGTGGCGCAATTGCTAACTTTGGCAACCTATATATATATAACGCAAAAGCGAGCGGAAATAAGGGGCAAATCGGCGGATTTGTTTATCAAGGCGTGTATGGCGTAAGTTCGACTATGCGTGTAGAAATTTATGACAGCGAAATTGACTCTTGTGTTGTAACAAAAGAGTCGACAACAACAGACGCAATGGGTGGCGGTGTGGCTATTTTGTATGGCGACGCTATCATATCGGCTTGTATTTTTAGAGATAACAAATCGGAAAACTACGGCGGGGCGATATATTTTGCTAGTACAAATATGCCTGACGCGGTGCATATAATCGATTGCGAGTTCTATGGCGAAAGCGAGACTTCGGGACACGGAACGGCCATTGCGGTCGGAAAAAACAATGCCGCGACGGCAATTTTGAACAACCTTAAAGTTTACAACACATCTGGCGAAAGCGGGATTTATGTTGGTGGCGGAAGAGTTGAAATTGAAGATATTTTTACAACTGAAGACATCAATATAGGTCTTGAAGTCGAGTCGGGAAGTGTTTATCTTGGAAGAAGTATTATTTTGCCTTCAAGTGGCACATCGGCAGGTTTAAAGGCGAGCGTTGCAGTCAAACTTTTCAGCACTCTTCTTGACGATAGCGTCATAGCGATTTTTGCGACAAAAGCGGGAAGTGTTATCGAAAGTGACGGCAGTTATGTCGTAAAGAGTAGCGATTTTAATAAAGTCTACGCGTGCGACAACGGCTATCAAGTGACCTTTAAAATAAAAAATACAAGTGACTTTACAAAGAATGTTATTGAAGCGGTTTTGGTAAGCGGAAATAACTCTTTGGTTGAAAGAGATTTCTACGGCTTTACGGGAGACAAGGGCGAAGCGACTGTCAATGTCGACCTTTATAAATACGAAAACGCAGTCGTTTATTATGGACTTAAAGAAGGCGAGTGCGATAGTATTTCAACAATAACCGACCCTGACCTTTTTAACGACGGGCTTACAACAATTTACTACGAAATTAGAGTGGGCGAGACGGTCAAAGAAAAAGGATTTGGCTATGTTTTCCTTGAAGGAAAGACGGGAATTTATGTTTCTATTCTTCCAACCTTTGGGACAATCCAAGTGGGTGCGCCACTTGACGATAGTTTGATTATCGGCGGTGAAGTCGTCCAATATGGCTACGCGCAATCGGTCATTGCGGGGTCGTTTAGTTGGGCGCGCGACGCGAGCGGAAAGGCTATTGTGCCAACTGAAACTGGGCTTACAAGATTTTCTATCGTGTTTACACCAAAGAACACTAATTATTCAACTTTGACTTTCACTGTTATTGTCGAAGTTGTAGGATACACGGAACTTTACTACAAGTATCTAGGAAGTGAAGCGTCTAATCAGCAAAGGTTCTATAAGACGCTTGACGACGCGCAAAACGGTGGGTCAAGTAGCATTCTTGCAAAGTCTGGGTTCCAAGACAGTACCTTTATTTCAAATATGATGACCAAAATGGCGGACGGCGGTGTTATTTATATTTTGACGCCTGTCAGTGCTTATCTAAATTTGTATGTCGACAACAAAACAATTTACATTAAAAAGTTTATGGACGACACAAGCGCAGAGTCTAGCCAAGCGATGTTCTATTATGTTAATAGAAATGTAGCTAACAGCCCAATGATTTTTGGTAGCCCTAATATGACTGGTAAAATCATTATCGACGGCAACGGCAAGACAAGTTATCATCCACTTATTGAACTTGCGGGACTTTATAGTTCTGTCAGAACGGACTATATGTACAAATTTTATAGTGGCGTTGAAATAACCAATTTCACGGGTATTGGTTGCCCTGCAGTCGGGCTTGTCGGCAACATTGATGTCACAATTGACGGCTTGAAATTTACAAATTGCCACTACAAAACAAAAGAAGGAATTACTTTTAGTGACGCGCAATTTGAAGCACCTGTTTTAAACCCAACAAGCGGATATTTGGTCGCTGACTACTTCGGTGGTGGCGCGATATCGACAAGAAACGGCATTCCAGGTACAAGTTCAAGAACTTATGTTCCACAACTTGTAATTGAAAGTGTTGAGATTGATAACTGTTCGTCTGAAGCGTACGGTGGAGCAATTTGTATTTCGTCATCTAATGTCGACACGACGACAGTCGCATATGCAAACTCAATCACAAATATGACCATTACGAACTGCTCGTCAGTCAAAGGCGGTGGAGCGTTTGCGTCTCTTTGTAAGTCTGACCTTATCATAAAAAATATGACCGTTAGCAACAACTTCACAAACGGAAGCGGTGGCGGATTGTATCTTGCGAGCAAGGAGTCGATTTATAAAGGCGAAATTTCTTACAACCACGCTGAAATGTACGGTGGCGGAATGTATATTGAAGGAAACGACATCAATTATACGGTCGAAATCGGTTTGAATGACCAAAACACAATTGATGTTATCGGCAACTCATCCGTTTCGCTTGGTGGCGGAATTTATACGCTATTTGGACTTGACCTTTCTTTTGCAAACATCATTTCAAATACTATAACCTATAACGGTGGCGACATTAGAACAAATGTCCTTATGGGCGCAGGTATTTACGCGGGTGCAAGTGCGTCAAACGGCGACAATTCAAATGTTTTGAGTTTAAGGAATTGCACAATCAGAGACAACAAGATTATTGTTAACGACCACACGATAAAAGAACTTTACGGTGCTGGTGTTTACGCATACGAAGTAAGTTTTGATAACGCGACAATCACTCAAAACGGGCTAATTTTCAATGCAACTGACGACAACTATGTTGCTTTACAAGGCGCTGGATTGTATCTTAACAAAATGTATTCAAGCGACGCGTCGAATTCAATTGAAAACAGCACAATTACAAATAACTATGTAAAAACAAGCAACCCACTCGTTGTAGCGGGCGGTGTTGGTGTTTCGGCAATTACGGCAAGCACTTCGACCGAAAGCGTGTCTGGCGGGTACAACAACCAACTCATTTTGAAAAATTCGGAAGTTTCAAACAACTTCTTTGATTTGTCGGGCGACTCGTCAAGACAAGTTGCAAAATTTGGACAAATTATGCTTCTTGCTGACTACAACGCGGGCAACCCACAACCAAAACTCGTTCTTGTCCTTGACGGCACGACGAGCCACTCAGTTTTAAATGAACCAGGAATAGGAAGTTTTGCTCACAGCACGGCGGGGCAAAATAGTTTAAATACGCTTTCTTCAACTTCTCTTATCATTTTAAAGGGCGCACTCAACATCACTTCGATGATTGAAATTCCAACCGAACTCCCTGAAAATATTAGTAGTTTAAGAGAAGATGTTACACTTGTTTCGACCCTTTACGCACTCTCTATTGACAACAACTCAGTTGTCAAAGTAAGAGTTAACGGCGAGCCAAATTTCAGCGACGACGAAAGTGCGCAATTTACTTGGATTGCTCAATTTGACCCAACTTACGCTGAGTCTCTCACAACGAGTTATCTCATAAACTACGGAACGGAAGAAAATCCTAATTACGACATCCCATCGAGTAGATATGACAACTATGTTTTAGGCGAACTAAGTTACCTTAAAAAGATTTTCGACCTTTCAGCAAAAGTCGTCGACTCTGACAATAATGTTTCATATAAGACATATGATTCAAACATTTTTGTCAAAAAATCAACCGTTGTTGCAAAAGTAGAAGAGTCAGAAACTCTATATAAGTTAGGAGACTTTAGAATCGTCGCGGGAAGCAAAAATGCAAGTCTTCTTGAAACGATTTACTGGAACCCAACAAGCGGAAACGACGACAGGTCGGGCGCTTCGCAATCACTTGCGGTTAAGAGTTTAGATAGAGCAATTTCTCTATCTCGTAACGGCGCAACGATTATGATGGTGGGAGACTTTAGAGTCACTTCAGATACGACTTTGAGCGCAAGAGATAGGGTCATAAAGAGATTTATCTCAGCGGAAAACGGCACGCAGTATAAGTTTAACATTGAAAACGGCACTTTGACCTTAAAAGACATTGTTTTTGATGAAGCGGATGGCACGACAGCGGAACGCGGAACGCTTTTTGACATCGCAAGAGCGGGCACATTAAAAATTGAAAATGGCACAACGCTTAACGGCATTAGGACATCGACATCAAGCGACAGCAAAACGACAAACAGTGTCATTAAAAATAACGGCGGATTTGTTATCATAAATGGCGGACAATTCACATCAATTTTCGCTGGTGGAAGTGCAACTGGTGGACTTATTTCTTCGACGGGAACAGTCACAATTAACGATGGTATTTTCCAAGACAACTTTGCAAAAAATGGTGCAATTGTTGGAGCAATGGGCGGAGACGTTATAGTAAACGGCGGAAGTTTCATCAAAAATAGTTACTTTGACGAAGAATATATGTTGTCGTCGGCGGTTCTCTTTGGTGGTGTTTTCTATGTGGGTGAAAAAGCAACTTTGACAATTAAAGGCGGACTTTTCGAAGAAAATAACGCTGTTTTTGGTGCAGTTATTTATAGCATTGGAACACTTAAAATTTCTAACGGCGTATTTATAAACAACATCGCTAAAAAAGCAAAAGTTACAAGCAGCGAAGAGCTTTCGACCTATGTTCCAAGTATGGGCGGTGTTGCGTATATTGAACGCGGAACGGCGTCTATAACTGGCGGAACATTCTCCTCTAATACTGCTACAAACGGCGCAGTTTTCGCGGTCGGAAGTGTAAATACAAAGGCACAACTAGACATTTCTTCTCGTGCAATTATCAGGGATAACAAGACAATTGTTATTTACGAAGATAAGCAAGCGTATGTGGATACATATGAGAATAAAGCGTTTAACAGTATGGACTTTGGTGTTGGCGGTGCTATTTATGCTTACCAAAATACAACTGTTAACATAAACGGCGGTGAAATTTCAAATAACACCGCTATTAAGGCTGGGGGTGCAATATACGCTCTTGGATGTATGCTTGCGATTGCTGGCGGAACGATTAAAAATAACAAACTCGCTCCAACCGTTTCTGGTACAAACGCAACATATTTTGATGTAAAAACAACTTTTGGTGGCGCTATTTTCTATCAAGGTGTAGAAAATAAAGACGACTTCTCGTTTATTACGGAAACGGAAGAGTCCGCAACGACGGCTACTCTTAAATCGTCGAGATTTATAGTAAAAGGTGGCACAATTTCGGGTAACACTGCAAATCAAGGTGGCGCGATTTTCTTGTCGGCAAGTTCTGGCAAGGTGGCAAACCTTATCATTTCTGGCGGACAAATTGTCGGAAACGGGGCGTATGCGTTTAAGTCGGACGCAACGGGCGCAGACAACTCAATTTTGGGTGGTGCAATTTACGCAACTGAAAACACATTTATTGAGATTAACACTAACGGCTACATTGCAGACAATATGGCGTCAAATGGCGGTGCTATTTACACAAATGGAAGCCTTCTTGTAAACGGCGGAAGAATAGAAAATAACTCCGCTCAAAATGCAGGCACGGCGACGACCGCAACTGCTATTTATCTAAACAACGCAAATGCAGTTTTGGTTATAAGAAGTGGCGAAATTTCAAACAACCACGGACTTAAAGGTTCAAATTATAGCGCGGTTGTAGTTAACGCTGGTAATTTGTATCTTGGCGAAGATGCTTACATTTTAAGCAACTACTATGAGTCAAATGACTCCGAACTCATTAACGCGGATGTGTTATTTAACGACCTTGACCCAATAAACGGCGTGACTCGTGATGTAAAGGTTGTGATTTATACAAACTTCTCAAGAAAAGCGAGAGTCGGCTTCTTCTCGACCGAGTCAAATATGGCAAAAAGAAAAGTTCTCTTTGCAACGATTAAACCTATCGCGTGCAACAGTAAAATTATGGACTCGTTTGTAACAAATTCGGGCGGATACAAAGTATACTTTGCACTTATCGGAACGGGACTTTATGTCGGTCCACAGACTATTTCAAGTGTAAAATACAACGCAAGCGACTACATCAACAATTTCGACGGCGAAGAACACACAATCTTTATTGAAGTTGACGACGACACATTGACTGTTGAATACTATGTTGTGAACGAAGGTGAAATCGAAAATTACAAAAACACTTACGGCGCTCAAGAAAAAGATTACCTTAAAAAACTTTACGAAGATAAAGCAACATCACCTTGGACGACAGTTAGCCCAGCAATTTCGAGTGGTACGGCGTACATTTTATTTAGGTTCCGTGACGCGTCAAATTCTATTATCAAATATCAAGATGACGACAATATAACATCCGATTACTATGATTACAGAGTCATAAAAATCGGCGCAAAAACGGTTAATGTTATTGTTAAGCCAACGGTTGACCAACAAATTGTTGCGGGCGTAACCTATTATAGAGAAGGTTATAGCGAAAATGTTTTGACATTCTCTAATTTCGAAGTCGTTGCGAGCGACAACGCAAATAAACCTATTTCGGGCGAATTTAAACTCACTGATAGTTCGATTAGATTTAATTCTATCGGTGAAAAGAGTATTCTTGTCGACTTTATTCCAAAGGGCGACACGGCGTATGCAATTAAGACCGTTTCAATTCAAGTCATTGTTATGGCGGGAAATGTTTACTACAACGACGACTCAACTGGAAGTGGTGACAAAAAAGGTTTCTATCTTGACGCGACTTTAAAAGATGTAGCGTTTGTAAAAACGGAGAACTCTTCAACTGTTATTGACACAAGCGCAACAATGGTTGACGCGTTTAACGCTCTTATTGATAACGGCACAATCTATATCATTGGGTCATATTCGTTGCAACAAGAAGAAAAATGGGAAATCTCTAAAAAGGTTTCGATTAGAAGATACAAAGACGGTTCGGGCGACTTGATTATAGCAAACAATATGCTTACTATTGAAACAATAGGTTTTGGCGAACTTACTCTAAGTGGTGGCGCAAAATGGCAATTTAGGCAAGGTGCGTCATATGTCACAAGCAACCCAACCGAAGTAAACCTTGACGACTCAAATTATCAAGCGGGGTTGTACGCAATAGGTTCACTTATCCGTGCCTATAACGGACTTATTATTTCGGGTAAAGTGTCTCTTCAAGACAACGAAAATAGAGTGGGTAGCGGTGGCGCGATTTACGCTAAAAGTGGCGAAGTTAGACTGGAAAACGGCGTCAAAGTTTATCAAAACTTGGCACGAAATGGTGGCGCTTTATATGTAGAAACGGGCGCACATCTAACAATTAAAGGTGGCAGAGACGAAGTTACATTTGAAAAGAACTCGACATACAAAGTCGAAGGCAATGTTGGCGGACTTGGTGGCGTAATTTACGCGGGACAAGATGTCGAATTGAGCATTGAAAATGCAACATTTGTCACAAATAGAGCCTACAAATATGGTGGCGCTATATATTCTGACAATGCAAAATTTATTACTTTAAAAAATAGCGAGATTGGCGGTTGTACTACGGACGAATGTGGGACAATTTATGTTTTATCGACCCTAAACGGTGCAAATCCAAGGTCGAAAATTACGCTTGAAAATTCTACAATTACGGGAATAAGCGGTCAAGAAACAATTTATTTCAATACTGATTACAAAGACGACGAAGCACCAGTTAAAGTGCCAGTTGTTGAGTTTAGAGACGGCAACATCTTTACAGGTACGATTGCGCTTGGCGGGCATACATTTATATATGACGCAACTTCAACCTTAAAATCAAGTGATGTTAAAGTTCATAGAATAGAAAACAAGGAAGAAATTAGTGACATTTTGGTTGCTTTAACTTCGAGCGGAAATGTTGCAACAAATTATGTAAATATCTATTCTCTTGTATCAGATAACGGCGGAAAGCTTGTTAACATTACAACTCACAGGGGTGATAATAGTTCGTCAAATGCGGGCAACTTCTATTCTGATACGGACGACCAAAATTTTGCAAATTATGTCAAGATTGAAGGCTCTAATGGGCAAGTCTTTGCTACAAATACACTTCAAATTGGCGGAAGTTTCAATGTTGAAGTTACGCCTTTCCAAGGGGTTGTAAATGAGCCTACAAGTTACACTGTTAAACTTGAATATGGCGAAATCTACGGAACATATTTCGACGGCGCAGTGCTTCATAACGTTGTAGAAACGACAAATGGTGTTGAGACCCTTGTTGATGTTGATATGACTGACCGCGAAGATAGAGTCGGTTGGACTTTTGAACAATATGTTGTTCGTTTGACAGTCGGGACAACAATAACTCCAAAAGCAATGACTAGTTCAGCCCAAGTCGCTTACAGAAAGGAAAATTACGCGAAAATTGATATGGTCGCGCGCTGGGTGCAATCAGCTCCAGAGTATGTGACAAGACTTTATACTTTTAACCAAGACGACCAAAGCGATTTGCAAGAAATTTTGCCAAACGAGGACGGAAATTATGTCACGACATATGGAAAGAAAGTTAAACTCGAACTTGAAATTACAAATAAAAATGTAAATGACTTTACATATGTTGTTATTTCTTCTTATCTAAATTCCAGTAACACAAATGTGTCAAATGCTTTCACATTAAACACAGAAAGTGGCAATTACGAACTTGTTTTTGAAGATGCAATGAACTATGAATTTAACATTCAAGTTAGGGCGCAAAGAAATAACACAGACACAAAAACAAACTCCATTGTGACTCTAATTATCGAACAAGCGGTAGTTGAAATTGCACTTAAAGACGGTTACAGCAGTTTTGAATTTAATGGCGAAAATTTGAGCATAGATAAAGAGTTTGTTTATGTCCATAGTGGCTTGCAATTTGGTCAAGAAATTGAAGTTTTGGGACTTGAAGTTGTTGCAAGCAATGTGTCGGAAGATGTTAGACTAGGATATGCTAGAAATGTAGGCACATATGAAGCGGAGTTTTCTATTACAAATCCTAATTATCAACTTGCGTCTATGAGACTCACTTGGGAAATTACCCCACTTACTCTTGAAATTGATAAGTGGCTTGATATTCACAACGAACTTGCTGAATATACAAAAGCGTACGAAGTTTTAGGCACAACGGTGCATTATCTTGTTCCACATTTTAATAATGTAAAAGGTAACGACATTGTAAACCTTGCGATTTCGACGCTTGTAAAAGACAATGACGACCAAAACACGTCACTTATGTTCAGTTTTAGCAACTCCAACAGTTTTACGCGAATTGACGATTTGAAAAATCCAACTCCAAACATTCAAGTCAATCCTTCATACAACACACCTGGCGAATTTACGGTTACAATTGACGATTACTACAATCAATTTGGCAACTATGTTTTGCCAAGTGACATTGACTTTACTTGGTTTATTACGGGCGCGCAAGCGTACATTGACGCATTCATTTTCAGTAAAGGTGGCGTAGGTTCGAGTATTTCTCTATCATCAAAACTCACTACTGACCTTGAAATTGAAGGAAAAATAGCAGACGGGTGCTATGTACTTGACAATTTCGAATATTTGGGCGCGGGCATTCTTCAATACATTACTGTTTCAATGAAAAACAGTTCAGGCGACAGAATTCCAAGCGGAATGAACCTTATTTTGCACCTAACTGGCACAACGACAAGCGGGGCGAGTGTCGATGTGACTACAAGGTCATTCAGTGTTGGACTTGACAACGAAAATATTGAAAGATATGTTTACTTTGAAGAAGCGGGAACATATAGGCTTGATGTTTCGGTTGTGGAAAATCCTTCATACGAGCAATCACCATCGTCCATTTACTCGGCGGTTTTCACAGTCGATAGAGCAAAACTCGACATTGAATGGGGCGTAAGAGATTTCAGCAACAACGAAAAAGAAGTCGAAATTTCAACAAGCGACGGCTACAAAATTACGACAATTTATTGCGCAAAAGATATTTATCCATTCGCAAAAGTTAAAGGCGGTAGCCCAGAGATTGCGCCAGAAGATTTTGAGTATACAAAGAGCGTAACTGGCTCGTTCTCAAGTGATTTTAGTAGCATTTCAAGATTGTCGGCGGGTAGCCTTGTAGTGATTGCAAGACTGGGCGACAAATATAACGCGAATTATCAAATCGCGTCCAATGCGGAAATCACATTTGAAATTTTGCCAGCACAACTTATTATTGAATGGGACTCACCATCGCAATTTGACTTTACGGGCGCTGACATTTACTACAAGCCAAGGGTTTTACTTCCATTTGAGGACCCAGCGCTTCCAACTGAAGCAAGTATTCAAGCGCTTTACAATCTTCTTGAACCTACGCTTGAAAATTCATTTGCAAGTTACTTTGGAAGAGATATTGGAACATACACTTGCACAATCGTTCCAGTTATGGACGAAAATGGCGAACTTATAAACAATAACTATACATTTGGTGAATTGGCTCTTTCTCAAGAATGGCGAATTTTGCAAAAAGAAGTCGACATTAAATGGAAAGCGTACAAATCACAAGGGGAAGGAACTTCAAAAGAAGAACTTGGAGTTACTGAGTTTTCCTTTGTCTACGACGGAAATTATTATGAACTTATCCCTTACATTGACGACCTTATTGAAGGATATAAAGACGTAACAATTAGTTACAGTGGCGCGTCACAAAAGAATGTAGGAAACTGGACAAGAGAAGTCCAAAATTTACAAGGTGACCACGCGGGATATTATAGATTGAAAGATAGCACAACGACTGCTTTGTGGTCTATAACTAAGCGTTCACTTACGGTTACGTGGAATCTTGGCAAAATGCCTTACGAAACAGACCTTGGCGATTATGAAGTCTACTATTCGGCGGGTGGTTTAAGGTTAATTAGCGCTTCAATTGTAATGGGCGAAGATGAAGACTTGATAAATAGGGACGGCGTAACGCTTAAAATTACAAATAACGAATTTAGCGCTGTTGGCACATACACGGCAACCGCTGAATCTGAAAATCCAAACTACCACGTAAATCAAGGTGCGTCTTGCACTTGGAAAATTCTTCAAGCACCAGTAGTGGTTGTTTGGGAATGGGCGGATAAAATGGTTGACATTTTCGATTCAGACGGCAACAAAATTTCAAGTAATTTTGACGGCTCAAGAGTTACTTATACTGGGACTTCAAATTATCTTATAAGTTCAAGTCTATACCTTGCGTACGACGTAAATGAAACACCACTTAGTTTCAATGCAAATGTGGTCTATAAGTCAAATGCAAGCGGAGCAACATTGACGGCAGACCAAATCATTGCAGTTGGTGATTATGAAGCGACGGCCGTGCTTGAAGAAGCCTTAGCAAAATCGTACAATATTGTTAAACCAACGGCAACATTTGGCATCCAAAGAGCGTCAATTAAGTTTAATTGGGTGCAATCGGACGGTTCAAACTTCGCGGGTGACAGTACAAGCGCAATAATAGACAGCGCTGGCAAGGCAAGTCCACAATACTTCTATTTTGTTGAGACTGACCCAACAAAGACTGATAATGAAAAGTTAAAAGATAACGAAAAAATTGCATATAGCGTAAAAGTTACTTATTCTGGCGTACGAGAAAATAGGGAAAGGACACTTGTAGTCGTCCCATCAAAAGCAGAAGGTGCAATGTCTGGCGGGGACAAGATGTCTCTTGAACAATTTAGAAGTTTCCTTGACGGATTCTCTTGCGATGCGGGAACATATTCAATTGAAATCCTTGCAATGTCAGGCACAACTGGCAACTATTCTTTGAACCTTGAAGAAAGCAAAAAGACATATGTAATAACTCCAGTTATGCTTGCTGAAAACGCAATCAGTTTGCAATATTCAGACGACCCAGACAGCAACAGTCCTTTTGTGTATAACGGATTAACTCAAGAAATTTTCGTTACAATTGCAAATAGATACACGAGTAAAAACCTTGACATTAGTCAATTTGAAAGACTTGACACAAAGGTCGGGCGTAATGCTGGGACATATAGGCTGGAAATTGCACTTATCGACCCTAACTATGTTTTCTATAGCGAATCTTTGACCAATTTAAGGTCGCAAATGGTCTCTTGGGAAATCAGACCAAGACTCGCTGAACTTGTTTGGGCAGGAACAAGTTTTGAATATGATGGCGCTGAGCACGGCCCTTGGGTAACAGGTGTTTCAAACGCAGTAGAAGGCGACACATTTGTCTATGATATTTATGACAATTCAGGCGCTTATACAAATAAAGCAACCGATGTCGGCAAGTACACTGCAAGAATAAAAGATTTGAATAATAGCAACTATTCTTTGACAGGCAATAACGGCGAGTGTCAATGGGAGATTACGAAGAAGATACTTGCATTTAACTGGGAGCCAAATTCTTCGAACTTCACAATTGATCCAAACGAAACAAATAATATTCCTGGGGTGCCTTACGAAGCAAAACCACTTTACTACAATCCAAGACTAACAAAAGCGATTTATGTTCTTGATAGACCAAATATTAAGTACACGCTTAAGATAACATATAGTAAAGACAACACAAACTACTCAGATTATGCGGAATATGAACTAAACAACGATAACGACTTTACATTTAATGGTGGCAACATCATAAATGTGGGCTACTACAAGGCTCAAATTCTATTTGATGAAACAGGCACATATTATCAACTTGCGTCAGATAATACGTCGTTTACATGGCGAATAAAACAAAGAACACTAGGTTTCTTGTGGGATAATTTGTCGCCTACATACAACGCAAAGGCGCAAGAACCAACTGTTTCTATCAATTCTGGTATTCCAAGTGGTTCGACAGACAAGTCACAAATTACAATTTCTAAGCAATATTTTGTTGGCAGTTCGTGGGTCTCCGAAGCACCTACAAATGCGGGCGAATATCCAGTGCGTGTTGCAAGCATTGGTGGCGCTGTTGCGCAAAACTACACAATTGGTGTTTCCGAAGCAACATTTAGAATTGCAAGGGCAAGACTTGGAGCGACATACTTTAAAGCAGTTTTAGAGGACTCGGATGCCAGCGCAAGTAGTATTATTTATAATGGCTCACCACAATATTACGACATTGATACTGATAAAATTACTGGCATTTTTGCGGGCGATACTATTCAATTTGTTTTGACATACACTTATGTCGCGGTTGGCGGTTCCGTCTCAGAAAGCCTTTTGGGTGGTGAAAACTGTATCAACGCTGGAACTTACAAACTTGAAGTATCTTTGACATCCAATCAATTGCCTTCCGACGCTGGCGGAAACTATATAATTGGTTCTGACAATGTAAAAGAATGGTCGATTTTGCAAAAAGAAGTCACATTTAGTTGGTCGTTTGAAAATAGCGAGAATTTAAAAGGTGACCTTGTAAACTTCGCACCAGAGTATAACGGAAAAGACATTAAACTTGTTGCAACAGTTCTAGTTAACGGAAAACAAGTTGACGGTGTCAAAGTCGCGGACGACGGATATTCCGACAATGTAAAATCTGGCGTTGCAAGTGACGGCTCAAATTGGATTGCGCAAGTTACAAAACTTGACAGGTCGTGCAGTAATAACTACACATTTAGCACTCTTGATAACCGTTCATATTATCAACGTTCGTGGAAAATTGTTGCGAAGAAGATTTCAGGCTTCAATTGGGAGTCGGTCGGTTCGTTTGACGACAGCAAATCAGCAGTTTATAGCGGAGAAGCAACATACTATTATCCAGTGTTTATTAACGGCGATATGATTGAAAATGACGAAGTGTCGTTTACCTATACAATTAGGAGACGACCACTTGGCTCGGATAGTTTTATCGACGTTCCAAATTTGAACGCTTGCAAAGATAGTGGATACTATGAACTCACCGTAACAGGCTTTGCGGGCGCGTCAGCAGGCAACTACGATATGCGTCATTTGGAGACTGCGTCAAAGAGAAATAGTTGGACAATAACGCAAAAAGACCTTACTTGCGATTTGTCCGAAAAGACCTATGTATATAATGGTGCAAATCAAGCGTTTAGCGTTACAATTAACGAAAACGACCTTATTCCAGACGATAAAATTTTTGTAGGCATTTCGTACACCTATGAAAACATCCGTGACGACGGAACGACGGAAACAATTTCGAACGCTCTTGAATGTCTCCTTAAAAATGCGGGAACATACACAGTTACAATTGAGTTGTCGGGAGACAAGGCGCACAACTACAAAATGGCGGACGACCATAAGACCGTGAAATTTAACATCGCAAAACGCGGAATTTCAATTATTTGGAACAATGACGGCGAATATAAATACGCATTTGACGGCAATGTTCACTACCCAACGGCTACAATTGTCAATGGCATTGAAGGCGAAATTCCAGTTGAATATTCGTACAGTGCAAAAATAAACTCGTCAGACACAGCATACAGCAAGACGGGCATTCAACCAGCCCACGCTGGAAGTTACAAGGTGACGGCAAGTTTGGTCGTTGCAAGTTCTAGAAATTACACTTGGGATTCTTCAATGGAAGAAGCGGAAAAGACAAGATATTTCACGATTGAAAGAATTAACCCAGGTATCACAATTTCTCCTATCAAAATGGGCAACTCGTCAAGTGACGACGATAGCGAAAAACAAACAAGCGCACTAGTTGTTGTATCGGGTGTCGCGGGGAATATTCCAAGGGGAAGTATCCAATTTAGCGGACACGATAGCAGTGCAGTTATCTCGACTTCACTTCTTGAACAACCAAATGACTATTCGTCTTTCCCAGACGCAGTCAAACTTATTTTCCAAGGACTTGAACAACAAAATTTGAGTTTCTCATACGCATACTTTGGTTATGTTGAAAAAAATCTTTCAAAATATCTTCCACAAGTCCTTGTAACACTTGCGGACGACAACGAAGGGTATTCAGAGACAAGCAACTACACCGACAATATGAGAGTAACAAGTAGCACGGGCTTTGTTCCAAGCGGACAAGAGCAACCAAGTGTCAAGTTGTTCTATAGGAGTTCGGACGGCGCCTTTATTGAAGTTACATCTTCAACGGGTCTTACTTCAAATCTTGAGAGAGCGCTTGTATATGGCGGAAGCCTTAACTTCTACATCACGGGTGGCGCGGACATCACGACAGACGACTCACTTTATGGATTTAGACTTAAAATCGGCAACGAAGAAATTTTAAGCAGTGGCGATGTCGTACAAAACGGCGAAGTCATTGCAACAGTTGCTTATTCAGTTGAGTCCGACGGCTTTGTTCCAAGTTTCTCGGAAGAAGAAAAACTTGCGGGTATTTCAAGTAATGTCGTAAGAGTTGTAGTCACATTTAAAAAGCCAACAGTTGCTGGAAAGGGACTTTCAATCAGTGCCTACAAAGACGGTGGTGACAAAAAGGTCGGCGGTGTGACGGAAAGCAACTACGCGACAAAGACGACATCGGCGGGAAGATTTGAAATTTCAAAGAAAACAATTTCAGTCAACCTTCCAGACGCAAAACAAATGTTTAAGGTGGACGATTCAATCGAATTCGTAACCGATAACAACGGCATTTTGAAGCGCTATGCGCTAAACTCCGACGGTAGACCTTACAAAGACGCAAGCGGTGACAATTATGTTTATCTAGCGGAATATTCCTTGTTTGTAAATTCAGCTGACCTTGTCGCTGGCGACGCGGATAGAACAATGCTTCAAGAATTTATCCGCCCAAGGCTTAGAGACGGCAAAACGATTACAGGCGCCGGATATTACGAAAACGCGGTCACATTGGAGTCGCTTGACGGAAACGAATACTACATTTTGGTCGTAAACGGCGAAAATGGTTACGGCGGACTCTTCGTGACGGGGCTTGAACTCACCGAAGATGATGTGACAATTACAATTACGGACGAAATCAATTTGCGCTACATTGGCGTGCTTTTGAGGCCTTCCGTTACGGTCAAAATTAAGGGACAAGTGGGCAATTTGTCACTTAACAACGACTACGAAGTCAGTTATCCATCGGGCGCGGACGGATTTAACATTAACGCGGGCGAAAATAACGGCTATGTCACAATTGTCTTTAAAGGCGACTATAAGGGCACAATTACAAGACATTTCACAATCCAAAAATTTGATTTCTCGGCGGACACTCAACTTCCAACGGGTTATGAGATAAGATATAGAAATGACTTGACGACAAACGAGACTTATAGAGGCTCTGCAATAACAAAGAATTTCTCTAAGAACAATTCAAACCCAGCCATTGCATTCTTCAACGGCGGTGCGCAAGTTTATGAACTTGTTGAAGGAACGGACTACACGATTTCCTATTCTTCAAACATCAACGCGGGAACGGCAACCATTACAATTGAAGGAAAAGCGGGCAATGCGACGGGCAAGAAAGAACTTCACTTCACAATTTTGAAGAAAAATGTGACGGGCGGAGAAATTACAAGTTACACATTAAATAAAGGCAATGCAAACCACGAAATCGTGTTTAGCGGTCTAAATAACACTCCAACGGCGGACACAATCATTTACAAATTTGTTGACACATCTGTAAATCCAAATATTGAAAGCGAAGTGTCACTTGCTTATGACGCGACACAACTTCGTTGGGGCAAAATGGAAGGTGGTTCGTTTAAGGAACTTACTCAAAAAGACACAATAAACATCGGAACATATTATCTTGAAATCGGTGCGGTTACTGGACAAAGAGGTGCTTTATATAGAAACTTCGAAGGGTCGTTGTACCTTGAATATCGCGTCGTTGCACTCGATATGGATTCGACAGACATTACAATAGAACTTATAAACCCAGTCCAACAATTTACGGGCAAGTCTCTTAACCCAGATATTAGGGTTTATTGGAAAGAACCTATTGTGACGATTGTGACTGACACGGCAGACGCTAATTACGGCAATGTCACATTTACGGGCAATTACAGACAAACAGAACTTACCCTTGACACCCATTACACACGTGTTCTTATCACAGAAGGACATAGCAGTGCTGGAATAAATAACGGGCTTGTCACAATTTCGGGCAAGGAAAACAGCAACTTTACTGGCACGAAGAATAAGCAATTTGACATCGAGAGAAGAGATTTGAGTTTGCTTTCTTCGACTGAACTTGTTGGAAATATTCCTTCCTACGACTACACAGGAAATATTATTGATATTGACTCATTGACCAATGTTTCCTACCTTGACAATAGACTTGTCCAAGGCGTCGATTTTGACATTATAAAAGGTCTTGACGAAGAAAATATCCATGCGGGTACGGGGCGAGTTAGAATTCAAGGAAAGGGCAACTACACTGGTCAAGCGCTACTTTCATTTATCATTAACAAATTGTTTATTGAAAGTGGAGACAACGCAAGCAAGTTTAAGGTCGAATTTGAAGAAGATGTTTACTATTACACGGGTTCGTCAATTGAGCCAGTTGTAACGGGAGTGTTCTTCAACAATGTTAAACTTATGGAAGGCACCGACTACACTAGAATTTACTACGGAGACGAAAATATCAACGCGAGCAAGACCGCGCCAATGGTCTATATTGAATTTGGAAATATGGCGGGCGACTTCTCGGGAACACTCAGCAAAGTCTTTGAAATTAGACCACTTTCGTTTAGGAATAGCGGATTTATTGTGACAGATAAAGACCAAGGCGAAAGGGCAAACAGTGTTGAAAGTGGAATTCTTGAAGAAACATACACTGGTGCTGACATTGTTAAAACAATTTATGTTTACGCACTTTTAGACGACGGAACATATTTGAGACTTAAAACAGCGAGCGAGACATCGGCACTTCCAGACTACGAATATGCTCTTTCAAACAACAGAAATGTAGGATATGCGACAGTTTCAATTACAGGATTAAATAATTACGGCGGAGACGGAAGCATAATTAGGACGAATTTCAAAATAAACCCACTTGATATTGGCGAACTTATTTCAAAGGGTCTTGCGACAATTGAAAATAAAACTCAACTAAATAACGACCCAATTCAAATAAGCGACCAACAATTTAGTAGGCAAGTTATCGTTCCAAGTCCAAGAGTCGAATATGGGAATATTATTCTTAGACCAAAGACTGGAAGCGAAAGTTCGTTTGACTATGTCTTGTCAGCATATTATGATTTGTCGGGACTTTACGGCAACAATGTTGATGTGAGCGACAAATTGAATAGGACGAAGATTGAAGGCGTCGGAAATTACACAGGCTCATATATCTTTACTTTCCGCATTGTGGAAAAGAGTTTGACGGACACATCCATTTCTTACAACTCAATTGAGCCACAAGAATATAGCGGACAAGTGCTTGATATTAAGAACCTTGTTGAAGTTTACGACGGCGGATATAAGTTGCTTCTAAACACGGACTACGAAGTTGTTTATAGTGACGCAACAGATAGAGCCAATGTGGGCAACCCAGCGTTCCAAATCGTTGGTATTGGAAACTACACAAACACAATAAATTCATTCTTCCAAATCAAGGCGAGAAATATTTTAAATCATATGGACCAATTCACTTTTGAAGTGGAAAATGCAATTTACAAGGCGTCAGATATTATTTTGACATCAAGCAGTAGTTATGTGTTTAGTTTGAAGTATAAGTCTTACACATTGCTTTATGGCACTGATAAAGATTATACTTTTGGCGAATATAGAAACAACGTAAACGCGGGCACGGCAACTGTCCAAATCATCGGAAACGGTGGTGACGGCTTGAAAGGCAACTTTACTGGCACGGCAGAGTTTACTTTTGAAATCGCAAGACAAAAATTTGACATTGAGAAAGGCTCAATCGAACTTAAACCAAGTTATAGATACACGGGCAAAGAAATTCGCCCAGAGCCAATAAAAGTCATTGACAACTACGGCAACGAAGTCGGAAAAGATAGTTACACGATTGAATACTATTATAACATCGCGGTCGGCTCATCGGCATATATTAGACTTGTATTTACTGGCAACTATGTCGGCGTCGTGACAAAGAACTTTGTTATTAAAACAAATGTGTTGACTCTTGACGACATCGAGTATAGCCAAGTCGGAACGGCGGTTTATTATCAAGGCATTACGGTTGTTCCTAGTTACGAACAAATAAGTATTAAGATTAAGAGCGACGAAAGCGACGGAACGGTCTCAACAACTGTTGTTTCTCGTGACGACATTACTTCAATTGAACCTGTTGACGCGACGGACGACGGAATAATTGTCGACAATATCAATGTGTCGGACAGTACGACAAAAGGTGCATTTAAGGTGACATTTGGTGGCGTAAACAATGTTTATAGCGGAAGCGTCATTTTGAGATTTGACATTGCGTCACTTCACATTTCAAGTAAGCAAATTATTTTTGCAACCAATTTGACTAGTGACGAAGTGTACACGGGAATGGCAATTACAAAAGTGTTCGGCGAAAATTCGTTGACAATTAACGGTGTTGCAATAAATAGCGCTGATTACACGCTTGGCGGAGACGGCGTTTCAGCATACACAAATAACATAAATGTCGGATACGCAACAATCACTCTTATGGGCGTCAACAACTTGACTGGCACAACCACAATTCAATTTAGGATTGTTCCTTATGAACTTTCTGTTACAAACACAATTATTTCTGACATTGATAATCAAGAGTACAATTACGGACTTGAAGTTTTGCTTAGCGGAAAACTCGAAGTTTTAAATACCAAGGTGGCGGATACAATTGTTTTGACAGAAGGTGTAGATTATAGAATTGATAGTTATTCAAACAACATTAACATTTCTACATCAACAAACAAGGCAAAAGTTACTATCCAAGGTATCGGAAACTACTCGGGTTACCTAACAAAATCATTTGATATTGTAAGGCGTGAAGTTACTGACAATTTTGTTTTGGCAAATAATAGGGTATACACATACACGGGGTCACCAGTAACTCTTGGCGACCAAAAAGACGCGGGCGGAAGTTATTTCGAACTCGTCATTGGCGGAATTGAAACAATCAAGATTTACGACAAAGATTGCGTTTACTTTAACAACATCTTTGCTAGCGAAATCATTGGAAGTACGGAATATCTTGCAAAAGTGACTGTCACATTAACTGGTAACTATTCGGGCACAATCGTTATCGAGTATAGGATTGAAAAGGTTGAATATTTGACAAATGCGGACGACTTTGTCGTGCCTATGATTGGCTCGCAACTATCTGGAGCACCTATTGTTATTGATTTTGAAGAAAACAAAATAACATATAAGGGCGTGGAACTTGTTGCAAGGAAAGGCGACGGCGAAGAAAAGATATATCGTTGCGTAAATTGTGGCCATACAATTAGTGCAATAAATGCTCCTACAACTTGCGAAAAATGTTTAGAAGACGGACTCTTTATTGAACATTACGACTATGAAGTTGTCCAATTTGCGGAAAATGCGGACGCTATCCCTAATACACTTGGGGGCGTAAGAGTTGTGTTCTCGGGCAACTTTAACGGTGAGGTCGTAAGAAGATTCCAAATTAGGCGTCGTCAATCGACTCAAGCGGACTTTGACGCAGAGAACTTCAAGGTTGTTCCAAAAGACGCAACAACTATCGACCAAAAGATTCGTTATGGCGAATATGCAACTTTAAGAGAACTCACAATTATCAAAAACTCGCTTAATGACGAATATTACGGAAGTAAAGTTTGGTTTGAAAATGAAGATTTCGCGATAAACACTGTCGGAGAACTTCGTGTTCCAGTTAGATACAAAAAGGATGAGGATTACGACGCGCTCGTTTTCTACATCACTTTCACCGTTGAAAAAGGTGTTTACAAGGAAGAAATCAACATTTATGACGGATTGGAGGACGACTTCTTTAGCATTAGTTATAGAAAGGGCTTGACTCTTACTGATATTATTCTTCCAGACGGTTTCTCGTGGCAATATCAAAGAATCACTGACATCAGTAAGATTACTATCGGAACGTATTACGCAAAGAGAAATTCGGACGGCAGTTATACTGCATTTGTAAAATATGCAGGCGAAACACTCGACCCAGGCGTAACATATTATGAACCAGTAACAAGCCTTGACACCGACGATTACATTATCGGGACGGGGCGTGACTACATTGATGTTAGGTCGAAGTTTATGGCAAAATATAACGCAAATGAAGCGTTGTATCAAGATGTTCTAGACATTGTTGTCAATATAAGAATAAACAAGGGCGACCTTGACCCAAGCATATTTAGATATAGAGACATTTCAAGGACATATTCGCCAACACTCACAGCGTCGTCAATCACTCTTCCAGTTTCTTCTTTGGCACAAAAGTGGCCTTGGGAATGGGATGAAAATCAACCAATGTTTAGGACGGTTCTTCAAGTTAAGGATAGTCCATACACATTCCAAATGATTTACGACCCAGCAGAAACAAACAATAGTGGCGTTCCTGTTAATGGCGGATTCCCAGCAAGCGTCTATGGCAATAAACTTAACTACAAGAAGATGACCGTTGACGCAAGAGTTTATGTCACTCGCGCAACTTACACTCAAAATCGCGTCTACTCAGCGCTTGCCGAATATGTTGTTCCAACCATTGTTTATAGGTTGGGACTTACAGCGGGCGATTTGGGGCTTGACCTTCCAAAAGGATTTACGATTAAAGATGAAAGCCAAGCACTCTCGTATGGCGAAAATAATGTTTATGTTGTTTACAATAGGCATATTGAAGGAACAAGTTTTGATAACAACTACGAACCATATGGTGAAATTGTTAGCGAAAGCGTTTCAGTCAAAGTACTTGTCACATCGCCACAACTTGTCGGCGTGCTTGACAAGGAAAACGAAAGTGTCGTCTCAACTTCGGCTGGCGGGCTTGCAATTTCAAGAGAGTACGGCAACACTTTGAGCGCAAGTTCTTCAAATGTTCCATTTGTTGTGACTTACTATAACGAAACAACGGGTGCGTGGGAAGAAGTCGCGGGTACTGCAAATTGGCAAGACGGCTCTGAAAGACTCGTTTCTGTCGGCGTCATTACTCGCCAAGTTGTGTTTACACCAGTTGACAAAAACTTCATTTCAGGCAAATCTTCCATAACCTTTGATGTTGAAGTTGTCATTTCGCAAGTAAACATCGGCGACCTTGACAATATTAGGAATAATCTGAAATTCGAAAGCGATTCGCAAGAACTTGTCTATTCGACTTATCCAACTTTGGCTAGAATCAATAGAATAACTTGCGTTGCGGACGAAAATTCGAATAATTTGACTAAGAGATTTACTGATTTTGACGACATCTACTATTCGTATAAACTTGTTATGCTTAACCAAAACGGACAATTGACCGAAAGTGCTATTGAGAAAGCGACCGAATATGAACTAAGTAGTCTTGACATCTTGTCCGCGCAAGGTAACGACAAGGGCGACTATCGTTCGGTTTACATCATTTACGCAAACTTCACTCGTGGCGGATGCGTTTACTACAACTTTGGCGACTATAAACCTTTCTTCTACTTGTATATGAGCAAGGCGACATTGTCTGTAAATATTCCAAGTGTTACAAGAACTTACGGCGATTTGACCATTTCAAGTGATATGGATAAAGTCGGCGTTACGGGGCTAAAAGATTTGGTAAGCGGAAAAGATTATGTCTTTAATGTTTACGATGCTGAAAGAAATGTTGTCAAACTTGGCTACAATTCTCCTGTTGGTGTTTACACAATGCGCGTGATTTTGGTTGACGAAAACAATTCGCTTAGCAAAAATTACGACATATTGACGCCAGCAAGCGCAACTTACACGATTGAGCAAAAGGCAATTCCTGATTTTGTTCTTTCAACGGACGGCGTTTTAAGAGAAAATGGCACAATTTTAAATGACAGAATCTCAGTCGAATTTGATAGTGAATTCTTTGTCGACGGCGTTGTTCCAGAATACGAAATTAGGTATGAAAAGGACGGCAAGGAAGTCGGAAGCGTTATCACAAGCGGAACATACTATGTGCGTATCGTTTTCAAAAATGGCAATTATAGATGTGATATGGTTAGACAATTTGAAGTCTATGAGCCACAAAGTTATTTGAGCCTTATCATTCTTCTTTCTACAATAGGCGGAATTACAATCTTGACTCTTATAATCGTTTTGTCTATAAGGTCGAGTAGAAGAAGATACAGAAAAAATGTCCAAAAACAACAATTTGAAAAAATCAAAAAGTCACTTAAAAAAGATGACAATTTGAAAGATGTGGCTGGACAAAATGCAAACAACCAAAATTATGACCAAAACGGGCAATATTACGACCAAAATTATAATAATGGGCAATATTACGACCAAAACAGCGGGCAAAATTATAATAATAATTATGACACAAATGGCTATTATGACCCAAATGCTCAAGGTTATTACGACCCAAATTATTACGACCCAAACGCGCAAGGTTATGACCCAAATGGATATTATGATGTAAACGCACAAGGCAACGCCTATAATAACCAAAATGGCTATTATGACCCAAATTATAATGGCGACCAAGGTAAAAACAACCCAAAAAATAAAAAGAAGAAATAGATAATAACTTTTTTGTAAACCTATATTCTTCACATTTTGGTCAAAAAATCAAAACGATTTATGAAGTGAACCCTAAGTTGGGTTCACTTCTTTTATAAAAACGAAAAATTATTATGACAATATGAAATGGCACTTTTCGTTATACGCTACACTATAACGCTAAAAAAAGAAGGTGTTTTTGAGTGACCCATACGGGGTACACTTCATTTATACCTTCTTTTAAAAAGACTAAAGCATACAAAGTTTTATCCTAAAATGTTTTTGATGATGGTTATGATTTGAATTAGGTCGGTGGGGTTTTTGAAGCGGTGGTCGGCATCTTTTATGTAGTGGAGCGAAAATGAAGGGAATTTAGAGTTGAAAAAGACTTCGTTTTTTTTAATGTCCACGGTATCGTCTTTGTCACCTTGAATTATATCGATGTGCTCTAAAAATTTATGTTGTGATAAACTGTTTTTTCGCAAATCTTGTAAAAAATCTTTATTAACTAAAATTTCTTTGTCGAAGCCCAAAATTGCACCTTGTTTTAAAAATATATCAAGTGAAATTTTGTGGTCTTTTAAAATGCTATTTGTCAAAACTTCGTCCATAAAAATTGCGGGTGCTCGAAGAATTATGTGTTTAAATTGTTCGTCGTGATTTTTTAAATAATTTAGCAGAACAAACGCGCCAAAACTTGTTGCAAAAAATGAAATTGGGATGCTTTTGTAACTTTTTTTCACATAATCTAGGATGATGTCTAAATATTTTATGCATTTGTCTAGCCTTAGTTTACCTTGCTCTTCATCTTTTCCGTGGCAAGGGAGGTCAAAGGCGAAAACGAGCGTCGTTTCGCCTAAACTCTCCGCGACGGCTTTTATAACCGAACTTTCCTTATCGCCCGCAAAGCCGTGAAGAGCAATTAAAATATCTGAAATTTCACCACTTGGAATAAACAATTTACATTTTACATTTTCTATGTCTATATATTCAACCCGCATTTTTATCCTTTTTGGTTTTATAACCTATTATTAAAATTTTATTGTTTTTTGCAATTTAAGTCAATTTTTATTGGCATATTTTAGATAAAAAAAACACCCCGAATAGGCAAACCTAAGGCGGGGGTGTTTTGATAATAATTTGAATTAACGAAAGTTTACTCACAAGCAAAACTAGCAAATGCTCAAACCGGCAACGCTATTGAGCAAAAAGGGGGTTGAGTTTATCCGCAAGCAAAACTAGTAGTTACTCAAACTAGCGACGCCACAACTTGTTGCAAATTTGCGCTTAACGAATTGATTTGTAAACACAAAATAACATGACGTTTTTTAAAAATTATGCGTTTCCAACTTTTATTGAGAGTGTGGAAGATTCGGTGCCTTTTACAATTTTAACATAGATATATAGACATCGTAGTCGAAATTCTCACCATCTGTGGTTAATATAGCGTTTCCACCCGCGCTTTTGCCTTCCGCGTACATAATAAGGTCGTTACCGTGCTCGTCTTTTCCATTTGTTACATCTTCTGCATAATAAGCGCCTGTAATCTCGGCGACCAAGTTATTGGTTTCGCCGTTTGAGCAAGAAAGGAAGTAATAACTGTCACTAGAACCATCTACTTTCAATTTAAAAACATATGTCCAGCCTGTTAAAAGTTTTCCAGCGCCAAACGCTTGATTTGTTTTGGTTGGAGTGATTTCTCTAATGTTAGAAAAGACAAAATCCATTGTAAGGGTGACTGATGGCGTTGTGCAAATCCAACGTCCTTCGCTATCAGTATAGCCGTCGATGTTTGGAGTTAGTTTAAAATCAGCGATTCCGTTATCGTTATCGAATGTTCCGTTGTTGTAAGCATATTTCATTTCTTCAGCGGAATTTGAGCCTACACGATACATTTTTGCAATAATTGTCGAACCACACCAAATTCTAATTTCGACTTCTTTGTTGATATAGTCTTTTTCGCTATCCTTGTCGTTTGATTGAACGAGAATTTCAAACCAGTCTTTATTGCCAATTTTGTTTACAACGAAGTGGTTTTCGCCATAGACGATTGAGTCCGAACTGGCTCCAAAGCGATAGTCAGTAAAGCCATAACTTGTTACTTCGCCAACAAATTTTGATTGACGTTTTGTGTATGTCGCGTCTGCTGTCCCTGACAAATAGTAGTTGCCCGCGTTTTCTCCGACGAGCGTTGCAAGAAGGTTTCCTGCCTCGATGTCTTCCGCGCTTGTAACGAGTTTGATTTTCGCGCCCGTTTCAAAGTCGCTTGGTTTTCCTGCAACTTTAATAGACACTTTTTCGCTTCCTATAATACCAAAGTTTTTACTGTCAAGTTCGATTAAAGTAAAATTGTCGTCAATAGTGTTATAAATATTGAGTTTGTTCTCTTTTGTTGAATCTAAATAGATTGTCTTTTTACCAATTTTTGCTGATGTTTTTGTCGCGTCAAAAATGTAGTTGTTTAAAACTGTCGCGTCGGTGTTTGTTGTTATAAGTTCAGCCTTTGTAGATTCGCTTCCTACGCCTTGGCTATCAAAAGTGTAGCGTACAAAAATTTTGTCACCATAAAGATTGTCGTTTGGAGCAAAAAGGCGTTCGTCGTGTGGCAAAGATTTGCCGTAAGGAATAGTAAGTGTTTCTTTTACGACATTTGTTAAGTCATATTTTTCAATTTCAAATTCGATGTCGTCTTTAATTATGCCCGTATAAAGTGCGTTTCCAGTAACGACAATTTTTGCAACATATTTGCCCGCCTTTGTTGGCGCAACTGGTGAAAAATCGTCGCTTGAACCTTGCGATTTGTACGAAACGGACGCTGTGCCGTGCGTTACAGTAAAGTCGGCATTTTGAACAAGTCCTTGAGATTCGCCGTTGTAAACTCTTTTTTGAATATTTTTACTAAAAGTGTTTACTTGCGAAACCCTTTCGTAACCGCAATCACATGTTTTGTCGTTGTCGTCGTCATATTTGTGATTTTCTTTGGTGGTTGTTTCGTTGCAGTTTTCGTCAGTGCAAATATGCCAGTGATAATTTTCGTCATATTCCCATTTTTCGGAATAAGTGTGGTTATGTCCGCAAGCGGTCAAAATAAACATGGCGGGAATAACCAAACAAATGGCAACAAGAGTCGCCCAAAATCCATTTTTCTTTTTCATTTTAATCTCCCTTTTCGTAGTTTTACTATGTCACATATTTATTATACATATTTAAAAAGAAAATCAAAGCAAAATAGATAGTACCTTTATATTTATTGAAAAGCCTTTTATAACTATTTTTTGTTTTTTGGCGGTTTTTGGAGAGTGGTCTTTGGAGGGTTCTTTTTGAAAAAGTCGTCTAAAATAGAAGATAGTTCAACAAGTTTTGTTTTATCTTTTAGTTCTTGTTCCGTCATTTTTTTTCTCCTTTAAATAATTATATTTTTACAAAAAATTTTGTTAAATGGTTTTTATTGTTTTTTATAAAAAATTTTTTTGGATGCTTTTTGATTTAAGTTAAAATTAAAAAAGGGTATCTATATATATGGGACTTATTGGCGCTTAGATGGTCGCGATTAAAAGGCGTTTGCTTTAACATACATGCGGATTTTATTGGCGTTTAAACTATGGTTAATATGACTTAATTAGGGAAAATATAAAAAACTGGTAAATTTTTTTTATCATTAAATTATTTGTTCATTTCGTCTTCTAGGGATGAAAGACGCTCAAATTCCTCATTTTCATGGTCGGTCGCGTAATTTACATCAATTCGGTTGCAATATTTTGAATCGCCTAACAAAACATCGCTATATGCGTCAAATAATTTTTGTCTTTTATTTTTGTTCTTTGTGTTTTTTATAACCGTTTCAATTTCATCTTGAAGAGCATTGAAATCTTTTTTAGGAAAATATTTTTGCAAGTTTGCCCAATGCAATTTTTCTTCGTCGCGAAGCCCAGTGTAGTTGTTTAAATATTGCGTGATAAGTGGTTTAATGAGTGCTGGGTCTTTTGTTTTTTTGAATAACTTTAAATTTTCGTCCAATTTTGCGCGTTCTGATTTAGCGCAAGTTTCTCTATTTATTTTAACAATTGGAATGCCAAGTTGCACGGATGCTTTGACACTTTCTTCCCACCTATGCTTTTCTTTTTCGTGTTGGTCGATAAGTAGTTTTTTTATTGGTTCAAGATTTCTTTGTATTTTAAGTTCCTTTTGGAAATCTTCAAATTCCTCAAAAAAAACAACATAATCGGGATTTTTCTTGAAAAACTTTCCATTTTTTGAGATGTCAATCCTTTCAAAATCGAGTTCGTTATAGTAGTCGCGTGTTCGATTTATAAGTTCGTCGGGCGAGAAAAATTGTTGATCGACATTGTGAAAATTGATGTCATAATTTCGATTGGTTGGTGTGCTATTTATATCTGTGTGACTACCCGCAAGTAGTGACTCTTCGGGCATATTTAGAAAACCAAAAACGACGCTTGGTTGCCTTGCTGTCGCTAGACAAGAGTTCGAAATAAGAGAACAGCAATTGCCGTGCGAACGCAAAAGGGAAGAGTTCCAATGATCCTTATAGTTTGCTGATTTTTCCAAATTTTGATAAGCACCAACGGCGGTTATAAGCATTTTAAAATCTGTTCCCGCGTCATAAACGATAGCGTTGCCCACTCTTCTTTTTGTGCGACCTTCAAGAGAAAATAGGGAGTCATTTATTTGCTTTGTGAACTCTTTTCTCATTTGATTTTCAAAGGTCATCATAGAAAAATAGGAAGGCTCAAAACCACTATTTGTTAAATAGTCAAAAAGGGACAAAAGTTTTTCAGGCTCATCTGTTTCAACGACATTTGCTATGGCGTAATAGGTCTCGAAAAGATATTTATTATCTGGCGTTTCTTTAAGCCCGTCAAGATTAAATCTATGGAAAACAAGTGGAACATCGCTTGAGAAGGCGTCGTCGCCGTATTTTAACCCAAAAAACTTGTAAAAAATTGCTTTTTTTAAAATTTCGGCGTTTCTTTTATCGTTAGGCAGTCGCCTTTGTTCGTCGACCTTGCTTGAAATGTATTTTTGAATTGGGTTGTTTTCGTCAAAAAGGTCGTTTAAATCATCCACATTTTTGACATTTTTTGACAAACTGACGCCCGCTTTTGTTCCAAGAAGAAAAACCAAACTTTCGATTTGGGCATTTGATAAAACTTTGCCTTCGTGCGTGTAATCATCAATTATTTTGCACAAATGAGCACTCTTTTCATATCTTTTAAGGATCGCTTGGTCACTTTTTTCGTTGCTAAACATAGGATTGTAGCCAAGGCAATTTATTATTTGTGACAAATATGGCGCTGGATAACTCGAAATTTCAACCACCTTTTCATACAAATTTTTAAACCACGAAAGCCTATTGTCGTCTAAGCTTACAAGTTGCAATTGTAATGATTTGTCAATTGTTATAAGGGGGAGTTCTGCCTTTAAAAAATCATATTTGTCGTCTAAAAGTTCAAAATTTAAGGTGTCGCAAATTTCTTCGTTATATTTTTTCAAAACTTGCAGTTTTGCCTTTTGTTTTGGGGTTAGTTGCAAATTTTTAATCGCCTTTTTTGCTGCGACATAGTTGTTGCAAAATTGAGATAAAACGACCTTGTCGACATCATTTTTAAGATTTTTGAACGCTTCAAGCACATCTTCGTCGGCGTAAATATCGTAAGACTCGCCATAATAATATTGAGCATCAACGGCACCCCTATTTTGTATGGTATTAAACCATAATTTTAGTGCCAACATTCTTTCTTGCTTGTCCATTTTATCTCCTTGCTTTCATTATACAAACATTGGGGCAAAAAGTCAAATTTGAAACTATTAACCAAGTGGTAAGGAAAAATATTATTCTTTTTTATAAAAATGCCTACTAAAAGTTTAAGTATTTTTAAAAATTCTGGTGAAAGGTTTGAAGAAGCCCTACACTTTTAAAGAGGCAGATGGTGGCTATTTTTTTTTGCAATAAAAGAAAAAACACTTTTAGAACAAATTTTATTTCTTTTTCATACAATTTATTGGACAAAAGGAGATAATCACTATGGATTGTTGCAATTGTATATGTCCAAGACCAAGACAATTTGTGGGCCCAACTGGGCCAACGGGACCTACTGGACCTTCGGGGGGTGCGACAGGACCAACTGGACCAACAGGTCCAACGGGGCCTACTGGGCCTATCGGACTTACTGGGGCTACGGGAATTCAAGGTCCTATCGGCTTAACTGGGGCGACGGGGGCAACTGGCCCTACGGGCCCAACGGGACCAATAGGTGCAACGGGGGCTACTGGTACGACGGGGGCAACTGGGGCAACAGGCGCGACGGGACCTACTGGTCCAACAGGTCCTACGGGTGCAACTGGAGCCACGGGTTCAACGGGCGCAACTGGTGCAACAGGACCTACAGGCCCTACAGGGCCAACTGGAGCAACGGGTGCGACTGGTTCTACTGGCGAAACAGGTGCGACGGGGCCAACTGGTCCAACAGGTCCAACGGGACCAGCGGGAGCGACGGGTTCGCCACTTATTGCAGGCTTTACAAACACGTCGAGTACAGTTGGCGAAAATAACGGCATAGCGCTTGTTGATGTTTCCAACTTGACTGAAGGCAATGTTACCCATGTGGCGGGCGGAACGGATGTCGTCCTTACAACGACGGGAAATTATTTGATAAGTTACAGCGCTAACGCGACCCAAACAACTAACGGCGAAGTCTCACTCGCGGTTGACGCTGCTGGAACGGTTATCAATCAAAGCGAATCAAGCGCAACAGTCGTTGCAAACGCGCTAGCACCACTTTCGGCGACATTTATGTACAACAATGTCGCGGTTGGAATGACTTTAAATCTAATCAATAATGGCTCGGAAAACACAACATTTAGCGAAGTTAGTTTCGTCATTCAAAAATTGTCTTAAATTGGCTAAAAAACACCTAAAAGAGTTCTTTAAAAACTTAATTAGGTGTTTTTTATTATTTAAAAGAACAATTTGTGCTTGTGAAAAGTTTTTTATGTTTAAAAGATTTTATATAAGAAATATTTATTATAAAATAACGATAAAATAGGTACAAAAATAAATCGTCAACTAAATTTTTGCAATTTTTCAAAAAAAAGAGTGTCAAAAAAGGAAATTACACTTGTTTTTTGCTTTTTTAAGGAAAATGTGATATAATTTAATATTATGGAAACAAAATTAGTTAAACCTACTGATGAAATGATTGCGCTTGCTAGTGACCTTTTAAAAAAGGGCGAAGTCGTCGGCGTGCCAACCGAAACGGTGTACGGGCTTGCGGGCGATAGTTCAAATGCAGAAGCGATTAAAAAGATTTTTTTAGCAAAAGGGCGTCCAATGGACAATCCACTTATTTGCCATATCTCAAATTTTGAAATGCTAGGTAGAGTCGCGAAAGATTTGTCTAGTGACGCAATTAAACTCGCACGCACCTTTTGGCCAGGACCTTTGACAATTGTGGTAAAAAGGGGTGACGGCGTGTGTTTAGAAAGCACAGCGGGGCTTGATTCGGTCGGAATAAGAATGCCATCAAATGAAATCGCGCGAAAAATTATTGAAAGGGCAGGTATTCCTTTTTCGGCGCCTAGCGCCAACCTTTCGGGGAGGCCAAGTCCAACAAACGCAAAAGATGTTTTTTGTGATATGAATGGTAAAATCCCACTAATTATTGACGGCGGAGAATGCGACGCGGGTGTTGAGTCGACGGTTGTAAGCGCTTTACAAGAAACGCCCGTTTTACTTAGGCCAGGGGTCGTCACAAAAGAGCAAATTGAAAGCGTTTTGGGCAAAAAAATTGATGTCGCGAAAGGTGTTTTAGAACAAGTTGCGAAAGACGAAAAAGTTTTGTCGCCAGGGATGAAATACCGCCACTACGCGCCAAACGCGTCCGTTATTATAATAAAAAGTGACTTTGAAAAATTTAAGGAATATGTCGAAAAAAATAAGGCGGACGGCACTTATGCACTACTTTTTGACGGCGAAAAGGTGGACTTGCCTAGTTTGTATTACGGCGGGGCTGATGACGATAAAGCGCAAGCGCACAACCTTTTTTCAAAATTAAGGGAATTTGACGAACTTGGTGCAAAAACGGTCTTTGCAAGATGTCCAAAACAAACGGGCGTCGGACTTGCCGTCTATAACCGCCTTATCCGCTCGGCAGGGTTTCATGTGATTGAGTTGTAAATTGAATATTTTACAAAATGGGTAACCTTAAATGGGTTACTCTTTTTTATAATTTGATTGGTTTAGCGGGCTATGTAATTATTTCCACTTATAATGGGGAGCCAGAAAAAATAATAGAGTAGGTTTTTCTTATGAGTAGGGCGTGTGGTTCGTGGGGCCCCCGAAAATAGCAGTAAAGCGTATGCTTTACGAAATTTTTGGGGTAAAGGAGAGTCAGCCCGATAGTCAAATGATTGCGGGAGCAATCTGAGTTTAAGGGCTCGGCTCGACGCGTAAGGGAAGGTGGCAACGAAGTTGAAGGAAGGGTAGTTTAACAGTTTTATTACTTGACTATTTTAATAAGTGAAATTGCATAGGTTACAAATATTTTCTCCCCAAGCCACCCAAAAAGGGGGATTATTTTTTATAAAAAAAGTTAAAATTTTACGAAAAAAGTGGTCAAATTTGCTTGACA
>CALBHW010000033.1 GCA_937893125.1 uncultured Clostridia bacterium
ATTTTTTTTAAAACCCCCTTTTTTTTTTTTATTTTTTTTTTCCCCCCCCCCCCCCCCCCCCCCTGTCAAGCAATTTCGACCACTTTTTTTCGTAAATTTTTAAGTTTTTTTACAAAAAAATAGCCCCCAGTTTGGGGGCGTGGGTAGTAAAAAAAAAGAGCAACCTATTAAAAAGTCACTCTTTAATCTTTTATTCTATATTTTTTCTTAAAAAAATCACAGCCCAGTTGTAAAAAGTATAGTGCAAATTTGTTTTTTTAATAAATCACGCTTTGCGTCGTTATCCAAAATCAATAGCGCCCTACAAACTAAAAGCGCCGAGCGAAGAATTTGACAATTCCTTTGCTTTATTTTGTGCGTCGCGAATAGCGCTCAAAACAAGGTCTTCAAGCATTTCGACATCGTCTGGGTCGACTGCTTCTGGTTTAATTCTAACCGCTTTAATTTCGTTTGTGCCCGAAATTGTCACTTCGACCATTCCGCCCCCGCTAACACCAACAAGTTCGGTCTCTGCGAGTTCTTGTTTTTTTCTTTCCATATCCGCTTGCATTTTTTGGGCTTGTTTAAGCATATTTTGCATATTCATTCCGCCCCCAAATCTATTAAATCCTGACATAATAATCTCCTTTATATTTTTATGTTATCATTTTTGAAAAGTTGTCACTGAACAATAAGTTCGTCGCCGAAAATCTTTCTTAAAATCTCCAAATTTTGTGCGACGCTACTGGTTGACGCCTTTTTCAAAACAAAGTTCAAAGTTATTCTATCATCAATTTGTTTTAAAGCCAAAACAATTTTGTCAAAATTTTCTTTATCGGTCAAAATTTTAAGAGCAAACTCATCTTTGACTCCCGCAGTAAGCACTCCGTCCACTAAATTTAAATCCCGCACTTCCGCGCACGCCGAGTGCAAGGTCATACAACCTTCTTCTCTAAGTTTTAGAACAAGTGCGCCCCAAATTCGCCTTTTTGACAAATTATCCAACTCTTCTTTTGGAAGAGGGTCGTCTGGAATGTCAAAATCTTTTTCGTCGAGTGGAACATCATCTATTGGTGCATAGTCCCCCGCGTCAAGCATAGTAAGCGCGTCATCACCCATTTGACTTAAATAGTAGTCCGCATCATCATAATCGTCATAACCCGTATAATCATTCCCGCCACTCATCTCATCTTGAAGTCCCGCGTCTTTCCTATCGTAATTATCCCCGCCCAAACTTACTTGACTATCTATTTTTCCATTTTCAGCAAAATTTTCTTTTGCAAAATCTTTACCCGCAAGTCCTAATTCCGCCTTAATTTTTTCGACGAGAGTCTCGTCAATTAGTTTTTTTTTTCGTTTCCGTAAGAAGCGCATTCAAGACATTTCAGTTCGATGAGCGTCCTAGGAGACAAGGCATATTTAAGTTCACTTTCAATCTCGCTAAACTTTTGCATAAACGCAATTAGCGTATCCACATCAAGAGCATTTGCTTGCAACAAATATTTGTCGTAGTCTTCTTTTGTTATCCCGAGCATTTTTTCGGCGTCAGGGCAAGTCTTAACAACTAAAAGGTCTTTAAAGTGAGATGTCAACTCTTTTCCAAGCGCGACCAAATTCCTTCCCGCTCTACAAAAATCATCAATGCGTTTTAAAACACCACCAAGATTTTTTGCGATAATTTCATCAACCACCTTTACGACACTTTCCCTATCGCTTGTCCCTAAAATTTCGACCACCTTGTCGGTCGTCACATTATTTCCAGCGAATGCGACTACACAGTCGGCAATAGATAATGTATCGCGAACGCTACCTTCACCCGCTTTTGCAATAAGGTCGACCGCTCGGTCGTCGTATTTCACGCCAATTTCATCAAACACTTTTCGCGTTTGTTTTGCTAGGTCATCTTTACTAACAAGCCTAAAATCAAAGCGCATACATCTTGACAAAATTGTTTGTGGCAACTTATAACTTTCGGTCGTTGCAAGGATAAACACCGCGTGAGTAGGAGGTTCTTCAAGAGTCTTTAAAAGTGCGTTAAAAGCGCTGTCAGTCAACATATGAACTTCGTCAATAATGTAGACTTTATATTTACCATGAATAGGTGGATATTTTATTTTTTCCCTAAGCGCTCTAATTTCGTCAACGCCGTTATTTGACGCCGCGTCGATTTCCAAAATGTCAACATTATTTGGTGCGTTAAGAGCCTTGCAAACTTCGCATTCCCCGCACGCTGAGCCATTAACTGGATGTAAACAATTTATCGCTTTTGCAAAAATTTTTGCGCAACTAGTTTTGCCTACGCCACGCGTCCCACAAAAAAGGTAAGCGTGCCCAATCTTGCCCGACATAACTTGGTTTTCTAGCGCCCTAACAATGTGGTCTTGACCTATGACCGAGTCAAAAGTTGTTGGTCTAAAACTTCTATATAATGCAAGTTGCAAAGTCTATTCTCCTTTCAAATCTTTCAATTTTATTTTAATCCTACTTAGCGCGTTGTCAATACTTTTTGGGTCTTTTTGTAATTTTTCGGCAATTTCAGTGTAACTTAACCCCGATACATAAAGCCTTAAAACTTGTCTTTCAAAGTCACTTAGTTCGCTATTTATATGCTTATTAAAATCTTTCAACTTCTCGTGAAAAAGAAAAGTCTCTTCGGGATTTAGCCCGCCCGCAACAAGAAAAAAACCAGCATTATCGTCATCTTCGCCATTGTCAAGCGACGAAAGAATAATTTTTCCTTGATTGTTTATCGAAAAATAGGCGTTAAGCATTTGATTTTTTTGCCTATTATTTGCTTTTAAAGCGTCCATTATTTGGCGCGTAATGCAAACTTTTGCGTAATTTTTAAATGAAATTTCACGACTGGGCTTGTACGACCTGACAGCACTAAAAAGCCCAATCATTCCTTCTTGGATAAGGTCGTCAGTTTCTAAATTTATCAAAAAATATTTTTTGCAAATCGCGCTGACAAGGTGCTTATAACTCGACAAAATTTCGTTTATCGCGTCATTATCCCCTTCTTGCGCCTTAATAATTAAATCGTTTTCAGTCATTTTCCCCTTCTTTGCCTTAGCGCTTCATAAATAATTGCGCTCGTCGCGGTTGAAACATTTAATGAGTTGACCTTTCCAAACATGGGGAGACTAATAAGCCTGTCGCTAAGTTTTTTTGTAAGTTCCCCAACGCCAAAACCTTCGCTCCCCATAACGATACAAAGGTCGCCAGTAAGATTTGTCTTATAAACACTTTCTCCGCCCGCTTCGGCTGAATATACCCATATATTTTTCTTTTTAAAATCGCGAATAACATCGTTAATATTTTTTACCCTTGCAATTTTTACATGGTTAACCGCCCCGCAACTGGTCTTGAAAACCGTTTCGTTGACACTCGCACTTCGCCTATCTTCAATAATAAGCCCGTCCACCCCCGCGCAGTCGCACACTCTTATAATGCTTCCAAGATTGTGTGGGTCTTGCACGCCGTCAAGGACGACAATAAAATGTCCCTCGTCACTTTTACTACTTAAAATTTCGTCCACGCTCGAATATTTATAGTCCGTCACTACGGCAACAACGCCTTGATGATGTGTAGATAATTTATCCAAATATTCCTTTGAAACAAAATCAATTCTGACCTTATTTTTCTTGCAAAGTTCAACAATTTTTTCCTTGCCCTTCACATCAAAAATGGCGACCTTATTGATTGTCTTTCCCGCAACAAGCGCTTCATAAACGCTATTTTTTCCGCTAATAATCATCTTTTTTCTCCTTCAAGAGCCTTTATCATATCATTTTTTAGTCGTTCATTTATTTGCGATAATTTATCAAAATCTTTTTTTAGATAAAGATACCCAACCACCGCTTCAAGAGCCGTCGCGCGCTTATAATCAGCAAGTCCCGCATTTTTTGCAACTGTTGCGACATGTGCGTTACGTGCGCGTTTTAAAACCGCGTGTTCTTCTTCCCCTAAAAGGTCGTCAATTTTCTCTAAAAAAGCACTTTGATAGGTCGCCTTTACAAATTTAGTCGATAATTTGTGTAATAAATTATTTTTATAAGTTGAATGGTCGACAAAAAATTGTCTTACAAGAACATTCCACACGCCGTCACCCAAAAAAGCAAGACTAAGTGAACTGATTTGTCCGATTTCCTCTTCTTTTACGCCATCAAACTCCGCTATTTTTTCAATCATACCCCTATAATATCACAAAATTGCAAAAATAAAAAGACTTTAAAATATATTTTTTCTCTCCGCCACCAAAATTTGCAAAACTTTAATTTTAAAAGACAAACATCCAGAATTTGAATAAGGATTGTCGTTTCTTTTCTGATACTAACAAATGTTTTGACTAGTTTTGATAAATTTGTCATAATATATATGTGAAAGCGTTTTTGTAAGTTTAAAAACGAGTTTTAAATATTCCTTTGTTATAATTATAAAAAATTCAGTTAGTTTTTTTTGAATTAAAGGGTATTTCAAAAAATTTCACAACAAGAATAACTTTTTATATAAAAGGAATGCATTATGTTCGCACCAAACGAAAAGGTCGCAAAACAACTACTTCATAAATTATATCTCATTCAAAACAACGACCAATTTTTGTCGAAAATTGACGAAATTATATTAGATGTCAAAAGTCAAAACATTTGCGACGATATGGTAATTGAAAAAAGGACAAAAGGTCCACTTTCGACGCTAAAAAAATATGTATGCACAAAAAATGCCGAATATCAACATTCGTGGGACTATATGCGAGACTTATATGGTCTTATGTTTTTGGTCGACTCAAACGCACAAGTTGACGCATTACTAAGACATTTTGAGAAAAACTATGAGCGCTATAAAAACAAATATGTCAAAAATATGATTGTCGATTATAGACAAGTCACGAATAGAAAACCTGGCACGAGCAAAATTCCGTATGATTATCAAAGCCCAAAAGGCAAGGAATATCAAACAAACGACAGTTACAAATCGACAAAAGCGAACCTAATGATAATGGGCATTCCTGTCGAAGTCCAAATTAAAACAAAAGCACAATATCTCGCACACACCGCCACCCACGACTCAATATATAAGTTGCTCACAATTGATGACGCAAAAATGAGATATGAGATTTCAGACAAACTGTTCCCTTATTTTGAGACATTTGCCTATCTTAGACTAAATAAAGAACACTTGACTTTTGGTCAAATAAAAAAAGTACGCGAAGACATAAAAGAGATTTACAAGCGAAATTATGACATTTATTCCAAATTCCCTTTTGTTTTTAATGAATCGCGCTGTTTGTATGGCGTAAATTTTTATCTTCTAAACAACCGCGAAAAGTTTTTATCCGACTCACCTTTTAAAGACGAAGGCATAACGCTACAAGTAGCAAGAAGCGAGATAAAACAAGTTTACGAATATATTTATGACAAGTTAGCAAAAGAAAAGCCATCGCTTAAACGCACCGAACTTGTCAACCTAACCGTCGACACACTTGTTAAACTTCCCTACGCAAAGTATAAATCAATAAAATCTCTAATCAGTGGCGAATATCGTCACGGTGCGTGTTTACTTACTGGAATATTTGATGTTTTAAAACCCGAGCAAGTCGCCCTTTTTCAAGAACTTAGCAAGGTGTATATGGAAGTTCATGTAGGCGTCCTAAGTGACGAAATCGTTTCAGCCTACTATGGCGAAGCACCAATTTTTGACGAACAAGCACGCCTTAGACAAGTCGAACATTGCAAAGGGGTTAGTTCTGCCATGATAGCTAGAAATTATGACACCAAACTCCCTAGCGACATCGGCCCCCTTCAATTTGACGAGCCAAAAAAGAAAAAATACGACATTGCCTATGTCAGTGGCGTTTTTGACGGGCTTCACCCAGGGCATGTTGAACATTTGTCAACCGTTTTTGAAGAAGCGGAAGATGTCTTTGTCGGCGTCAAGACCGACGAATATTCCCGTCGCGTAAAACATAAAGAAACAATCAATAACGAAAACGATAGACTGGCTATTGTGTCTGCGTTCAGCGGAATAACAAACGCTTTCTTAACTGACAACGATATGTTGCCACCTGAATGGTTTTTAAATAAAGCGCTTGACATTTTGTCGAGTGGCGGGCGAGTCGCAATTTATCTTGGCTCCGACTGGCAGGCAAAAATAAACAGTAAGCCCGACAGTAGCATAAAAGAACTCAACTACATTATGGCAAATTTCCCAAGAATTGAACTCGCAAGTACGCATAGAACGACCGAAAAAAGCCTTTCAACCACCCTTTTAAAAGAAAGGCTCATTCGCGAACGTGATAGAAAAATCGTCGGAATGGAACTTAAAGATATGGGAGATAGTTATGTGTAAAATAGAAATGCTAAAAGAAAAATTACTTTCCCTACCCGACCTTCCTATCTTTATTGCGGGGCACAAAAATCCCGACCAAGACTCAATAGGAAGTTGCCTTGTTTTATGTAGATTTTTGCGAAACTTCAAAAAACAAGCGTGGGTTTTACTAAATACCAACGAAAAATCCATTGTTTCGTGGCAAAATATTGACAATTTAGTAGTAAAAAATGTTAATGACATATTACAATCCAAAAATAACAAGAAAAGCGACAAAAACACATCAAATGATAGCAAATTAGACCTATGTGGCTTAAAATCTGATAAAAAATATGGTCAAAACGGTTATATTTTTATTGCGCTTGACCTAAACGATTTGTCTAGACTCGACAATCATCAAGACGAATTTCTAAACGCAACTTTGACTTTAAACATTGACCACCACCAAGGAAATACAACGAATGCGGACTTTGTTTATTCAAACGACAAAGCGTCAAGCACTTGCGAAATTTTATTCGAACTTATAGAAAAAACAGACAAAACTCTTCTAACTCTTGACACTTGCGAAAACCTTTACTGCGGAATTCTAACTGACACAAATTGTTTTTCAAGAAGGATTACAAACAAGACATTTATAATCGCGCAACAACTTATAAATCTCGGCGTCGATTACTATAAACTAAACCGCCTTGTTCTATGGGGACGCACAGTGGATGAACTCGTTTGCAGTGGGCTTCTTGCACAAAATATTGTCAATGCGGGCAACTTTCATTATGTTGTGTGCGACAAAACAAAAAGCCCAATGTGCAATTTATCCCAAAGCGTTCTTGTCAAAAAGGTGGCGGAAGATTTACGAAAAATTGACGGTATAAACATTCTTGTTTTCCTTATCGACTATAAAGACAAATTTGTCGCAAAAGTTATGACAAACGACTGCGAAATCGCGGATAAGATTTCAAGCGAGTTCTCTGGTGGTGGCGGACATAAAAAAGAAGCTGGATTCACAACCACCCTTCCCCTTAAAACAATCCTATCCACCATTTCAGCGTATATTTCTAAAATGGTGAATAATTAACCCGCGATAAAAAAACTTAAAAAGTCAACCTTTAAAAATACGCATCCACAACGGACGCGCATTTTTTTTCTTTTAGGTCATAAACTCGCAAAACATTACAAATTTTTATCTAAATTTAATATTACTTAAAAATTCACCTACTGCAACCAATATCTATCAGTTGTTTGTTCCCAAATATTTCTTAGATATTCGCTTCCTATTTTTGCATTGTTTTTAAACTCATTGTTATTTTCAAAAAATTGGCTTTGTTTGGTTTGAGAATTAAATAATTGAATTTTTGTTTTTTTGTCCTCATCACAAACAAGTTCAACAGCATAGAGAACGCCATTATACACAAACTGCATTTCACCATAAGAATGCAAATCTTCTATAAATTCATCAAAGTTAGGCTCAAAAGGCTTACCTTCTTTGTAAAGTTTTATTGCCTTATTTAATGAAACCAAATTCGGCATAGCAATTCTACTTGGATTTTCTTCGTTTAAAAAACAATTCCACCATCCACAGTTAGGACAACCCCCTTGCCCATAAACATCAACATCTATTATTTGAGAACAAACTTCACATTCCTTTTTATACTTTTTTTCTTTTTCCATTTTTTATAGTCCTATCTTGAAAAACAATTTACAAGTTTTCATTATTTAGGTATATGGCTTATCTTTACTGCAACCAATTTACATCATAGCTAAGGCATGCTGACTAAATATATTTAGGATTCTCTACTTTATCCCAAATATTTTTAAGATACTCATTTCCAATTTTTGCATTTTGTATAAAGTCATCTTTGTCTATAAAATAGCAAATATTGCTAGGATTACAACCAAATTCAATTTTTTTATCCGCGCAATCTCTTAATGACAAACAGTAATTTAACCCTTTATACCAAAACTCCACCTCACTATAAGAGGATAACATTTCAAGAAAATCGTTCAAATCTGGTTTAAAAGTTTTTTTATCTTTATATAACCGTTTTGCTTTATTCAAAGACACTAAATTTGGGAAAATTATTTTATCTTCGTTCATTTCTCCAAGTCTATTATTATACCAACCACAATTTTTACATTCTCCATTCCCAGTCTTGCTTACTGCCACTATTTTTCCACAAACATCACATTTCTTTTCATAAATTTTATTAAACTGACTATTTTTCATATTATATCCTTTTAACAATAATTATTATTTATTCTTTCACCATTAGGACCAATATACTCGGGTCTAACTGGATGTGCATTATTTTTCTTCCAATCCCAATAATGATCGTGCGGAAAAGTATGTGTTTTATTTGAGTCCCCGTGATTCCAATCTCTATCCCAGATTGCCTTACCTTCTGCATCATACCATCGTTGTTGTAATAGTTCTCCAGTTACTTCATCATAGTAATCAATTCTTGAATTTGGTGGGCAACCTTCAATTTCCCTTATACTCTTACCATAAGGGCCATAAACAGTAATTATTCCACCACTAGGCTTACACATTCCCATTATATCACCCCTCGTGGCAAAAGTTCAAATGTTTTTGAAGTCGTTTGACCATTATTGCCACATAGTAATAATTTTTCACAAAAAAAATACCATTTCTAAAAGCATTCAAACTTTAAAAGCTTGGTGTCCTACTCATTTTCATATTTTGGGTTGTCCGCGAATAAAAATTTAATATGTTTTTGACTATTAAAAAGAAAATCCTTGTTTTTTCGCTCATTTTTTTGTGTTTTGCTCTCGTTTGTTCGTCCGTTTTTTTGATAAAAACCACAAATAGCACCCCAATGCGCCATTTTTCTGTTGTAATTGACGCGGGACACGGCGGACTGGACGGCGGTTGTGTTGGAAAAACCACGGGAGTTTTCGAGAGTGACCTAAATCTCAAATTTGCATATAATCTTCAAAAACAACTTTCAAATATGGGCATAACTTGCACTTTGACGCGAAAAAATGCCGATGGGCTATACGACCCAACGGCAAAAAATCATAAAAAAAGCGAAATGAAGGTTAGACGCGAAATAATAGAATCTGCCTCCCCCGACCTTGTTATAAGTTTACATATGAATAGTTATCCCTTACAATCTTGCCACGGTGCGCAAGTTTTTTACAAAAAGGGAAATGAGCAAGGAAAAATTTTGGCGGACAACATTCAGTCCGAACTTTCCTTACTCACAAACACAAAATCAACCCAAGGCAAAGTGGGCGACTACTATGTGGTCAACTGCACTGATATTCCGTCTGCGCTTGTCGAATGCGGTTTTTTAAGCAACCCCGAAGAAGAACGCCTACTCGCCACCCCCGACTATCAAACCAAAATTTGCTACGCCATCTCCGTCGGCATAATAAAATTTCTAGGAGCGTAAAATTGTTCATATAGCCCCGCTTCAAGCAATTTTGACCACTTCTTTTCGTAAAATTTTAAGTTTTTTTATAAAAAAAATAGCCCCTAGTTAGGGGACGGTGATAAAACGACCAATCATCTATTGCTTACCCCTTGCAAGGGGAAATGTAAAACGGGATCCTCAAAAATAGCAAAAAAATAGAACTTTTCAAAATTTGTGAGGTAAAAGATAGACTGTCCACAAGTTGAGCGGTTGCAAAAGCACCCCGAACAAAAGGACGAATCTCGACGCTCTGACTACCCTTCCGTCAACTTCGTTGCCACCTTCCCTTACAAGGGCAGGCAAACAACGATTGTTTTTCTTTACTTCCCCATGCAATGGGAAGCTAAAAGATAGATGGTTGCGAGAGCAATCCGACCTGATAGTGTATCTTGACGCGTTGGCGCTCATATGCAAGTGTCAATTCTTGACAGTTTGCATATGGTCGCCGTTAAACAAAAAAAAGTAACCTATTTAAGGTTACCCTATTTGTTTGTTTGATATTATCACAAGTCTTCTTCGTCGCCGACATTGTCACCTACTGACAAGAATTCTTCTTTTACATGGCGGGACAATTTTTTTGTCACACTTCTTCTTAAAATAAATTCAATCACGCCATAAATAAGGAAAGAGAAACCGATTAAAAACATCACAATTACAAACGCGTCAAATTGGTCATAACTTGCAATTTTAAGATATGTAAACGCAAGCGAAACAAACACACACGCCGTTCTAATATATGAAAGAAGAGACCTTTCACAAGACATAAAAGTTTGCCTAACGGCAAGATTTGTACGCAAACCTTCAAGTTTAAGTCTATTTTTTTCGTCGCTAACAGGCCTTGACGCTTTAGGACTGCTTGTTTTTCTCTCTTCTTTTCTATTTTCGCCTTTGTTGACCTTTTTTTGATTCGAATTCTCGTCTTTTTTTGCTTTTATCGCTTTCAATTTGTTCGAAACAACCTTTTTATTATCTATTTCCGAACCATTTTCAGCCAATTTTTCTTTTTCTTCCATAAAAACATCCTTTTTCTAACTTTAGTAATTTTTGTCTATTTATTCCTTGCCACAAAGTGCAAGAAAAAATTGTACTTTTACATCAATATTCTATCGTGTAATAAGGCTTTTAGTCAAACAAATAAAAAAAATTTTATAATTTTAACGCAAAATATAAAAAGGCATTTGTATTCCACCTTAAAATATGCTAAAATTGGATATACTAAAATTAAAGGCGAGAGAATTTAGTTTGATTTTGAAAAATTTAACAAAAATACATTTTTAAACAATTTTTCTTACATTCAAAAAATTAGGAGTATACCATGGAAAAAAAAGTAATGAGTTTTGAACTATTCAAAAAAACTTTAGCCCCTGAAAAGGTTGAAAGATACAAGGATAATGCACTTAACGCATATTATTGGGACTACATTTCCAACTTACCAGAAGAAGATTTTTCAAATCTTAGCAAATTTGAAAGTGATAGCGAAAAGAAAAAGTTTGCTTCAAAAATGACGGCACAAGAATATGATGCCGAAGGCTTTATTCCAGCCTACCTTGAATATCTTGAAAAGGAAGGTAAAAAATATAATAAAACAGTTTGTCTTAGGTGGGCGACTGGACTGGAAAACGAAAATTTGGACGACCTTGAAAGAGACGAAAGTTTAAACGCTCTTGGGGCTTATTGGTCGGACAATGATATGACAGACTTTAATTATTCAGACAAGAAAAAATATCTTCACTTCTTCCCTGCATCGAGTTACAGAGAACGCAAAACATTTTTACATAATATTGACGAAGAGGACAATCCAAAAACCGACCTATACGCATATATGATCGATTCAGACCTTGTTGAAAAATGTACTGGGTATGGAAAATATCTTGATAGCGACGGCAGTTACTGGGAAGAATACGAAGAAATCGCAATTCCATCGTCAAAGCTCAAAAAGTCAAACGTTATACAAAATTTTGAGATAGAAAGGACGGGCTGTCAAAACTATAATTCTGAACGACACATAAAAACAGTTTTAAACTCATTTTATGACGATGACGAACTTGATGACGACGGGTACAATTTAAATTACTAAATAGCACAAATGTCATAAAAATTTAGATTTGCACAAAGAAAACAACTATTTTCTTAAAAAAAACATTCTCAATAACAAAAATTACATTGATTTTAAAAAAGTTAAAATTAAACAAAAATATTTTTATCATACAAACACAAAAAGAAGGAACAAAATGAAACTATTAGATTTAAGAACACTTGATAAAACATTAGAAGAGAAAAAAGACACCATAGTCGAAATTGGTGGCTGGGTAAGAACAGTTAGAGACAACAAGAACTTTGGGTTTATTACACTAAACGACGGAACAACATTCAAAGGTGTTCAAATTGTCTTTAACGCAAGTGACATAGAAAACTACACTGAAATTGCAAAACTTAACACTGGAAGCAGTTTAAGATGCAAAGGAAAGGTAATTTTGACACCAAACAACAAGCAACCATATGAAATTCATGCGACTGAGATTGAAGTTTTGTGCAAAACAGGCGCGGACTACCCATTGCAAAAGAAAGGTAGTACACTTGAATTTTTGCGTGAACAAGCCTATCTTAGACCAAGGACCAACCTTTTCAATGCGGTTTTTAGAGTTAGAAGCGAAGCGAGTTTTGCTCTTCACAAATTTTTTAACGAAGAAGGCTTTGTTTATCTTCAAGCCCCAATTTTCACATCAAGTGACTGCGAAGGCGCAGGCGAACTATTTAAAGTTAGTACACAAGATATTTATTCAGGCAAAAAACTCGACCCAAAAGACGAACTCTTTGGAAAATCCGTTTTCCTATCCCCTTCCTGCCAACTTGAAGGCGAAACTTTTGCTTTGGCTTTTGGCAAAACATACACATTTGGACCAACCTTTAGAGCGGAAAACAGCAACACGGTAAAACACGCAAACGAGTTTTGGCACCTTGAACCTGAAATGGCGTTTTACGAACTTTTCGACGATATGGATGTCATGGAAAAGATGATAAAATATGTCATAAAATATCTTTTTGAACACTGCAAAGCGGAACTTGAATTTTTTGATAGTTTTGTTGAAAAAGGACTTATTGAAAAACTTAAACTCGTCGAAAGTAGCGATTTTGCAAGAATCACCTACACACAAGCGATTAAAGACCTTGAAAAACATAACGACAAATTTGAATACAAAGTTAAGTGGGGTAGCGACATTCAAACTGAGCACGAAAAATTCTTGACACAAGTTGTGTACGGCAAACCAGTTTTTGTTTATGATTATCCAAAAGAAATTAAAGCGTTCTATATGAAACTCAACGACGACAACAAAACAGTCAAAGCAACCGACCTTCTGGTGCCTGGCATCGGCGAACTCTGCGGAGCAAGCGAAAGAGAAGAAAGATACGACGTTCTTTTGAACAGAATCCACGAACTTGGACTCAACGAAAAGGACTATTGGTGGTATCTCAACCTTAGAAAATTTGGTAGCGTAAAGCATAGCGGATTTGGGCTCGGCTTTGATAGACTTGTTATGTATGTCACTGGAATGCAAAATATCCGTGATGTTATCCCATTCCCTCGCACGCCAAAGAACTGTGAATACTAATTTTAAGCAAAAATTAAATTTGAAAAGACGACTGTAAAAAAGTTATTGTTCGAAATTTACTAAAACCAGTGAGTTTAAACAAAAAAAATAATAATTTAGTAAAAAACCGCTATGAGCACACATTTATTGTTTTTTTAAATCACATTATAAAAAAATCTTATATACACATAAAAAAACTTCAAAAGGATTAACTTTTGAAGTTTTTTAATAAACCATAATTTTACATTTTTATTCACTGAAAACTATATTTATTTTTAGTCTTGTCACTCAAAAACAATTTAAGGCGTAGCCGTAAAAGCAGTTTTTAAAGCGGTTATTAAAGATGAATAGTAATTTGGATTTTCGCTCGATTTTTCGTGATTTTCAAAGTCAATCCTTTCGTCCGTCAAAACCGCATCAACACGCGCTTTATTTGCTTGTTTTTCAGTTTCACTCTCACCCGAATTTGCCAAAATATTGGTTAGCGTGATAGCCATTTCTTTAGCGACCTCTCCACCGTTTATTGCAGACATTGCTTCAACGCTATCCAAAATATTCCCTATTTCGTCCGTGTCAGCAGTTGCGAAATCAGTCGCTGATTTTATATTTGACAATGTATTTATGTTCTTTTTTAAAGTTGTAAGTTCACTAAATAATTTTCCAAAACTTGTTTCAACCTTGATACTTTGTCTAACTTTTAAAATTGTGCCCGCGTAATCCGCATTTTTAATTGTTGTGTAATTATTAGTCGTTTCGTCATAGTTTTCAACATAATCGGTCACCTGACCATCAAAATAGAATTTTACAAGATCAACAAGCATTTCGTCTGTAAATAATTTACTCTTTTTCGTCTCGTCAATTTCTTCTTGCCCTGCTACCTTTCCACTAATTTCATCAAGTTTTTCAGCTAGCCTATTTGTATCGATGCTATCAGTGTTAACTAAATCAATAAGACTGTTTAGATATCCAAATTCCACTTCATAATCTTCGATAAACACTACATTATCCGCAAGCCCCGCTTTTACAATTTGCCCATCTATCGTCGTTCCTTTAAGTATATCTCTAGCACCATTAGAAATTCTATTTAACGACTCAATCTTTTCTCTCATAACGGAACTAATAATGATTGTTATAACTGGTTTATTGAGAAGTTTACTTGCATAATATATTTCTCCGCCGTCAGTTGCAGGCTTTTTGCCAACAAGTTTGTTTAAAAATCCGCCAATTGTGTCAAGAGTAATCGAATCCGCCTTATCTTTAAAGTCGCTAATATAAGTAAACTCCCTTCCGAACTCGACATCTTTTAATAAGACTTCGTTCTCGCTCAATTCACTTTCATTTTTAGCCTTAATGTTGATATTCGAGACATTCTTTTTGATTTCAGTTGTAACTTTATAGTCGTCCGCTTTATTCCATTCTTTGTTTTTTGGAATATACTTATCAATATAGTAATTTAAGATGTCTTTCAAAGCAAATTTTATAATCGACCTTTGCTTAATAGTGTCAAGTTCATCACCGATTTGCTTAAAAGTTGTCGTAGATTTTTTTATGCGTTCTGACAAATCAATCAAATCGTTAAATTGGGTACTATAATCCATAATTTCGTCCAAATTTGCATTGTTTTCGCCGGGGATACTTGATATTGCATTATTTAGACTCTCGTTTCCAGTATCAAATTTATCACTTTTTAAATAGTATCCAATAAAACAGTTAATCACTTTTTTCGTAAGTAGTTTACTATCCAAGTTAGAATCAGGATTGTTTGCTAAATTATCAAATTTTGCGCCAAGCGCATCAAATTTATTCCAATTATCAGATTTCCCCGCGTCTGAAATCGAGTAATTGCCGTTTAAAATATCTACCAAATCAAGAAGATTTGCAATTTCAGTCTCATAAATTATCCTTGGATTGTCAAGATTTATGATGTTTTTCATAACAGCAATTGGGTCGATATTAGAGTTATATTCTTCCTTATGATTTTTCTTTAAATCATTAAAATAAAGTGCAAAGTCTATAGTTTTTGTCTCTTCATCGAGATAATATTTGACGATTGATTTCACGACATTTCTTGAGAAAATGTTACTTCTATAAATGTTGTCAAGCACCTTTCCAATCTTCGCGCCCGACGACTTAAAATCTTCCGCATTTTTTAACGAGCCATCAAACGCCGACTTCAAACTTTCAAGTTCATTTGCCCAAAAGGTTGGGTTATTTGCGTCAGTTGGATTGATTTGAGACTTTTGAGTTGTGTAGTTATATATGTTGTTTAGTATACTTTCCTTAACGCTTTGTCTATTGTCATCTTCTTCAACTTCGCCCACTTTCACCTTGTTTAAAATCTCGTATATTTGGCTATCTTCCGCAAAATTTTGGTTATCAATAAAGTATTCGACAAGCGCCCGTATATTTTCACTTGAAACAAATAACTTTGTGTCATCCATAATCGCCTCGTCAAGCGCCGAACCAAGGTCTTTAAGCCCCGTATTTTCCGCTCCCGCAAGTACGCTTAGGTCAGAAGAATTTTTTATAATGCTATTATTCAAACAAACAATCACATCGACCAAATCGTACAACTCATTTTTCCAGTTGGTCACGAGAGAAAGTTGCGCAGTTTTGTCGTAAATCGCGTCAAGCATATTTTGTTTGATTGTAGGTCTATTGTCTTCGCCAGCAAGATTAGCCCCAACTTTTATGTTAAGATACTTTTTTATTTCGTCTCCGTCGTCAATTTTATCAAAGAGAGCGGATAAAATTTCTCTCATCGACTCATTTGTCAAAACAACTGACTTACTTTCTTGCGTTAAGCCGTCGCCCAAAATTTCTTGAAGCGCCTCTCCAAGTCCCGTTGCTCTTAAATCATAACTTCCGTCCATAACTTTTTCAAGCGAGATTGGATCTTCCTCGTTATTTTTTATCTTTATAATTGCCTTATAAAGTGGCGAAAGTGCGCTAAGTTCCGTTTCCCAGCTACTTTCGACATTCACAAGGCTTAACCTATCCGTCACAGACGACAGGTCTCCAACATTTGTCAGAAATTCGTTTGCTTTTGATTTTAAAAAGTCAATCAAATTATCATAGCTCTTTTTTGATAAAATTCCGCCCGTGGAATCTGATTTTACCCCCACGCAATCAATAATTTTCCCGAGTGACGAAAGCGCATTTCTTGTATTTGAGCCAAAATCTAAATCGGTCGACTCGTCAAGATATTTAAAAAATTCAAATACATTTGCGAAGATTGTCTTTAATTTGTCTTTTAAAACATTTTTGTCTATATCTTTATTCGACTCAAATTCAATATCCAGATTTGTAAACAACCCTTCCACCATACTATCTATAATAGTTGGATATTGTCCTTCAAGAAGCGAAATTCCGTACAATTTGTCAACAAGCGCGTCGCTGAAAACTTTTGCTGAATTTGCATTATCCCCCACCACATTTTGGCTTACAAGCCTTACAAATCCATCAAAATCACTGACTTCACCCTTTATAATTGGAAGAGCCAAGTCATAATTGTTAAATAGTTGCACAATGTCGACCAAACTTTCCACTTGTTTTTGAAGTTCTTTTACCTTCAAAGGATTATTTTTTGTCGCTTCCTTGTATGCTACACGCAAAATTTCGTCAAACTCAATCCCGCTAAATTCAAGTTTAAAATCCTCGTTTTCTATGACATATTTATCAATAAAAATTGGCATTAGGTCATCACCCAAAACATAAATAAGTTGGCTGTTATCCATGTCAAAAAAGACTTCTTTGACGTTTGCAAGCACCTTATCCAAATCCTCTTTTGTTGCCGTGTCGTAATTTTTTATAAAGTCGTCAATTTCAATATATCTACTGTACAACTTTACACCAGTCGACACTTCGTCAGCCAATTTAATAGTTTTATCTTCGACCTTCGCGACCGCCATATTGTCAAACATAACGCCCGCCATAAAATTCATTCCCGTGTATTTCATAAGGTTGAAAGCAATTGAATTTTGATAAACGTTGGCGTATTTAATCGTTTCTTCGTCAAGTTGCGAGTTGACAAACGACACTTCTTCGCCTTCATCATTTGTCGTCATAACATTTGCGGACACATTTTGATAAATCGCGTTTAACCCCACAATCGGTGAAAATGCCACTGCACAAATAAGTAAGCCACTTACAACGCCAACTAACCCGCCAAGAAAACGAAACTTATTTTTCTTTGGCAAACTAAACTTGGCGTCTTCTTCCGTTATAGGCATTCCCTTCTTTTTAAGTTCTTTGATTTTTTTATTGTAAACTTTTTTTGCTCTTTTGTCCTTGTCAAAAATTCTTGACGCTATAGGCGCCCAAACTATCCACAAAAGGTACTTAAACAAGAAGAAAAGCACAACGAAAAGTAGCACATTTAAAATCATAGTCGGCAAATTTTGCGCAAAAGATTGAACCGCAGAACTTGATGTAATCGCTTCGTCAAGTCCAAGCGAATTAAGAAGATTAACCCCAACATCGCTCAATTTATGTACAGTTTGCCCGTCAATGACAATCCCAAGACTCGTCAAATCAAAAGTGTTTAAGTAATTTGCAATAGGTGGAGTCACGAACCAAATAATAATTCCGCTAACAAGTAGCCACCCGAACCGAAAAAGAGACTTCATAAGTCCCCTTTTAAGCCCTATCAAAAAGGAAACGACCACAATAAGCCCAAAAAGCACAGCCAAAAGTATTCCAACAAGCGATGCGTCCATTTTCTCCCCCTTTTAAAATCTTTAAAACATAGGTATTTACAAGTAGTATGTATATTATTATACAATAAAAACCACGAGTTACAAACTTTTTTAATGCCTTTTTATATAAATCACAAAAAGATTGTTGAAAATGACCATTTTTTATCATACGAATTATCAAATTTTTGTATATAAACATAAATAACTAAAGGAAATAAGGAGAAAATGTGGAAAAGTTAAAGATTGTTGTTTATGCAATTTGCTTAAATGAAGAAAAATTTGTCGATAGATGGTATGAAAGTATGAAAGAAGCGGACGAAATTGTTGTGCTCGACACTGGTAGTACCGATAAAACCGTCCAAAAACTAATGTCTCACAGTATAAAAGTCGTCACACAAAAAATCACACCATGGCGTTTTGATGAGGCTAGAAACATTAGCCTCTCGCTCGTCCCAAACGACGCCGATGTGTGCGTTTGCACCGACTTAGACGAAGTTTTTGAAAAAGGTTGGCGACAAAAAATTGAACAAGTTTGGATAAAAAACAAAACACAACAAATGCGCTATAAATATGTTTGGAATGTCGAAAATGGGCAAGATAAAACGACTTTTGTTTACGAAAAAATCCACGCAAGACACGGGTTTTCTTGGATTTATCCCGTGCACGAAATTTTGTCCCATAGGCCACTAAACAGCACTCAAATTTGCATAAACTCAGACCTTATTTTGCGCCACTATCCAGACGAAACTAAAAGCCGAAAACAATATCTTAATCTCCTTGAACTAAGTGTCAAAGAACATCCTGAAAGTGACCGCAACACACACTATCTTGCCCGCGAATATATGTTTAATGAGCGTTTCACGGACGCCATAAAATACTTTAAAAAACACCTATCTATGCCTAACAGCACTTGGGCGGAAGAACGCAGTGCAAGCGAAAGATATATGGGGGACTGCTACAAAAATTTAGGAAAACCTAGACTTGCTCTTAAACACTACAAATTAGCCGTTCTTGAAAGTCCCGACACGCGCGAACCATATTTTTCTCTTGCAATTTTTTATTACGACAAAAAAGATTACTCGTCCGCGCTTATCACCCTTCTTTCAATGCTAAAAATTACATCTCGCACCCTAAGTTACATTTCAAATAGCGACCTTTTTGGCGAACTTCCCTACGACTACATTTATATGTCTTTTTACTACCTAAAAAATTACAAAAAAGCACTTGAATATTGTAAAATTGCCTTAACTTTTGCTCCCGACGACAAAAGAATAAAACAAAATCTATCAATTTTCGAAAATCTTTGCAAAAATTGACACCTAATAAAAGTTTTTGCGTTTTGTTTTTTATGTTTTTACTTAAAAAAGCATATAAAAAGGCGACCTGTAAGTTAGGTCACCTTTGTTTTTAATGTTTATTTGCAAAAAGTTATTAAATTTTTGCGACTTTAAACTTTTATCTTTTCACTTTTATATTTTTAAGATAAATTGTTCAAATTTTTAAATGTTTCTTGAAAAAATTACTTTTCTTCTTTCTTATCGTCTTTTGGTTCTTCTTCGATAACAATGTTATTCATTGCTTTTGTCATTTCGTCGAAGTTGTCATTGATAAGTTTTCTGACTCTCTTTTCAAGTCTTCTAACCTTGCTACTAAATACGATTGTTGTAAACAAATCGCAAACGCCGTCAACGATAAGAGCGATTCCGCAGAAAACCATAATTTGTGCGAAGTTTCCAAACAAAACAACAGCACCAAGTGCTATTGATAGGAGACCTACTGCAAAAACGCTCCACGAATATTTTACTTTTGATTGCATAAGGTCGATTCCATTTTGGAATTTTGTTACGCCGTCAATGATCAAGAAGAAGCCAAACATCATAACGAAAAGATATCTCATTGAGTCCGTTCTGAAGAAGCAAAGCATCCCGACCGTCAAAAGTAATGCACTGACTACAAATATGTACGAACCAAACAAAAAGTCATTCAAGAAGAACTTGAGAAGTAGCAATGTTCCAATCAAAGTAAACACCGCACCCGCGACATAAAGCACAACATCGCCAGAATTGTCGGGTTTAACCAAGAAAACAATACCGACAGCGATAGCCAAAAGAGCAGTTACAAAACTTTCCCATTTGATTGCACAAAAGAATTTTTTAACTTTATCCATTTTTCTCCCCTTTTATTTATTATAAGTTTACCCATTTCCCCACCCCTTGTCAACAAAAAGTAAAAGGTTTTTCAAATAATTTTTTCGGGTGATAAAGAGTAATTAATTTTTCTTAACAACATTTATTATATTTGACCAATCTCTAAAAACCCCTTTCATTAACTTTACTTTAAAATATCATATTCCACAACGATTGTTTACTCAAAATTATTTGTTTTATCTATTAACATTTCTTTTAAATCAGACAAACTGCATTAGCCCATTACTCCATAATTATACATTTTTTGAATAAATCCATTTTTATTATCAGATGTAACCACCTTAATTGAGCCAACATAGTTTAACGGCCTATTATCAGCATTATAGTCAAAAGCCAACGACGAATCAAAAACTTCACGAAACTGTTTTTCTGTCCCGCCATAATAAATAGTAGCCTCATCAGAAGCTCCAGCCAAATAAAAAGAACTTTCATCAACATCTGTCACGCTTATTGGAATTGTCATAGCACTCGTAAAAATTGTTGAAAATTGACTTGTTGATATTCTGGAAATACTTTGCGGAATAACGACATTTGTTACAGATGTAACCTTAAAAGAACTGTCATAATCTATATGTCTAATTTCATTCGAAAATACTATATATGATTCACTACCTATATATCCATCACTTGTATAATTTGGAATCATAAAACAAGCATAAAGGGCTGTATTCGTTGATGGAATATCATACCAGTTTTCAAGAGTATCATCATCAGTCGGAGTATAATAAATTTCACCTGGGTCGTTATAGGACAAAGAACCTACGACAGCGGAATTTGTACAAAAATAGTAAAATTCTGCACCATTGCTATTTATTAAGTCATCAATACTTGATACTTTACCCGTTGCGGTGATTGTTCTTTCATCAAAAGAGCCGTTTAGGTATGAAGTCGTAGATGTTGAATCAATAATTGGTGTAGGTCCTACAATTTTAAATTTGGTGCCGTCGGCATTCTTTTTAAATGTAACCGTGTCTGAATTGATAACTGAGCCTTCGTTATTAGCGTATGAAAGCGAGACTGTTTCGGTTTCATCCCCACCACTTGGAGTTTGAGAGCCTTCTTTGGTGAGCGCCCAGTTGAGTGAACCGCTTAGGTTGGCGTTGCGGGCGGTGTTGGCTATGTGGAGTTTGATTGAATAGGTTGTTGATTTATCAGGCGTTA
>CALBHW010000034.1 GCA_937893125.1 uncultured Clostridia bacterium
GTCTTTTTGACAACGTTTCCAAATGTTGGCCAAGTAACTTTTTTAAGTTCACCCCACGACTCTTTAAGTTTTCTAAAAAGCCCTGGTTTTTTCTCTTTTTTAGCATTAGCCTTTTGTTGTTTTTGCTTTTCTCTTTCTTTTTCTTTTTGCTTTTCAAGTTTGGCTTGCTTTTTAAGTTCTTTTTTACTCAAACCTTCTTGTTTGACTTCTTGTTCCAAACTTTCTTGCTTGATTTCTTCGCTATTTGCCATACAAAAAACTCCTTATTGACCGTAAAAATGGTCCATTGTAACTTTTAAATGCAAAAATAAGCATAAATTTGCATTTTAGTTTAAAAGAAAAACTACTTTGTTTCTTTATGTTCTGTATGCTTTTTGCAAAATCTGCAATACTTTTTCATTTCGATTCTATCTGGATCGTTCTTTTTATTTTTATAAGTATCATAGTTTCTTTGTTTGCATTCTTGACAAGCGAGTGTAATTCTATCTCTCATAATAACTTACCCTTTTTCAAAAAATTAACACCCCTTTTTCGAGTGTTACTATATATTTAGCACAAATAATAAATAATGTCAAGGCTTTTTTCTTGACTTTTCAGACTTTTTAAACAAATAAATACAAAATTTAATCCGCCACCGACTTCTTTTAAAAGAATGATTATATATTACCTTTGCATTAAATTTTTTAATTGTAAAAAGTTCGCCCATAAATAAACACAACTTCAACCAAATACAAAAAAAAGTCATTAAAAACAAAATAAATGCAACTACTTTAAGCGACTCTTAAAGAATAATAACTCTAACCACTAAAAAGACACAAAAAATCCTTGCCCGTAAAAATAGACAAGGATTTTTGTAGCAAGTAATCATAAAATTTCAATCTTTTTTTGTAGTTTTTAGTGAGCCACAACGACTTTTATTCCCTTTACACGGACAAACGCAACTTTTGTTGCCCATTTTTGCGTCTTTAAGTTCAATACATTCTGGATAATTCATTTTCTGGCAACCTTTAAAGACAACGCTCTTTGTCGTCGTCACTCTTTTTTCCATACACGGAATATACAAAGCGTTACTTTTGCATTTGCGCCTTTCCCCGTCTCTTGTACAAAAAATTGTTGACTGAAATTTTAATATTTTCATCTAATTTACCGTTACACTAAATTCTACTTTGACTGTTGCGCCGACATCAAGGTCACCCAAACTAAATCCAGTTGCTGGGTCGGCGTCCGCATTCACGACTTCGTTAATTTTAACTGAACCTGCATCAAATGTGACACCAGCTGGAAGTTCATCTTTAAAGAATAGTTCAGTATTCTTTGTTGTGCCTTCATTTTTGATTTCGTGCATAAAGACAAGAGTTTCGCCTTTAATAACCGCCGATTTATCGGAAGTCTTTGTAAAGACAAGTTTTTCTGTCACAATTGAGATGTCAACTGTATTGGAATTTTCCTTTAAGTCGTCACGCTCATTTACAGAATAAGTTATCGCCGATTGAGCATTCACAATATCTGTTGACGGCGCATCCGAAATGGTCAAAACATATGTGATGACCGTCTCCCCGCCGTTTTTAGTGATTGGATTTTCGAGTGCAAAACCCGCCATTAAGTCAAAATCAGGCTTTTCTACACCGTCAACAGTAACCGAGCCTGGCTTGTAACTGCCCGCTTCACTAATTGTTTCTTTAATGTCAGTGACTGTGATGTCATATTCACTGTCATTTGTCAACGTCAAAGTTTGGATAATTTCTTCATCAGCCATTCCGTACGATTTAGCGGACGTCCTAACCTTTTTAAAAGAATCGGTCATATATTCGGTTGACGAAATCGTACTTTTTGTCTCAAGTTCTTTTTCACTTAGGTCTGGCAACTGATATTTAGATGTCAAAACCGATTGATTTTCTATCTTAGACATTATATTTTCCTTTAATAAAAGCGTTTAAAATTTTCTAAATAACACTTTTTTAGTTTTTTTAAACATTTGCAAAGTTACAAAAAGTAATTTTAACCGCTATTCTCTTTAAATTTGTTTTAAAAAATGTGTAGCGAATAAAAAAAACAAAGGTTTTTACTAGCCCAAAACTAAAAATAGGTTAAAATTTAGATTTTTCTCGCGTAAAGGCGTTTTATCGCCTAATATTATGATATTAAACTTTTCAAATTTTGTGATAAATTGCAACAATTTGCATTAAAAGACCTTTTAAATAAAATCACTAAAAAAAACACATTTTTTTGAGACTGGAAATATAATGCAATAGATTTTTTTAGGCAGGTGGAAAATGAAAGAAAAAGATTGTTACAATAAATGTTGCCCTATATCAATCAGTTGCGGGCAAGTAAGCCCAAAAGAAAAATGTAGAAAATCATTTGGGCAAACGGGTCCCACAGGTCCAGTAGGTCCAATTGGGGTTGCAGGTCCAATTGGTGCAACAGGTCCCGCAGGCGCAACGGGTCCTACAGGACCCGCGGGCGGAGAGACTGAAGTTAGATCGACGACAACTCTAGATGCAGGCGAAAAAGCACGAGTTGAATCATCAAAAGTCGGAGAAAAAACCGTTCTTGACTTTTACATTCCAAAAGGAGACACGGGTCGGTCGGAAAAAGTCCAAACTGGCAACGTTTTTACTATTGACCCAGAACAAGGCGCTAGTGTGACAGATAGATATTTCGAAGGAACACATTTTTTAGATTACGAAATTCCGCGCGGAAAAGACGGCGCAAAAGGAGACAAGGGAGACACTGGCGAGAGCGAAGTTATAACCGTCGATGAGACAAAAACCGCACTTCCTAGCGAAGAAGCACAAGTGCTAGACGACAAGATAGACAATGTTCACCACTTAACCTTTTATATCCCAAAAGGAGACACTGGCGAAAGCGACGCAATTAAGGTTGAAAAAACCGAAACGCTAGCCTCCACCGAAAATGCGCAAGTTTTAGATAGAATTGAAAATAGAACACACAATTTGACCTTCCAAATTCCACAAGGAAAACAAGGCGACAAAGGTGAAAAGGGTGACAAAGGCGATATGGGTCCGCGCGGATTCCCTGGCGAGATTGGGATTAGCCAAATGATTTCTATCGACGGCACGGAAACTATTGAAGCAGGCGAAGAAGCGCAAGTTATGGACGATTTTGAAAGAAATGTTCACCATTTGACGTTTTTCATCCCAAAGGGTGAGAAAGGCGAAAGTGACACGATAAACATTGAAAAAACCGAAACTATCGACCCAGAAGAACTAGCGGAAGTCCGAGATAAAGTCGAAAACAACACCCACAATTTGACATTTTTTATTCCGCAAGGCAAAAAAGGCGACAAAGGCGACCCAGGAGACAGAGGTGAGCGGGGCGAACAAGGTCCAGCGGGTCCACTAGATATTCCTAGCACCTACATTTTGTCGTACAACGACGACCCAAACAACTTTCCAGTCGGCGGAAAAGAAATTCCTTCAAACGGGCGCCTTCCCCTTATGCGTCAAGAGCTTATCCAAGGCGGAATTGTAACCCTAGACAGCACCGACAACACAATTCAGTTTAATCAAACGGGCATTTATCATATTTCATTTACTTTTAACGGCTACGTCAAAAAAACAGGTAGCGAGTTTAACCCCGAAACAGACTTTGTATCCGTCGCTTTTAGAGAAGTCAATAGTGATAGAATTGTTGCTGCCGCCAACGCGTGGTCAAGGGATGAATGTGCTCAAAATATTGCAGGTCAAGGAATATTTGTCGTTAATAGTCTCGCAACACCATTTGAACTTGTTAATGTCCAGAAAAAGAGTATGTATGTAAACGGTTGCGATGTCCAGCAAACAATTTCCCATTCCTACTTCTCCGTCCCTATGGTTAGCATGACAATTTTTAAGTTGTATTAGGAACAAATTCTTTAATACCAATTTTATTATCTAAAATGTCTTTAAATTATTCAATAAATATTTTTTGCTTTTCTTTTTTAAACTCTTTTAGACACACAAAATCTTAAAGATATACGCTTTTAAGCATAAAAAATTTGAGCATAATACAAGCCACAAGGTTTCCCTTGTGGCTTGTCACTAATTTATTTCGATTTTTCTTTATCTTTTTTTATCTTTATAAATAAATGCTTTTTAAAAATGTCAATTTTCAATTTATAAATAATTAAATTTTTGAATTACCTTTTTCTTTAACCTTTTAGATTTTTTTATCTTAAAAACTCAAACCCCCCTATATTTAAGAAAACTACACAGTCCTTACAACGATCTTATCACAAAGGACATAAGTTGGATCTGTTTCGTAATCCTGCGAGATTTCATTTTCACCTTTCACTATTTGGACAAGTTTTACCATAAAGCCAGAAATAGAGATTGGATAACTATAAGTATTTTCGCTCACCCATGATTTATAACCCGTATTGCAATAAATTTCGTCAACCGCATAGCCTAAAACATTTGACGAGCCATACTTGTAGACATTCCCACCGTTTAACGTGCCTGTTAATTCTTGGCTATCTCTATCCGCAGTAAAAATCAATTTGTCGCCACAGTAGTAGTCAAAAACAATATCTGGAGCGTTATCATCATCTAAGACAAGCGTCCAATCGCAAGTTTCACCACTTGTCATTACGATTGTTTGACCTTCGTCTCCGTTTGCATTTCTAAAGAATTTTGCATTCAATCCTTCTTGCGAAGCAAAAGTTACCGTTCTTTTTTGTGCGTCAGCACCATTATCGCCTAAAATTTTAGCGTCAACATTCATTGCATTTTGGTCGTTTTGCTTTATTTCAACTCTCATAAAGTTGCCAAATTGGAGACCGTCCTCAAAATAATCATAAGCGAAAACCTTATATCTCACAAAACTTGCTGAACTTTCGTCACCCGACAAATACGCCCAACTTGCGTCATCAAAGGTTTTTCCCTTTTTAAACATTCTTATCCCTTCAAACGCGCCGTCAACTGGGGTTGAGAAAAGGTCGTAATCCGTTCCGCTTTCAAACAATTTTGTATAAACATTGTTGTTTCCAAGGTCAATTTTCAATGTAAAGCGGTCAAAATCGGACATGCACATATTAAGAGCAACAACTTGCGAAGAAATAGCTTTTGTTGTGCCGTCTGACACAAGTGTTGTCAAATAGGAATCAAATTTATTGCCAGCATTATCAACAATGTGCTTAAAAGGAATGTTTTGTACTTTGTTCCCTTCGCTATCAAATCTTGAGTAAACTTCATCGTTTGAAAAAGAAAGTGGATAAATAAACTCTTTTGAATAATTTACATTTGAAACAAGAACACCCGTTTTTGCCGAGAATGAATTTTCGTCTGCACTCAAATAAAAATCTATTGTATTTGACCCCGTCACATCAAACGCAGTCACATCTTCCGCAATTTCAAGTGTCCACTTTTGAGTCGACGCATCAAAAGACGAGACAAGATTTTCACCTTCAAACGCATGGCCATTTAAAAGAAATTTAACATTTTCCAAATTTGTTATTTGCTTTAAAGCCTCTTTGATTTGAGAAACAAGTGCAACTTGTTCGCTGTAATTTGATGACATTGGGTCAACTTCGACTTCAACCCTATCAAATGAAACGGTTAATGTCATCTTTGTGCCATACTCTTTTTCAACTTGCGACGCACTTCCAACATCTACCCCATTTACTTTTTCGACCTTGAAAAAGTATTCATAGGTCATTTTGTTTGATTGCGACGAATTTGCACAAGTAACAGCCGAAATTGTTGTTGAAATTGGATATTTTTTATATTGAATATCTTTTATACTTTCAACATCGACAAAAATGCTTGCACTACCCGACACAAGACTTGTATAGCAATAATAAAAGTAACCACTTTCGTTAAAGTATGGAATTAAGTCATATTCCGACTCAAAATCAAGATTTAACTTGCTTGAAGTATTTTGAACTTTAATAAAGCCTTCCAAATCACTAAAATTGTAGACAACTTTTTCCGAGCCATTGTCGAAATTTGTCAAAACAAAAAGCCTATCTTGCATTCTTCCCGCTGGAACAAAAACATTTGAGACATTGCTTGCTAAATGACTTTCAGTTTCACCCTTAACTTCTTTAACAAGATTGACAAATTCGCGGACTACCGAGCCGTTTTCAATTCTTGTTGCATAAATTTGTGTGCTTAAAAGAAGAGAATATGCTGGCGTTCCATAAGTAATATTGGACAAAGTCGCGTCATCAAGCCCCAAGATTGGCATAAGCGCGACCTTTTCTTGTGGGTTGCCAACAACAAAATTATAACTTTCGCCGTCTTGTGGGGTTATGTCGATATAAAGGTAATTTTCGTAACCTTCACCGCCCGCTCTTTTTGTAAAACTTTTTTCCGACCTTTCAGTGACTTTTACATTTGCAAGATCGTACCCGCTATCTTTATAATCTATTGAAAATGTGTATGTATCACCTTCATATTCTTTTACTGAAAACGAAAAATCATCCGTTGCGGACGACACACCATTTACAGAGTAAACAAGGTTGTTTTTTACATTTACATTTACAGTAAAACTTGCCTTTTTACTCCCACCGCACGCGCTTAAAGCAAAAAGTGTAGGTACCAACATAAAGCAAAATGCTAAAATAGATAGAAATCTTTTTTTCATTTTTCTCTCCTTTTTTGTTTCTAAAAGTAGTATATCAATTTTTAAAATATCTAGCAACTTTTTTAGCGTCCTTATTTTAAATTCTCTTTTTACTCTTTTTATGCCTTAACTACAATCGCGTTTAACATTTTTACTTTAAAAGGTTGTTTTTGTGCAATATAAAATTTTAAAGGGTTAATATATATGTTGTAAATTTAACAAAAAAAATTATTTTGACGCAAAAAAAACAAGGCAAAATCATTTTCCGACCCTACCTTGTTTTTATTATATCTAAAATGTATTTTTTTGTCATTTTTCTTAAAAACAATATATTAAATCTTTAATTTAATGCGCAAATTAAAACACGAAATCAGTTCTTGTAACTTGAAGTTATCTTTCAAACTCTTCTTCTTTATATTTATTAAAATTTATGCCGTAGTTTGCATTTCTTTCTGAAAAATAATAATTCTCATTAAGGTTGCGATATTTATTTGACTTCTTTGGACGAGGACCATTAAAATCCTTTTCAAAATCGTCATCGTATCTATTATGGCACTTTTTACTTGCGAAACAAAGCCCTTCCATATTATCCGTATCAAGCCTTCTTTCACAAAAACGTGGGTCTACATTTTTATTTTTGAACACATCATAAAATCCGTCTGGCACTGATTCTACTTCGTGATTTTGAAAAGCGCTAAAACTTGGACAAAGTTGATTTCCAATTTCTCTTAATGGTAAGCATTCAAGCATTCTACTTGGGATGTGCGCGTCATAAACATTAAAAGTGTCAAGGAAGTTGAGCTCCATACTCTTAAAATCAGTATAAATTTTCTCTTCCATTCTTTTTCTGTTAAGCGAATTAGGTGGCGTTGGTCTAATATCAGGGCTAAAAAATGGTCCAAAAATTGACCTATGTCTGAAAGTATTTGGGTGCCTATGGCTATAATTTGCAAATGGCATAATTGCACCATTGAAAGAATATTTCCCAAATTTATCAAAAAAGTTGTAATGGCCCGCATATGGCTTGTAGTCCCACCTATCAACAATAAACTTGTAATCTTCCATTCCGCGATAGTTGGCGAGAAAAACCATAGAATTTTTTGCAAAATTTCCAAAATATTTTTTGACTTCTTTTTTTATAACTTCGCCCGTCATTACTTGCTGACCGATTTTAAAAAGAACTCTTTTTGAGTACAATTTGTAATCTGGGTCATCATTTATCATAATCCAATCTTCAACTGGAATCTTAGGCGCTTCTTGAATAGCAATTCTAAAAGTTTCGTTATGTGGAAAAATCTTACTTTCCAAATGATATGTTACAGGTGTAGAAGTTATCATATTGTAATAAAACATATCATCACTCACGCCATAATAATACTGCGCGTTTTTACCAAACTTTCTTTGATAGGCATTCACTAAAATATCGCTAATTTTCTTTTGATTATCAGGATGAGAATAGGTCTTTATAAGTCTAGCATCAAATCGTGGCGCGAGATTTTTGTCAAATTTTTTGTAGTTTAGAAAAGTAAATGCACTCAAATCTTTGTCATTTTCCACCCTTTCTTCATACATATCCATTGCGCGCTTTGAAAACTCACTATCGTTCAAAAACTTGTTGTTCTTAATAAGTTTATGAAGTGGGCTTTTCCCTTTAGAACCTTGCATATCTTTTTCGTCTTTTTCCATTTTTCCCCCTTTTTCTTTTGATTATATCCAAAATCTCAATTAAAACGCGTTCTTAATAACCCTAGTTATTTTATCTTCTACCATAATTTGTACTTATATCATACACTTTTACCCCCAAAAAGTCAAGTCCCGACTTACTCTTAAAAACACTAAAATATCTACCACTTTTTACCTTTATTTTACAATGCAAACACACCTTTTCAGTTTTTTAGCCCCTCCCTACAGGGAAAGTAAACAGCAATCATTTTTTTTCCTTGCTCCCCATTGTGAGGGGGAGTGGCACCTTAGGTGCCAAGGGAGTAAAAAGCACGCCCTGTTGTAAAGGCGGTCAGCCCCACGCATCGTGTGGGGCTGGTCGCCACAAGTCTACTATTTAATTTTTCCACATAACTAGCATAATTATTTGACTTTTTTTGCGTAATTTGTCACACTTTCTTTTGAAAAAGGAATCAATATGTCGTTTAAAAGTTTTGGCGAGAAGTTAAAGGAAGCATTTTTTTCGGTTTTTCCGTTTACGGTGGCCATTTTTTTGCTTATTTTCACCCTTGTTCCAACGCCAAAAGAACAAATAATTTTTCTTGCGATTAGTAGTGTTTTATTGATTCTTGGAATTGCAATATTTTCGCTCGGCGCAGATAGTTCGATGATTGAACTTGGAAACGGCGTAGGCGCGACGCTCTCCAAAAAAAACAAACTATTTTTTATGCTCTCAGTTGGCGCGGTCATAGGATTTGTCATCACTTTTGCTGAGCCTGACCTTATGGTCCTTGCAAAACAAGTTGCCGTGCAGTCAAGTCTTAGTAGTGAATGGCTTTTCATTGCTGTTGTTTCGCTCGGTGTCGGGATTTTGCTCACTCTCGGCATACTTAGGATATATTTTAAAATAAAACTATCCATACTTCTTCTCATTTCCTACGGGCTTGTCCTAGTTTTATCCTTTTTTGCACCAAAGGAATTTGTCCCAATCGCTTTTGACTCGGGAAGCGTCACAACGGGTCCAATTTCCGTCCCTTTCCTTATTGCTTTTGGGCTTGGACTTTCCGCCGTTAGGCGTAGCGAAAAAGACGACGACAGTTTTGGACTCATTGCTCTATGCTCTGTTGGACCTATACTTTCCGTTATGTTTTTGAGTCTATTTTTAAAATCAACAACGCCTACCACAACCGAAACAGTTGCAGAAAACCTTTCAATCAGCACAGAACTTTTGTCATCACTACTTAAAAATTTAAAAGATGTTGCAATCGTTATTTTGCCAATCATTGCAATTTTCGTAATATTTCAAATTTTTTCATTCAAATACAGCAAACAAAAGATCGTAAAAATGCTACTTGGTTTCTTCCTTGTCTACTTTGGCATTACAATTTTCTTGACAGGCGTCGAATGTGGCTATCTTCCAATGGGAGCGCTAATCGGCAAGACTCTTCAAGGAAAATGGTACGCGACCATAATAATTTTTGTCCTTGGCGCGCTCGCAATCATTGCCGAACCCGCCCTTCATGTCCTTAAAAGACAAATTGAAGAAGTTACAAATGGTGCGATAAAACAAAACACAATCACTATCACAATTTCAATTGGAGTTGCACTTTCAGTCGTTGTTGCTGGACTTCGCGCGACACACAACTTTGATATTCTCTATGTCCTTGTCCCAATGTACGCCGTCGCACTCGCACTTTCCTTTATCAACACGAAACTTTTTACTGCAATAGCCTTCGACTCGGGCGGGGTCGCAACGGGCACACTTGCGGTGTCATTTATTTTACCTATGATTACAGGGTTGTCCGCGGACAGCAACGGCTTTGGCACAATCGGGCTTATAGCGTGTTTCCCAATTGTCACTCTTCAAATTTTAGGTCTTATCTACAAAATTAAACTTGTTAGAGCCTCTCGAGCAACGTCCTGCCCTGTTCCACGAAAAGATTATGTTGTTGAATTTGACGACGGAAAATAACGGCGCAAAATATTGTTCTGACTTCCAAAGTCAATTTATCATATTGAATTTGATAGAAAGAATAACTACTCTCAAAAAGCACTTTAATAGTCCGCGTTTTAGTCAAAAAATCTTGTCAAATCATTTTCTCATTAACTTTTGCATTTTGTTAAATGTTTAAAAAAATTAGTTGAACACTTAAAATCAAACATTTTTTAAAAGGAGCTTATATGGAACAAATTATAGAACTTTTAGTTGTTATAACGCCCAAATCGCAAGGCGATAAAACGATAGAAATCTTATCGTCTTTTGGCGCAGACCTTCAACTTATGTGTTTAGGTAGGGGCACGGCTGATAGTACTTTTGCGGACTACTTTGATGTAAGCGAAAAAGAAAAGAAAGTCTTTTTTGCACTCGCTCAAAAAGATAAAACGCCTACCCTTTTATCCGCTCTTAATGAAAGTTTATGCTCAAAAAAGCACGGCACAATTATGTTTACTCTACCACTTAAAAGTGCAATGTATAGCGTAATTGAACAAATGAATTTAGTTCCACTTTTAAACAAAATGAGCCCCAAAAAAACATTTTCAACTCGTCTTAAAAGCATTGGCGAGCGCCTAAAAAATAAAAAAGGAGAAAAAAATGGAAAAAGAACTTGAACTTATTGTTACAGTTGTTGAAAAAGGTCATAGTGACGAAGTTGTCGTAGCGTCGCGCGAAGCAGGCGCACAAGGCGGAACAATAATTTACGGGCGCGGAACGAACCCAAAAGAGAATGAAAGCATTTTAGGAATGAATGTCACAGGCGAAAAAGAAGTCGTTTTTATTATTGTAGAAAAAGACAAAAAGAAAGCCGTTATGGAAAACATCGCCGACAAAGGAAAACTTAACACAACGGATAAAGGTCTTTGTTTTTCTCTCCCAATTGACGACTTTTTGGGCGCTGGGCACGAAAAAGATGACAACCTAAAATTTGACAATATGCCCGCCCCCGCTTCTGACTTGCCAAAACAGACAATCTAAGTTTTAAGCGTCAACATTAACACAAAAATTATTCATACTTGACTTATTCAAGATATGACTTTATAATTTTTCAAGGAAGAAAAAATGAACAAGCAAAAATGGAATGAAAATCAAGAAAAAATTGCAAACGAGATACTTTCTCACGCGAGAGAAATCGGCTTTGATAATTATAACGAGCAAAAAGCCAAATTTAACGAAAACGAGCGTACTTTCATCATTGATTTTGTAAAAGGACTATCCGCCGAAAATGAAAAGGGCGTTGTTGAATATTTAATTTCAAAAAAAGCACAAAATCCCACTGACAAATCAATTTTTATTGCAAAATCTCTTTGTAATCAAGCGGTTGCGGACACAATTCTAGCAAAAACAAAGGAATGCAGAAACGAAAAAGTTATAGACTACTACACCCGCCTTCACGACAGCAACAAACAATATATAAAAGACTTAATTGCTTTTAGTAAAACGGCTGAAAATTATCAACCTTTTCCGACAACAGAAGTTAAAATCGACACACAAAAAAAAGTCAACGCTTGCGCTAAACTAGAAAAAATCCTTGAAAACGAAAAAGAAATGTAGCAATCTACATTTCTTTTTTTATTTCTTTTTTTATATATTTTGTTTTTTAAAAAAAATTTTCTTTAAAATTTATTAAAATTTTCAAAAATAATTTTATTCTAAAATTTTTCTACTATAAAGAATAATTTTTAGCAATATAGAGAACAAAAAAATAAATTTTCTATCAATAAATATTGCGCTTAATTTTAAGTAAATTGTTTTTCACTTTTTTTAAATCCACAAACCTTTAACATAACCTTATTCGTTATCGTCTTTCTTGGTCGCTCTTTTTGAAGATTTAGGTTTGACATCTTTAGTTTCGTTTTCTCCCTTATCTTCAACTTCTATGTTCTTTTTTTGCACTCTTTTTGGTTTGGTCTTAGGTTTTTCTTCTGAGACTTCATTTTCTTCAATGACAACAACTTGTGGAGTTTCAACATTTTCTTTTGGTAGGTCATCTTGTTGGACTTCTGTTCTTATTTTGACCGTTTCAATTTCAATATTTCTCAAATCCGCGCCATAGTCAAAAACAAGTGAAAGTGCAAGGTATGCCAACCCTATTCCGATGTCTCCAAAATTTGAAAAATCTATGTTAACCCTAAAAATAGCCATTACAATCGACGACAAAATAAGAGTTCCAAAAGGTATTGCGATGTGCAAAATTCCAATAATTTGCATATTTTTGACGATTTCTTTATTAAAAGGCGTGCCAACTGCAAGTTCCTTTTTGTAAAAACCTTTTACATAATAGTAAAGTGCAACTTCGCCCGCGCTCAAAATAGCCCCGACCACACAATAGCACATTGCCATATTAAAACTCACATCTACTTGCGCGTCTCTACTAATTTGCGCCCAAACCTCCGCATCATTTCCTATAATCAAATTGCCAATAATGCCAAGAACGCTTCCAACAAGTCCCACAATACAACAAACAAATATAATTTGAACAAAAATGGAAATTATTTTTGATAATTTTTGGACTCTTTCTAAACTTTTCATTTTTCTCTCCTTATTTTAATAATACTACTTTTAATAAAATTTCAAAACATTTTTAACCTTTTTTTAAAAAAATTGACTTATCATATTAAAATAACCCCGTTTCATAATAAATTGTGTTTTTATAGACTTTTTTAAAAAAGTGCACTCAAAAAGGGGATTCACTTCACTTCCTAGTGCTTTTTTATTTTCAGTGCCCCCTACGGAGTTCACTTCAAAAATGATTAAAAAAGGAAGAAATATAACATCTCTTCCTTATTTTTTTTAATTTGAATGACGCGTGAAAGTTTGTTTCAAAACTATTTTCCAAAAATTATTTATTTTCTTTCCACGAATCCTTTTCAACTTGCATCATTATTGCGCATTCAATACGCTTTTTAAACAATTTGCAACCATATTCATATGTTCCCTTTATATCACCCGTCGCGTGATAAGCATTCGCTGCACACCCGCCCGAACAATAAAGTTTTGCCCAGCAATCTTTGCAGTCTGGTCTAGCGTAGGCGTTGCACATCTTAAAATCATTTACGAGGTCTTTATTTTTTATGCCGTCATAGATGTTTCCGACACAAAACTTTTCTTCGCCCACAAATTGGTGACAAGGATAAAGGTCGCCCCATGGGGTCACCGCGAGATATTCCGTCCCGCTTCCACATCCACTAATTCTTTTATAAATGCAAGGTCCGTGCGCCAAATCAAGCATATAATGATAGAAAGTTATAGGCTTGCCTTCCTTTTCTCGGCGCAACATATCTTTTGCCAAAATTTCATATTGCTCATAAAGTTTTGGCAAATCTTCTTCCGTCAAAGCATAACTTTCCTTAGGATTGCACACAACTGGCTCCATACTTAGTTCGGAAAACCCAAGGTCCGCCATATGGAAAATGTCGTTTGTAAAATCGACATTATTGTGCGTAAAAGTTCCGCGCATATAGTAATTTTTGCCTTGACGCCTTTTTACAAACTCTTGAAACTTTGGAACGATTATGTCGTAAGACCCCTTGCCCGTATTTGTTTTTCTTAGAGAGTCGTGAATCTCTTTTCGCCCGTCTAAACTTAAAACAACATTGTGGCATTCCTTGTTTGCAAACTCAATCACATCGTCATTTATAGCAACACCATTAGTAGTCAAAGTAAAACGGAAATTTTTGTTGTATTTCTTTTCAATACTTCTTGCGTATTCGACGATTTTTTTGACCACATCAAAATTCATAAGTGGTTCGCCACCAAAAAAGTCAACTTCAAGGTTGCGCCTTGTGCCAGAGTTTTCGACCAAAAAATCAATTGCTCGTTTGCCGACTTCAAAACTCATAAGCGCCCTGTCCCCGTGATATTTTCCTTGCGACGCAAAACAATACTCACAATTCAAGTTGCAAGTATGCGCAACATGAAGGCAAAGCGCTTTAATAACATTACTTCTATTTTTAAAGTCAAAAGCCTTATTTTCGTAAATATCGGTCGTAAAAAGTTTGTTATCGCGTTTTAGTTCTTCAATATCATCAAAAACATCTAAAATTTCTTGCCTATTAACCGTTTTATCGTCTTTATACTTTTCAAGCATACTTGACACTATTTCTTCCCTGTCCGTATTTTCATAAAGATTTATAATGTCATACGCTAAATCGTCGACATCATGCACGCTTCCACTAAAAACATCAAGAACAATGTTGTGTCCGTTTAATTTATAACTATGTATCATCTTTCGCTCCCACAAAAAATGCCGAAACTTGTTCGGCACTTTACTTTTATCTTTGATTTTAGAAAGTCATTTTTAATTTCACGCATAGTTTTAATTTTGATTTTACAACTTTTATTTACTTAAAAAGTTGTAACCTACACAAAAAATTACAAAAAAACAACTTTTTTAGTCAATTAAATTAGCCTTTGCATTTTTCGCATTGTTGATTAGCAACACCACACGAAGTCTTGCAAGCGGATTGGCAAGAAGTTTGGCATTCTCCGCAACCACTATTTGACAAATTTTGATTGACAAGTTCTCTTGTATTCAAAGTTTTAATTCTTTTCATTTTTTTCTCCTTAAGGTTTATTACACTTAAATTATACTTTTTAAAAATCTTTTGTCAAGCACATAATCTTGCCTTTTGCGTGATTTTTCGATGTACTGTGAAGAACAGTGCCATTTTTCATTAAAATACGCATAAACTCAATAAAATCTTCCGTCACAATTTCGCCAGGCACAAGAATAGGACTTCCAGGTGGATAAGCATAAATATATTCTTGCGACACTTTTCCTACGGCACGACTAAAATTAAATGCCATTCCATTTTCCATTTTTGCGTCGTGAATTGTTAAAACAAATTTTCTTTCTCTATCAAAATTCTCATTAGCCTTTACATTTTTAAAATCGTCTTTGGCGCCTTTAAAATAAAAACTTATTTCTTCGTTTTTAGACCTATCTTTTCCTAAACTTTCATCTTTTTTTTGATTTTTAGCAATTTTTGAACTTTTTTTAGTAAAATTTATTAAAAAAGCATCTTTTTTGACCGCTTTTTTGTTGTTTTTTTCTATTTTTCTGTCAATTTTAAAGAGTGCATTCATAAATTTTTCAAAAATCGAATCATTATCAAAAATGGTCATCATTGCAAGACAATAGTTGTTATAACTCATTTCAAGCTCAAAACCAAGTTTTCTTAGTTCGTCCATTATTTGACTTCCAGTTAAATAAGGACTTGCACTAATTACAATTTTTGAGTTGTCAAAATCAAAGCACTCAAAAGGTTGATTAAAATTAAAAATCTTTATATATTTTAAATTTTCCGACCTTTTCTTAAAATTTTTAAGATTTTTTTGCAGTCTTTTTATTTCGCGCTTGCCGTGACGGATTAAAAATTCCACACACTCGTCAATTGACGCCATAAGGACATATGAAGGGCTTGAAGATTGAAATTTGTTTAATTTATCTTGTAACTTTCTTGCGACCACTTCTTTATTTAGTGCGTCATTTCCAATATGAATAAGCGCCGTTTGAGTTAGCCCCGAAAGCGTTTTATGACAACTATTAAGCACAATATCCGCGCCAAAATTTATTGCACTTTTTCCTTCTAAAATCAAATGTGAGCCGTGCGCTTCATCGACAATTAAAGGAATTTTTTTTGAGTGCAAAAATGTCGAAATTTCCTTTATGTTTGATAACACCCCTTCATATGTTGGGCTTGTCAAAATTACCGCCTTTGCGTCTAAATTTTGATTAACTATATCCCTTAAATCGTCCACTAAAAATGATTTTGCAATCCCCCAATCGTTAGTTTTAGGCGACATATAAATCGCGTGAAGATTGAAAAGTTCAATAAAGTTATACACCGATTTATGGCAATTTGTCGCGACAATAACCTTATCCCCAATATCGCAATAGGTTGCAAGTGCCGTCAAAACTCCGCATGTTCCGCCGTTTACCGAATAAAAGGTCTTAAAAGAGCGATAAACCTTGTCTGCCTTATCTAAACACTCCTTTAAAATTCCATTCGGATTTTGAAGATTGTCAAAATCGTCAATCTCCGTTATATCAATGTTATAAGGTAGCCCCTTCCCCTTTCTTTTATGCCCAGGCATGTGAAGTGGCGTAACATCTTTTTTACTATAATTCTGCAACTCTTCAAGTAATCTCATATGTTTATTTTATCATTTATTTTTCATTAAAACAAGACAAAAATAATAAAAGAATTTTTTTTATTTTTTAATCTAAACGGTGCACCTTTAATTTTTTTTATACTTTTCTATCGACTTTCGCGTCAAAAACAAAAACATTGCTATTTTACGCAAAAGGGGAAAACTATGCTTAATCTTGCACTGTTTCCCCTTTTTTAACTTTAATTATATTTAAACAAACCTTAATTTGTTTTTAACATATTTACGAAAGTATTTTTTGACAAAACGCATTCTAGGGCTTGAATTTGTATGTCAATCCCCGCGCGCGCCTTTTTAAGTTTTGCTAGAGAGTCAAAACTTCTATTTTTCTCCAAAATCTCGCTATAAAAGGACGAATTTAAGGCATATTTCCAAAAATATTTTCCTAAAAACACCTTTTTATTATCCCAAGGCTTTTCACCCAGCGCATAGTGAATAATGCTAGGCTTTTTACAAATAATCTTGTCGCAAGTCGTCCTATTCCACTCAACAGGTAAATATTTTATATGCCCTTGACAAAGATAATTGATATACGCTTGGTCAGGGTCTATCACATCAAAATTATAGGTATTTATAAGGTCGACAAATCTTTCTTCAACTTTAAGTTCGCGAAGTTTTTTAAGGTTCATAAGCATAATGCCCGAGTTTATATAGTGGTCACAATCAACACCAACAACATTCTTTGTGTAGTTACTAAAAACCGCCGAATTTTTAATATATTGCTCGACAACTCCCGCGACAGCATAGTCTTTCACATCTTCAAAGTAAAGTTTTGAAATGTCACCAAGTACAACAATATCACAATCAAGATACAAAATTTTGTCATACTCTGGGAAAAGATTTTCGATAAACAACCTATAATAGCACGCAAGGCTAAAATGGAAAATATTTTTAAGCTTATGCTTTATGTCCTCAAATTCGTGCGAAATATCAACAAAATCAATAATAAAATTGTCGTTTTGTAGCGCCATAATACGCGCCATTTTTTCTTTGTCAAGCCCCACATTTAGGACGACTATTCTATATTTATATTCCTTTGACGCGTTAGCCATAAGAGACCTTAGCGCAACATCAAGATAAGGCAAGTAGTTGTTGTCCGTTGAAAAAAAGATTGGAACTTCATTAAGTGATTTATGTCCTTTAAAATTTGTCATAATTCTTTCTCCTTCCTTTATTGTGGCTTCATTTTCACATATATATTTGTTTTAAACAAGAGAAAGTGCTTAAAATCTATCTAGACTTATTTTTACAAGACTAGAATTTGTTTTTAACAACTCTCGTAATCCGAGAATTCCGCTATTTATGCGGGTTGTAGCGTTCAAAAAACGCCTTTTTGTGTTTTATGACTAAAATTTAAAGAAGCAAAAATTTTTATATTTTAGAAAAATTTGTGAAAATTTCATAAGGAATTGTCTCGCAATGCGTCGCAATCTCTTTTGACGAGATTGTATTTTTTCCGTCCGAGCCTAAAACAACCACTTCATCAGACATTTTACACTTAACTTTTGACACATCAACAATGCTCATACTCATACATATATTTAAAATTTTGCATCGCGTGCCAAAAATTAAAACATCCCCGTTAACATAACTTCTAAACAGTCCGTCAGCGTATCCTATGTCAATAATTGCAACGCGCATATCTTTCCCCGCCTTAACAAGGCTACCATATCCAATGCGCTCGCCCTTTTTGACATTTTTAACTTGCATAATTTGTGCCGTCACTTTCATCACATCTTTTACGCCGTCAGTATAAATCGACAGCCCAAAACGCACCATATCAAGCGCAAAACCATTTTTGAGTTTTAAATAATTCGTGCTTGCGATATGTAAAATTCCCGTCGTTTTTGGTGCAACCAAAACAAATCTCGATAGTTGTTCTTCGCACCTTTCTAAGTTTAAAGGGTCGCTAATGTGACTAAAAAAGCCTTTCACGGTTATATTTTTAGCACTGTTGCACGCCCGTAAAATCTTGTTTAACTCGGCTTTCGTTTGTACGCCTAACCTATTCATTCCGCTATCAACTGAAATATGCACATTAAAATGTTGTCCCTTATATTTTTTTAGTTGTTTTATGTGCGACAAATCAAAAACATTTACTTCCGCGTCAAGTTTAGAAAGTTCCGTAAAATCCGTCCCCAAAATCAAAATTGGTTTGTCAGTTACACCTCGAATTTCTCTTGCTTCTTTTGCGTTTGCGACGGCAAAATAGTCAACCAAACTCGAAATAATTTTAACGACCGCCCTTGCGCCGTGCCCATAGGCATTTGACTTCACAACCGCGCAAAATTTGCAACCACGCGGAAGTTCACCCTTTAATTTTTTTACATTATCTAAAAGAACTTCTTTAATTAAAACTTTTTTTGCCATAATATTTCCCTTGACCTAATATATTATTTTGCGTTAAAAAAGTTGATATTTAACGAAGATAATCTTTTAAAAATTGTTGCAAATTTGTTTTAACCGCTTTTACATACGCTCACAAAACTAAATGTTTTTATCTATTTTGTAAAATAGTAATTTTAAAATTATTTTTTCTTATTTCTTTTTATCTAAAAAGCAATGTGGTATTTTTTTACTCTCTTTGTTTGTAAATCAATTTGTTTATGTATAAGTCCCAACTTAACTTGCGAAAATTCCACCAGTGAATGAAGTGAACCCCGTAGGAGTCACTTCACTATCTGGGGGTTTTATTCTACCAAAAAAAAGGAAGAAAAAACTCCCTTTTATTATTTTAAAAAATTTGTTGATATTTTTTATGTTTTTTAGCAAAAAATCTCTCGTTTTTAAAGCGTCCCGTCAAGCCCAATAAAGAAAACTACAAACGCCCCAGCAATTCCCGCAAGTGCAAAAACTAAACAATAAATTCCGACAGCAAGGTCAAGCCATTTTGAAGCACTTTTCTTTTTTGGCTCAGTTTTTTCTAAGTCTTGACTTTCTGACACAACCTTTTCATTTGTTGTTTCTTGGTCTTTTGTCGTTGCAGTATCAGTTTGTGAGCCTTGATTATTTTCATCTTTCACGACAATCGTTTCACTACCCGCGTCACAATTTTGCGTATTTTGTGAAAGGTTTTCACCTTGGCTTAAATTTTCATTTTGCATCCCTACAACAGATTGCTCTTTTGCCTTATTTTTCTTGTCTTTTCTTTTATTTAGCATCTTTTCAAGCGACCCCGACACAAATGAGCGAAACCCAAAAATGCTATACGTAAAACAAAATTCCACACACGCAACAGCCACAAGCAAAGCAACAATAAGCGCAAAAAACTGAAGAATTGGATTAAAATCTTGCGTGGCAACAAAATAAATGCACCCAATCCCAAATGCCATAACAATAGGTGCAAAAACCATCGCTAAAATTCGCGATAATTTTCCGTGTTTTTCATAGCGCACCGCGTCCATATAGTGCCTATTTTCAAAATCAAAAATCCACTTTAAAAATTTCATTTTGTCCACCTTTTGTTCTCAAATTTGTTGTTTTCTTAAAAAAATCAGCCATTTTAGCATAATTTAACTTTTCTAGCCTTTTTTTTTGCAAAAATTGCCCTCATTTTTCACTTTTTTTAACTAAAAATGTCATAAAATGCATAGTTTTGCTTCTTAATATAATTATTATAACATATTTTAAAGACTAATGCACCTAATTTTAACCAATTTGTCCATTTTTGTGCTACTCTAGTCTTAAAATCTCTTTATCTGTCAATTTTTTGGTAAAATTTAGACTTTTTGTTTTTAATTTTTTTATACTCTTTATCAAAATTTGTGGGTTATCCATAAAAATTGTTGCATTTAAATGTTTACTCAAATTATAGAGATATTTCACAAATATATTTTTTCTGTTATATATGTTTGACTTTTTTGGTTTTAAACTTTATCATATAAATACTATGGACGAAAGAAAAGATTATTTATCGTGGGACGAATATTTTATGGCAGTTGCAAAATTGTCGTCACTAAGAAGTAAAGACCCTTCTACACAAGTCGGAGCGTGCATTGTAAGTCGCGACAATAGAATTTTATCTATTGGCTACAACGGCGCACCAAATGGTTACAGCGACAAGGACTTCCCTTGGAAGCGCGCGGGCGACAACCTTGACACAAAGTATTTCTTCGTTTGCCACGCCGAACTTAACGCAATTTTAAACTATAAAGGTTCGCGAGACACACTTTCTGGTGCAACAATTTATGTCGACCTTTTCCCTTGCAACGAATGTTCAAAACTCATTATCCAAAGCGGAATAAAAAGAGTTGTCTATTTGTCCGACAAATATGCCCACACCGACTCAGTCATCGCGTCAAAACGAATGTTTGACCTTTGTGGCGTCAAATATGAACAAATTGAGTTCAACAAAACAATCGACATTCACATTTAATACAAAAAACTTTTAGATAATTAGAATGTTTATTCTCAAAATTATATGGTTATTAAACATTGATTTATAATTTAAAAAGTTAGCAATAAAGTGCAAATATATTAAAAAACAAACATAAAAAAATTTATTTACAAAATAGTATGTATACATAAAATATTTATCCACAATAAACTTAATCATAAACACAAAAAGCACGGTCTCCCGTACTTTTTTTGTATTTTATTAAACATTCTTAGTCCAAGAATACACTCTATAGGTTGAAGTAAGATAAGTTACGTTTTGTGTCGGGTCAGTCACTGAAATTGTCTGAGAGTTTGCGGTCCAAGTTTTACTTGTATCAGCAAATGTTATACTTGTAAGTTTTGAACTAGCAGAAAAAGCAGACCACCCTATACTCGTTACACCTGAACCAATTGTTATTCTTGTTAAACCACTACATCCAGAAAAAGCACAATTCCCTATACTCGTCACACTATCTGGTATCGTTATACTTGTTAAACCACTACAATA
>CALBHW010000035.1 GCA_937893125.1 uncultured Clostridia bacterium
AATCTCAATTTAATCTCAATTTAATCTCAATTTAATCTCAATTTAATCTCAATTTAATCTCAATTTTAATTTCAATCTAATTCTAAACTTTAATCATAATCTAAGCCTAAATCAAAAATTACAAAATCAGAAATCTAAAAAAAATCAATTTTAAAAAAGTGAATTTATAAAAAGGTAAAAAGAGTAAAGTGGAGAAAAGTAATTTAATTAAACAAGAAATCAATTTAAGGACACATAGAGCGTTTTTAGGTCAAAAAGTGACAAATTTTGTGCCAACTAGCCACCAAGTTTGGCACGCATTTTTTTAAGAATCTTGTTTTCAAGTCGACTTACTTGCACTTGTGAAACGCCTAAGATTTTTGCGACTTCGCTTTGTGTCTTGTCTCTATAAAACCTTAGGAGAATAAGTTTTTTGTCCTTATTGTCGAGTGTTTTTATCATATCGGTCAAAACTATTCTATCAATTCTTTCATCGCTTTCGTCGCCCTTTGATAGCCTATCAAGCACCATTTGTCCAGACGCGGACTCTTTATCCAGCGAGTCGTAAATGGAAACTGGCATACGGGCGGATTCTAAAACGAACATCAATTCTTGCTCGTCAATTTCAAAAACTTTTGACAATTCTTGAGTTGAAGGCGTTTCTTTGTTTTGCGCCTTACATTCGTCAATATATTTTTGAATTTGATAGTATCTACTTTTAATTGAGCGGGAAACTTTGATGCTTCCATCGTCGCGCAAGTATCTTTTTATTTCGCCTGCAATCATAGGGACGGCATAGGTGGAGAATTTTACATTGAATGACTCATCAAAATTATTTATCGCCTTCGTAAATCCGACGCATCCGAGTTGATACAAATCTTCGTACTCAACGCCTTTATTTTTATATCTTTTTACGATACTTTTGACAAGCGGGGAGTTGTTTTCGATGAGTAAATTTTTAGCGTTTTCGTCGCCAGCCTTTGCTTTTTTAAGAAGGCTTAATGTTTCATCATATTCTAGCATTATAACCTTCCTTTAACCGAGTTTTTTCATCTTTTCATTTTCGCTCTCTATTTTTTTGGTTAGTTCAACCAAAACGCCCCCTGTTTTTTCGTTTTTAACAGTTAAACTGTCCATAAAACTTTCCATAACTGTAAATCCCATTCCGCTTCGTTCTTCGTTTGGCTTAGTTGTGAAAAATGGTTGTTTTGCTTTTTCGACATCTTTTATTCCGACACCGTAGTCGCGAATTTCGATTTTGAGTAAATTTCCTTCAAAAATTGTAACTGAAAGCGTAACTTCGCCCTTTTTATCCGTTGGATAGGCGTGAACAATACTATTTGTGACTGCTTCGGAAACTGCTGTTTTAATGTCGGTTAGTTCGTCCATTGTAGGGTTTAGTCCCAAGCAAAATCCAGCGACTGACGCGCGCGCAAAAGATTCATTTTCGCTAATTGCTTTAAATTTAAGTTCCATTTTGTTAATTTCTTTCATTTTTTCTCTCCTTTAAGATATTTTTGGCATAATTTCGTATAGCCCAGTTAGTTTGAAAATTTTTTCAGCGTGGTAGGACGGATTAGAAATAAATATACTCACGCCCTTTGCTTTCATTTTTTTATACCTGCCAATCAAAACTCCAATTCCTGTCGAGTCCATAAATTTCATTTCGCTTAGGTCTATGATAATTTGCCTTGAAATAGTTGACGCAAAAAGGTCGTCTAGTGTTTTGCTTGTATATTTTGCAGTATGCTCGTCGAGTTCGCCAATCAACATAACGTACAAGACATTGTTATAATTTCGGTACTTTATATCCATTTTTTGCTCCTTTTTTTAAATATTGTTTAATTTTTTACCAAAAATCGAATTTTGATAGGTTATCAAAACTTCTATAAATAGGATAAAGTATTTTTGAAGGGGGGGAATAGAAAAGATTGTCAAATTTTGTCTTTTTAGACATAAAGTGAGAGGTAAGGTATAGATAGTAAAAAAGTTATGTTAAATGACATTTTATTTCTAAAGTAAAGACTATAAAATCAAAAGCGGAGAAAAAATAGGGTGTAGACTTCGTGAAAATCGTTATAAACAGGGCAAAATTTTAGGTCAAAAAAAATTTTTTAAAAAAAATAAAAAAAATCATAAAAAATTGTTGACTTTTCTTTTATATTATTGTAAGATTTAAGAGCATTTATTAGCGGGGTGTGGCGTAGTTGGTAGCGCACGTGGTTTGGGACCATGGGGCCGGGAGTTCGAGTCTCTCCACCCCGACCACAATAAATGCAAAAGGGGCCTTTAGCTCAGTTGGTTAGAGCAACCGGCTCATAACCGGTCGGTCCGGGGTTCAAGTCCCTGAAGGCCCACCAAAGTTTCTTTCGCGGGTTTGCGGTTGCTTTGGGTTTACATATGGCTTGGTAGTTCAGTTGGTTAGAACGCCGCCCTGTCACGGCGGAGGTCGAGAGTTCGAGTCTCTTCCAAGTCGCCATTACGATTTTTATAATCGTAAACCCGCAGGCCTTGGTAGCTCAGTCGGTAGAGCAGGGGACTGAAAATCCCCGTGTCGGTGGTTCGATTCCGCCCCAAGGCACCAAACGGTTTATATATGCTAGTGTGGCTCAATGGTAGAGCAGCTGATTTGTAATCAGCCGGTTGTTGGTTCGATTCCGACCACTAGCTCCAGTCGCAGTAGCCTTCCACCCAGTATAATGTCCATCAGGATGTTATATCCACCAGCTACTGCGACATTTGGGTAGGTTGCAGAGCGGTCAAATGCAACGGACTGTAAATCCGTCGGCTAAGCCTTCGATGGTTCGAATCCATCCCTGCCCACCAAGTGGAATGAAAAAGGAGTCTTTCATATGAAAGGCTTTTTTCATTTAGGCAAACTTTTCTTTAAAAAGTCGCTTAAAAACCATTGACAACTAGGCAAAAAACTTGTATTATAGTTATGCTATGTTGTTGAATATTCTTAAAGCGAAGGCTAACGAAGGCGTTGAGCAACCATTTGAAATTTCGTGTGCGCTTGAACAAGATGTTTTGGCGGATAGAAATTGCAAGCCCATAAGCGATGTAAAGGTCGCAGGGACGATGAAGTATCTCAATGACCACCTATATCTTGATGCAAAGGCTATGGTGAAACTTCTTTGCTTGTGCGACAACTGTGGCACCGAGTTTGAAAAAGATTTTGAGTTTGATATTGACGAAAACTTTGTAGAAAGTTATGACTCGCACGATAGCGAAGATTATCTTATTTTGCAAGGTTGCGTCAATTTAGATGAACCACTTTTAGACAACTTGCTTCTTAAACTTTCCAGTAGACTTCTTTGCAAAGAAGATTGTAAGGGATTGTGTTCCGTTTGCGGAAAAAATAAAAACCTTTACACTTGTAATTGCGAGGAAATAGAAAAAGAATTGGAAAGGCAAGAAGAAAATCCGTTTAGTAAAATAAAAAATAGGAGATAGATAAAATGGCAGTACCAAAGGGAAAGGTAAGTAAAGCAAGAAGAGATAGCAGAAAAGCTAATTGGACAGCAACCGCTCCAACACTTGTTTCATGCCCACATTGCAAGGCTTCAATCCGTCCACACACAGTTTGCAAAGAGTGTGGCTATTATGACGGAAGAGAAGTTGTCGCAAAAAAGAGCAAAGAAAAAGAAAGCAAGTAATTTATAGAGCAAACTAAGAAAAAATGGGGGAGAATTGTAAATTCTTCTCCTTTTTTGAATTATATGGTTTTAGTTTATAATGGCGTGTTATATTGCTAAAAAGTTGACCTTTTTTACAAATTAAACTCTTAAAGACATTTTGTGAGCGTAAATCCTCAAATTGTTTTTAAATTTTGCTCTAATTTCTATATTTTAAAGATAGGGATTTTTATGGAAAACTTAGAAGAAAAAAGTGTTTATCAATATTTTGATGAGTTATTTCACGCAAAAGTTGTTGGGGATGAAGAAGAGAGCCTCCAAAATTATTTGATGGCTTTTGCAAAACAAAACGGGCTCAAATTTTCTATTGACCAAGTGTCAAATGTCGTAATAAAAGACGAGGGTGAAGAAGAAAAAACGACTCTTCTTGTTCGCCTTGATTTTTGTGTGCGAAGTCCAGAAAAAAAATGGTTTGACTTTAATTTTTGGAGTGGAAAACTTGTTCGTAATGGAGACTTCGTCTTGTCAAATCGCGCTCCACTTTGCGCGAAAAGTTTAGGGGGCGTTGCTATTGCATTGCACGCTCTTAAAAGTTGCAAAAAAATTCAAGCGGTCTTTATTTTTAAAAAAGTTGCGGGAGTTTATAAAATCTTTGAAGGCAAGACTTTTAACTCTTCAAAAATTATTGAACTAACTGCAAACGAAAAAGAAGGCGTTTTTTTGTCGTCTCCTACAACTTTTAAATGTGTTGCAAAATGTTCTAACGACAAATATTTTTTGACAAATTCCTTTGAATTAAAGACTTTTAAGCTTACAATCTATGAGAATGAAAAGTCAAAAAATAATTTAGGTCTAAAACTTTTGGTCGACCTTTTGAGTAAAATTGGAGACGCTAAAATCAACAGCTTCTATAGCGGATATGTTTTTAATAACGAATACAAAAACGAAATAACTTTTACAAGTTTTATGCCACTTTTAGAATTAAAAAGGCTTGTAAAATTTTACTATGAGCAAAACAAAAAGTTTTATCCAAGCTTACTTCTAAAATGCACACGACAAATCAATCAGACACTTGTTTTGTCAAGCAATACAATTGCAAATTTTGTAGCAACTTTTAAGCAAGGAATAATAAATCTTGACGATAATCAAACGGTTTTTTCTAGACTCGTCGATGTAAATTCCAATAGTGGCTTTGTCAATTTTGACCTTTTGTCAAACAACTTAAAGACACTAAAAACGCAATTCGAGAATATAAAAGACAACGCGAAACTAAGCAACATTGAATGTGTTTGCTATGACGAAATTTCGGGTTTTACAAATAAAGATTCAACGCTTTTAGATGAAATGAACAAGGCAAATCCTTCTCTTCATAGGGACGCATCAGAATATGAATTAACAAGCGATATTGGAGAAGCCTTGAAAAGGAGTAAAAAGATGAACGCTTTGATTTTATCTTTTCAAGTGGAAAATATAGGCTTGCCTGATGAAAAATTGAATTTTTCTTCGCTCGTAAACACATCTTTTTATGTGGAAAACTATATAAAAAGTTTAATCAAATAGCTATAAACTAGAAAATTATTAAAATTTTTTGATTTTTTAGTTTTTAATAAAAGTAAAAATTAAAGATATAACACAATTTTTTGTAACTAAATTAAGATTTTAAAACAAGGCTCAAAAATGGGTCTTGTTTTTTTGTAAATAAGTAACACTTTTTGATAATAGGCGAATACAATCTTTTGTGAGACTTTCTTAAAGGAGTTAAAATGAATATTGCTATAGTTGGCGCCACTGGAAAGGTGGGGCAAATTATCATTAAAGTTTTACAAGAAAGAAATATTAAAGCGGACAATTTTTACCTTTTTGCGTCTAAAAAAAGTGCGGGGAAAGTTGTAAGCATTTTTAATAAAGATTATGTCGTCGAGTTGCTTGACGAAAAAAATATAAAAAATAAAAAGATTGACTATGCTCTTTTTTCTGCGGGTGGCACAATATCTCGCATTTTTGCACCTATTTTTGCGTCTTATGGAGCAATAGTTATTGATAATTCAAGCGCGTTTAGACAAGAAAAAACAGTGCCTTTGGTTGTCCCAGAAGTAAATAAAGAAGATTTATTATTACCTTCGAAGGTGATAGCAAACCCAAATTGTTCGACAATTCAAGCGGTTTTACCTTTAAAGGTTTTGGACGAAAAGTATGGAATTAAAAGGGTCGTTTATTCGACCTATCAAGCGGTGTCGGGCGCGGGGCAACGCGGAACAGAAGATTTGGAGAATGGAATAAAAGGCATTGCACCTAAAAAATTTGTTCATCCAATTTTTAATAATGTTTTGCCACAAATCGACGATTTTTTGGATGATGGTTACACAAAAGAAGAACAAAAAATGATTTTTGAAACACGAAAAATTTTGCATAGACCTGACCTTCCAATTACCGCAACGACGGTGCGTGTTCCCGTTTTTGATTGCCACAGCGAAAGTATAAATGTTGAACTCGAAAATGATTTTGACATTGAGCAAGTTAAACGCGATTTTGCAAGTTTTGAAAACTTGATTGTGGTTGATGACATTTCAAAAAATCTTTATCCAATGCCTATAAATTGCGTGGATAGGGACGAAGTTTTTGTTGGAAGAATTAGGCGAGATTATTCGGTCAAATATGGACTAAACATCTTTGTTGTAGCGGACAATATCAGAAAAGGAGCTGGCACAAACGCAGTCCAAATTTTGCAAGAACTTTTAAAAAATAAAGAAAAACTTTAATTATTTTATTTTAAATTTTGTAGTGTTTATCTGGGCGTGATAAATACTTTTTAACTTAGTAATAGTAGCGTTATTAGTAGAAAATTTCAAATGATTTTCATAAAACGAATAAAAGGAGAATAAATGAAATATTTGTTTAAAGGCTCGGCGGTTGCTTTAATAACGCCTTTTACAAAGGACGGGAATGTGGGTTTTGACGCTTTAAAGCGTTTAATTAACTTGCAACTTGACGCAAAAACTGACGCAATTGTTGTGCTTGGCACGACGGGCGAACCTGCGACTTTGACGATGGATGAAAAAATAAAGATAATGCGTTTTGCAAAAGAGCAAATTGCGGGCAAAGCAAAATTTATTGTTGGAACGGGCGCTAATTCCACAAAATCTGCAGTTGATATGAGCGTATTAGCGGAAAAGGAAGGCGCGGATGGTTTGCTTATCGTGACGCCATATTACAACAAATGCACCCAAAAAGGGCTCGTTAAGCATTACGAAAAAATTGCAAATGCAGTTAATATTCCAATTATAGTTTACAATGTCCCTGGGCGAACGGGTGTAAATATTCTTCCACAGACGGCGGAAGAATTGTCAAAAATTCCTAACATTGTGGGTATTAAAGAAGCAAGCGGTAATATTTCGCAAATGGTTGATTTGTGTAGTAGGCTCTGGGATAAAATGGCGGTTTATTCGGGCGATGACAGTTTAAATTACGTTTTTATGACTTTGGGCGCCTCGGGGGTTATAAGTGTCACGGCAAACGCTTATCCAAAAGAAGTTAGGTTTGTTACGCAAAAGTGTTTGTCGTGTGATTTTGTGTCTGCGCTTAAAATGCACAATAAGTTGCTTAAAATCAATAAAGACCTTTTTGTTGAAGTCAATCCAACGCCAGTAAAATTTGTTTGTAGTAAAATGAATTTATGCGAAAATCTCCTTCGCCTTCCACTTTTACCACTTGATAGTAGTTTTGAAAATTTGCTTGAAAGTGATATGGAAGAGTTAAAAGAGAAATAGGTGTTTTAAAACTTTGTTAAAAATTTATATATTTTTATATCGTTAAAATTAAGAACTTTTTAATTGAAAACCATTTATTGTAACATTTTCACTTTTTTGTTTGTTTTTTCATAAAAAAAACAAAAGGGAAAAGTATGTTAGTTGCAATAAATGGTTTTTTTGGTCAAATGGGGCAGATGGTTTATTCGGAAGTCTTAAAATCACCTGATTTCGATTTCGCGGGCGGAGTTGATCTGGTTGCTCAAAATAAAGAGCAAATTTTACATAAAAGCAATTTTGTATTAAATGATGACAAATTAAAGATTTTTGGTGACCTATTTATGATAAAAAAGTGCAATGGTGTAATTGATTTTTCAAATCCGAGCGCATTAAATCAAGTATTGAATTTTTGTCTAGATAGGCGTGTGCCTTTAATTTTAGCGACTACGGGGCTGAGTGAAAGCGACAAACGAAAGGTCGAATTTGCAAGTAAATATATTCCTATTTTTATGTCTAGCAATTTAAGTGTTGCGGTGCAAGTTTTATGCGATTTGGTAGCGCATGCGACTGAGAAACTAAAAAATTATGATATTGAAATAGTTGAGACGCACCACAACAAAAAGAAAGACGCGCCAAGCGGAACGGCAATTATGATTGCAAAAAAAATTGTTGAAACAAACAAAATTTTGGCTCTTACGACCGAAACAAAAAGACCGCCAATGGCTAATAAGGTAGGGGTCCATTCTTTGCGTGGTGGTGGAATTGTGGGTGAGCACGAAGTTTTCTTTCTTGGTGAAAACGACTCTATAAAAATCACTCATACAGCATATAGCCGTGAAATTTTTGCACGCGGAGCACTTGACGCAATGCGGTTTTTAAAAGAGAAGCAAAAGGGATTATATTCAATGCAAGACCTTTTAAAAGAAAGATAGTTCTAAAGATGAAAGTGCAAAACTTGATTTTAAAGTGCAAAATAAAAGTCAAATTGATTTAATTGAAGAATAATAAATGCTTATTGTTGCATATGTTTTAAAATGCAAAAAATCAATACACTTTTTTCTATTTTAAAAAGTTTGAAAATTTTGTGAACCTTTTAAACTTGTAAACTTAGTTGTGTTTGATTTAAAGAACTAAAAGGAGTAATATGAATACTTTTGTATCAAAATTTGGTGGAACATCACTTGCCAGTAGTAAAGAAATTCGTCACGTCGAGCAAATTGCGTCCAAACTTGAAAGGCGTTTTGTTGTTGTTTCGGCACCAGGGAAAAGGTTCGGTAACGACGAAAAAATAACTGACCTTTTAATTGAGTGCTTTGATAGAGCTTCAAAAAGATTGGATTTTAGTAAACCATTCAATAAAATTAAGGAAAGATACATTGAAATAGCAACTGATTTGGGTGTCAATGTTAACTTGGACGCAGAGTTTGGCGCAATAAAGATGAATCTTAACTTTGACCCAAATTACGACTATATTTTGTCACGCGGAGAATATCTTTCAGCGATAATTATTGCAAAATTTTTGCATAGAAAATTTATTGACCCAAGCCAATTTATGATAATGTCAAATGGCGGGCGAGTTAATTTAAAACAAAGCAAAATTCTTTTTGATAAACTTGTTTCAGATGACGGTTATTATGTTATTGCGGGGTTTTACGGTCGGACTAAAAAAGGGGAAATTAAGACTTTTTCGCGGGGCGGGTCTGACATTACTGGTGCTGTTGTTGCAAATCTTGCGAGTGCGCAAAAATATGAAAATTTTACCGATGTAGACGGCGTTTTTGACGCTGACCCAAATTTTACAAAACTTGCTAAAAAAATTGATATTATGACATACGACGAAATGTACAAAATGGCCAAATCTGGAGCGAAAGTTCTTCATCCTGACTGCATAAAATATTTGAGATCAAAAAACATCGCTTTAAACATTAGAAATACATTTAATTTGGTTGATTTTGGGACGCTAGTTGTGGGCGAAAATTACATAAAAAAATTAGAAAAAAAAGGATAAATAAGCGATAAACTTTGAACATATTGACTCTTAGGTTAATATGTTCTTTTTTTTGTCTAAATCGCGGAAAGTTATGCTTATTTTACTTTTGTTGTAAGACAATATTTTATAAAAGAAAGCATAATTCGTCTAATTTCAAATTTTTTGGCGTTTTGATGCAATTTTTGTTTTGAAATTTCCACAATATATAGTATAATATCTCGTATTATAATGATATAGGTGTATTCTTTGTGGGGATAAAACCCATAAAGTTTTGATAGTAGGAGAAAAAATGAAGATTGTAGTAGACTGCCACGGGAGTGATTTGGGGGCAAAAGTTGCCGTTGAAGGAAGTGTAAAAGCAATAAACGAAAACGAAGATTTGACCGTTGTTTTGTGCGGAGTGGAAGAAGAAATTAAACATATTTTGTCTAATCTCGACTACAACGAAAAGCAAGTTGAAATTTGTCCAGCTACACAAATTATCTATAACACAGAGTCACCAACCGAAGCGGTTAGAAAGAAGAAAGATTCGAGCCTTGTTCGTGCATATGAAAGGTTGAAAGAAGATAAAGATGTCGTTGGGCTTGTATCGTGCGGGAGTACGGGAGCGGTTTTGACGGGCGCAATTTTAAAAATAGGACGCATAAAAAATATCTCTCGTCCAGCCCTTTGTCCTATCCTTCCGACTGCAAATGGCGGAAAAGTTCTTCTTATTGACTCGGGCGCAAACATTGACTGTAAGCCAATAAACCTTGCACATTTTGCAATTATGGCGACTTGCTACGCTAAGGCGTATTTAAATATAGAGAATCCACGCGTCGCGCTACTTAACATTGGCGTTGAAGACAAAAAGGGTAATCAGTTTAGTCATGAGTGTTTTGAACTTTTAAAGTCTGCTCCAATAAATTTTGTTGGGAATATGGAAGCGCGTGATTTCCTAAGCGGGAAATACGACATAGTGGTGGCGGACGGCTTTGACGGCAACATTTTACTAAAAAGCGTCGAAGGTACAGCATCAATGGTTTTGGGTGAAATTAAAAAAGGTATTCAAAATTCCTTTATGGCAAAAATCGGTGCATTGTTTATGAAGCGTACTTTTAAAAATTTGAAGAACACTTTTAACACCAGCAACTATGGCGGAGCGGCGTTCCTTGGTGTGAAAAAATTGATTGTTAAGGGACACGGCGCGAGTGATGCGTTGGCGTTTGAAAAGTCGATTTTACAAGTAAAAACTTTGGCGAATTTTAATTTGTGCAAATCAATTGAGACTCAAGTAGCCTTATTAGGAGATCTAAATGGCGGAGATTGATACAAAGAAAATTGAAAAAATCATTCATTATTGCTTTAAAGACAAGTCTCTTTTGATAACCGCTTTCACACACTCGTCGTACGCAAATCAGCATAACGAAAAAAGTAACGAGCGCTTAGAATACTTGGGCGATTCGATATTGAATTTTGTCATTGCAAGGGAACTTTTTAACAATTACGACGTGGAAGAAGGACAACTTTCAAAGTGGCGTGCGAAACTTGTAAATACGGATAGTTTGTCAAAAATAATTGAAGAACAAAAATTGGACAAGTTTTTACTTTTAGGGAGTAGTTTTAAAAATCAAAATTTGGCAAAACCGATAAAGGAAGACCTTTTCGAAAGTATTGTTGGGGCAATTTATTTGGACAGTTCAATAGATAAGGCAAGTAGATTTATTTTGCGTTTTATTGATCCCAAAGCAAGCATAAAGAAAGCGGAAATTGATTACAAATCACTTCTTCAAGAAAGGGTGCAAAAAAAGAAAGGAGCCAATCTTGTATACTTTACTTACGAAGACCCAATGGTGGCGGGTGAGTTTTGTAGCGAGGTGTACATAAACGACTTTTTTGTTGCAAGAAGCAGGTCGCTAAACAAAAAGACTGCGCAACTTGAGTGCGCGAAATTGGCTCTTGAGAATGAGAAACTCTTAGACAAAATTCTCAAATAAAAGGACTAGAAAATTGAATTTTAAGAAGATAGAACTTGTCGGCTTCAAGTCTTTTGCCGACAAATTGGAAATAAAGTTTGATAGCGGAATTACAGGTATTGTAGGACCAAACGGGTGCGGGAAATCCAATGTTTCGGACGCGATTAGATGGGTGCTTGGTGAGCAAAGCACCAAACTTTTGCGTAGTAGCAATATGCAAGATGTCATTTTTAACGGCACGGAAAGGCGTAAAAGTATGTCTTATTGCGAAGTTTCGCTATTTTTTGACAATACAAGTAGAATGTTTGACCTAAACTTTGACGAAGTCGCTTTTACAAGAAAGTTATATCGCTCGGGCGAAAGTGAATATCTTATTAACGGCACACCTTGTAGGTTGAAAGATATCACAAACGCTCTTCACGATTCGGGTATAGGTAAGGAAGGCTATTCTATTATAGGGCAAGGTAAGGTCGAAGAAATTATTAGTGCAAAGCCTGAAAATAGGCGTGCCATTTTTGAAGAAGCGGCGGGCATTGCAAAATTTAAGCAAAGAAAGGTTGAAGCGGAGAGAAAACTTGAAAGAACTCAAGAAAACCTAAACCGCGCCTTAGACGTCTTAGCCGAGCAAGAAAAACAATTAGGGCCTTTAAAGAAACAAGCGGAAAATGCTAAACTTTATCTAGGTTTTAAGGAACAACTTAAAACACTTGAAGTTAATGTTTATGTTAACCAATATGAGAACGCAAGTAGCGTAAAACAAGAAATTCAAAGCAAAATTGACGGCTACGAGGAAGAGATAAATGTTAAGCAAAGTACACTTGACAAAATGAATTTTGACTATGACAGCAAAATGGAGCAAGTGGGGCAAATTGATAGAAATTTGCAAATTTTGAACGACGAAATTTTGGAACTCACGGTCGAACTCGAAAAGCGTGCGGGCGAAACAAATGTTGTAAGAGAACGTTTGAAATTCCTTGAAAACGAGCGAGATAACCTTAAAAATGACTATGAAAAAGAGTTGTTAAACAAAGATAATTCGCTAAAAGCGATTGACATTTGTACTTCAAAAAGAGTAGAAAAACAACAAAAATATAATGAAATTTGTGCAAGACTTGAAACTTTAACCGAAAAATATCTCAAGATTGTTGATGAACTCACGGGCGCTGAAGACGAAGCGACAAAAAAGCAAAAAGAAATGATTGACGAGTTGTCAAAGATGACAGATATTAAGTCAAATTTGTCCGCATTAAACGCTCAAAAAGACGCCTATATGGCAAACATAACCGACCTTGACGAGAAGATTTACTCCTTGCAACAAAGGATAAAGGAAAAAGAATCTGCACTTGAACTTGCTTTGAAAACTGCAAAAGACGCACAAAATAGATATGACAATTTGGAAGTTGAAGCGGAGAAAATTCAAGAGCAACTTGACTCTTCCTACATAAGGGTTCGTGAAATTAACGAAAAGATCAGCCAAATTTCGTCCAATATTCAAATTTTGCAAAACAAAAAGCGTGTTGTCGAAGATATGCAACGCGACTATGACGGGTTTAATTATTCTGTTAAGCGTCTTATGCAAGATAGCAAAACGCAAAGGGAACTTGGATCGAAAATTGTTGGCATTGTAGCAAACAGTATGACTATTCCTAGTGGATTTGAAACTGCTATTGAAGTTGCGCTTGGCGGTGCCGTTCAGGATGTCATTACAAAGAATGAAGAGGACGCAAAATTCCTTATTAACTACTTAAAACACAACAATTATGGGCGTGCAACTTTCCTTCCTATAACTTCTATGAAAGTTAGGCTTTTAAGCGATTCCGAGCAATTACTTCTTAGACGAAATAAGACGTTTGGCGTCGCAAGTAATGTCATAAAATATGATTTGTCTTTAAGAAGTATTTTTGAGAGTTTGCTTGGAAGGACGGTTATTGTTGACAACACCGACACTGCTGTTAGCCTTGCAAAACAAGCGGGATTTTCTTTTAGAATTGTCACTCTTGATGGCGATGTCGTTAACCCACAAGGTTCTATCAGTGGCGGTAGTAAAAAGGCTGTCACATCAAACCTTTTAACTCGTGACAACGAAATTGAATCTCTAAACACACAAATTATTAAATTGTCGCGCGAATTAGAGCAAACAAAGACCGAAAAAGCGAACCTTGACATAAAATTGAACGACCTTATCTCTAAAAACTCGACATATCAAGATAATTTAGTTGTCGCGCAAGTTGAGTCTGCAAAACAAAATCAAAATTATGAACAACTTTCAGTCTATGTTGATGAACTTTCAAAAGAACGCATTTCATTGTCGCAAGAAAGACTTGATTATTCGACAAGAATCGAGGTTATCACAAAGGCTTTAAATAGTTCCGAAAAAGATGTTGATTTGTCGCTTGACGGCTCGCAAGAAATTGAGAATAATCAAAAACTTTTTGCAAGTTTAAGAAAAGATAGGGATGAACTTCAAAACGAAATAACCGAACTTAAAGTTGAAAAAACATCTTGCGAAGGCGAACTTACCAATGTCGATGCGGAGATGGCAAGACTTGATGATTATATTAAGCAATGCGATTTTAATATCGTTGATTTGAAATCTCAACTTGACGCCGTTACAAGAAAGTTTAACGACGCGAAACTTCTTGTTCAAAATCAAATCGACCAAGTTGATGATGACGAATTAAAGGGTAAGATTTCAAATAGACGTGAGAAGCTTTCTGGGCTTGACAGCGAGAAAAAGACGTTGCAAGAAGAGATTAAAAAACTTGACGAAGACAAAGCGCGCCTAATGACCGAAATTAGTGTTGTTCAAGAAAAGAAATATCAACAGTCGTCCGCACTTACAAAAGTCGACACAGACATCGAGACAATGCAAGAAAAAATTTTTGAAGATTATGAACTTACATATGCTTCTTGCCTTGAATTTAAAGTGGAAGATTTTGATGTAAAACAAGGAATGATTGATATAAATAAGCTCAAAAAAGAGATTTCAAAACTTGGATATATCAATGTTAACGCAATTGAGGACTGCAAGGAGCTTATGGAAAGATATGAGACTTTGAGCGCGCAAGCTCAAGACTTGACTACGGCAAAAGAGGATCTTCAAAAAATTATAAGCGACTTGGCTCAAGAAATGATTACTCGTTTTGATAGCGAGTTTGCTAAAATTCAAGCCAACTTTTCAAAGAGTTTCCGTGAACTTTTTGGTGGCGGAAACGCAAAACTCGAACTTACTGAAAGCGAGGACCCACTTCAAGCTGGTGTTGAAATTGTCGCTGAACCACCTGGGAAAAAGTTGCAAAGCATCACCCTTTTAAGTGGTGGGGAAAAAGCACTTACAGCGATTGCGATTTTGTTTGCGATTTTAAGACTTCGTCCAATGCCTTTCTGCTTGCTTGACGAAATCGAAGCAGCGCTTGACGATACAAATGTTTCAAGGTTTGCGCAATATCTTAAAAACTTTTCTAATGACACCCAATTTATTGTCATTACGCACAGAAAACCAACAATGATGTTGACTGACGCACTTTATGGCGTTACTATGGAAGAACCAGGCGTAAGTAAAATTGTTTCAGTTAAACTTGCGGACGCTGTTAAACTTACTGAACAGGATAAGCAAAAACAAGCAAATTAACATATTTTTGGGGCGTTTTTTAATGAAAACGCTTCAAATTTGTTAAAGAAGTGTAAAAGTGTAAAAACATAAAAAGTTGCAATAGTAACAAAAAAAATATTTTTAAAAAAACATTAAAAATAATAAGTATAAATAAAAAAAATAAAGTAACAAAAAGTAGAGTGGATTAAAGAGCGTTAATTAAATTTGGCGACTTTTATATAAAGAATATAGCAAAATAAAATAACTTCTTTAATTTATCATTTCAAAAGGACTAAAAGATGGGATTTTTTTCTAAATTAAAGTCGGGGCTAAAAAAGACGAAAGACGCTCTTATGACTAAACTTAACGCTGTTTTTAGAGGCGGGGATATTGATGCAGAGTTTTATGATGACCTTGAATATGCTCTCATATCGAGCGATATGGGTGTTGAAACAACGCAAGAGATTATAAAAAGTTTGAAAAATAGAATTCTTCAAAAACATTGCTATAAAAAAGACCAAGCAAGGGAACTTATGAAGGATATTTTGGTCGAAGTCTTGACTGAAACAGAAAAAGAAGAATATCAATATCCTTTAATTATCACCGTCGTCGGCGTAAATGGCGTTGGAAAGACAACTACCATTGGAAAACTTGCAAACTATTTTAAGTCAAAAAAGAAGTCGGTTACACTTGTCGCGGGCGACACTTTTAGGGCGGCTGCAAGTGAGCAACTTGGTGAATGGTCTAAGCGCGCTGATGTTCGTCTTATAAAGCACGACGAAGGTGCAGACCCATCAGCGGTTGTTTTTGACGGGATTAAAAGTGCGAAAGCAAAGGGAACAGATGTTTTGATTGTTGATACGGCGGGTAGGCTTCATACAAAAGTTAATCTTATGGAAGAACTTAAAAAAATTAACCGTATTGAAGATAGAGAGTGGCCAGAAGCAATGAAACTCAATTTTATTGTTCTTGACGCAACAATTGGGCAAAATTCGCTTGTCCAAATTTCCGCATTTCGTGACGCGGTCGGAATTGATGGCATAGTTTTAACTAAACTCGATGGAACAAGTAAAGGTGGAATTGTTTTCCCAATTATAAAGGAACTTGGCACTCCAGTTTACTTTATCGGTGTCGGAGAAGGTATTGACGACTTGGAAGAATTTGATGCCCGCACATTTGTTGACGGAATTTTGTAAAACATATCTAGATTTTAAAATGTTATATATAGATATAGGAATATATATATATATAATAACTATATATAATGAAAAAAATGATGCAATTTGAGAAATCATATTGCATTTTTTTTAAAAAAGTCAAGAAAAAATACTTGACAACATATAAAAAATAAATATACTTATTGTGTAAAGTAATTTTGCTTTACGAGTAACCTATGGAAATAGAACAAAATTTAAGAATAAGTTTATTGCTAGACTTTTATGGCGAACTGCTAACAAAAAAACAAAGGGAAACTTTGAAATTGTTTTTGGACGATAATTTGTCTCTAAGCGAAATTGCTTCAATGTTTTCTTCATCTCGCCAAGCGATTTGCGATTTGGTGAGAAGAACGGAGAAAATTCTTGAAAATTATGAAGAAAAGTTGCAACTTTTAAGTAAATTTGAGATTATTCGTTCCAAAATTGAAAAAGGGTTAGGTTTGCTACAAAACGAAAGCGGGCACAATGTCGAGCGTGCAAAAAAGGAATTTCAATCAATATTGGAGGTGCTATAATGTCAATGTTTTCTAATCTTTCGATGAGACTTAATCACATTTTTTCGCACTTAACCAATAGGGGAAAGTTGACCGAACTCGAAATTAAAGAGGCAATGCGCGAAATTCGAGTTGCTCTTCTTGAAGCGGATGTTAACTATCTTGTGGCAAAAAACTTCATCGCACGAGTGTCTGAAAAGGCGGTTGGACAAGAAGTTATGACAAGTTTAACGCCAGGACAGCAAGTTATTAAAATTGTCCGTGACGAACTTGTGACGCTCCTTGGTTCTACAAATAGCAAACTCGCAGTCGCAAGTAACCCACCCACAATTATTATGTTGTGTGGTTTACAAGGAAGCGGAAAAACGACCATGTGCGGAAAATTGGCAAGCTTACTTAAATCTCAAGGCAAACGCCCAATGCTTGTTGCGTGTGATATTTATAGACCTGCGGCGATAAACCAACTTCAAGTTGTTGGGAAAAATGCAAATGTCGAAGTTTTCGAAAAAGGCACGCAAGTTCCATATAAGACATGCAAACAAGCAATTGAATATGCGCGTGGCAAAATGTATGACACTTTAATTGTCGACACGGCGGGAAGATTGTCTATTGATGAAAAGTTAATGGATGAACTAAAGACTTTAAAACAAGAAATCAACCCAACAGAAATCTTGCTTGTAGTTGACGCTATGAACGGGCAAGAGTCAGTCAATGTCGCAAAAACATTTGACGATACACTTGACATTACGGGCGTCATTCTTACAAAACTAGACGGCGACACAAGGGGTGGCTCTGCACTTTCAATTAGCGAGGTCGTTGGAAAACCTATAAAATTTTGTGGTGTAGGCGAGAAATTGAATGACCTTGAACCATTCTATCCAGACCGTATGGCGTCCAGGATTTTGGGAATGGGTGACGTTTTAACTTTGATTGAAAAAGCGCAAAATGCGGTGAGCGAAGAAGAAGCAAAACAACTTGAAAAGAAGTTTAGAGAAAGTTCGTTTACATTTGAAGATTATCTTGTTCAAATGGAAAAACTCAAAAAAATGGGCAACATAAACGACCTTGTTGGAATGATACCTGGTTTAGGTAACAAACTTGGTGGTGTAACAATCGACGAAAAAGACCTTGCCAAAAATAAAGCTATCATACAAAGTATGACCGTTAAGGAAAGGCGTAATCCAGACTTAATAAAGGGTAGCCAAAAGAGAAGAATTGCAAACGGAAGCGGAACTCAAATTCAAGATGTTAATCGGCTTTTAAAGCAATTTGAGCAGTCAAAAGTTATGATGAAGCGTATGAAATCGGGCGGACTTAAAGGCTTGAAATTTTAATAAAAAAACAAATTGGCACAGAAAACAAGCGTTTTTGACCTAAAAAACGGGTTTGTTTAAAGACATTAGTCATATTATTGTTAGTGTTTTAATAAGGTGACAAGAAATTTGTTAAGAGAAAAAGCAAGAAATTAGTTTAAAGTGCTATGTTTTAAAATCAAATCAATTTTCGGTTTTTACAAGTTTTTTACAAAAATTTGTCAAAATATATTTTTACATTATAAAGGAGAAAAATTATGGCAGTTAAGATTAGACTTACAAGACTTGGGGACAAAAAGAGTCCATTCTATAGAGTTGTCGTTGCTGATTCAAGAACAAGCAGAGACGGAAAGGTTATTGATAGCCTTGGCTATTTTAATCCACTTGTAGAAAAAGACAATTTGAAAATCGATACAGAGAAGACTCTTTCTTGGATTAACAAGGGCGCACAACCTACCGAAACAGCAAGAACATTGCTTGTCAAAGCGGGTGTTTATGCAGAAACTCCAAAGCCTTATTCAAGTAAGAAAATCGTTCCAAAAAAGAAAGACGCTAAAAAGTAATTTACAAGGAGATTATTATGGAAGAATTATTGCATTACATTCTTAGTAGCCTTGTAGAGAATAAAGAAGCGATTTCGATTGAGTGCAACGAAGAACCAAATGCTGTTATTTTGACCGCTGAAGTTGATGAAAAAGATGTGGGCAAAATTATTGGCAAGAACGGAAAAGTTGCGCAAGCGATAAGGTCTATTTTGCATTCCGCTTGTTACAAAGACGGAAAAAAGGTAATTTTTAAAATAAAAAGGTAACTTTTTTATAAAATGGTTGAAATTGCAAAAATTCTAAAACCACAAGGACTAAAGGGCGAGATGAAACTCGACCTTTTTCTAAAAGACGAAGAAACGTGGAAAAAAATTAAAAATGTGCAGATTGAACACCAAAATTATATAGTCAAATCTATTAGATTTTATAAGGGATTTGGCTATATTTTGCTATGTGAAATTGATAGTATTGAAAAATGTGAGATTTTTAGAAACAAGCATATTTTTGTTGATAAATCTGAACTTGAAACCGACCAAAACGAGTATCTTATTGACGACCTTGTTGGGTGCAAAGTGGTAGATGAAAATGAAAACTATTTTGGCGAAGTTGAAAGTATAGAAAGTTATGGCGGGGCGGACATTATAAACATTTTAAACTGTGGTGCAAAAAGAAGCTTTCCTTTTTTAAAAACAATTTTGGTAGATGTCGATGTGAAAGCCAAAAAAATTGTTGTTAACAAAGAAAAACTTAAAGAAGTTATGATATAAGGAAATATTTTTTATGAGAATTGACATTTTAACTATATTTCCAGAGATGTTTGATGCTCTAAATTATAGCATCTTGTCTCGCGCGCAAAAATCAAAATTACTTGAAATAAAGACAACTAATATTAGAGATTTTTCGCTTGACAACAACAAAAGGTGTGACGACTATTCTTATGGCGGGGGCGCTGGGATGATTATGACACCACAGCCACTTTTTGATGCTATTTCGTCCGTAAAAACAGATAGAAGTCACATCATTTTTATGTCACCAAAAGGCAAAACTTTGACACAGCAACGCGTTGAAGAACTCGCAAAAATGGATAAAGATTTGGTCGTCGTTTGTGGACATTACGAAGGAATAGACGAAAGAATTATTGAACTTCTTGTCGACGAAGAATTGTCAATCGGTGACTATGTCTTGACGGGTGGGGAACTTCCAGCAATGGTGTTAATTGATGCTGTGAGTCGTTATGTCCCAGGCGTGCTTGGAAATGACGATACGACCGAAATCGAGACATTTTCAAATGGACTTTTAGAGTATCCACAATACACAAGGCCTTACGAATTTAAAGGGCTTACTGTTCCTGACATATTGTTATCAGGTGACCACAAAAAGGTAGACGCATGGCGACTAGAAAAGAGTTTAGAAGCGACAAAAGAGCGTCGTCCTGACCTTTATGAAAAATACATTTTGGAACATGGCAACCCTTTTGAAAAAAAGAGGAAAAAATAAAAAAGAATTTCAAAAAGTATAAAATTGTTAGATGTATGGGCAAAACTGTATTTGTGTAAAAATGCAAATATACAAAAAACGAAATTGGCACAAAAATAATGTAATTTGGGGGTAAAAATGGCTGTTATAAACTGGTTTCCTGGTCATATGACTAAGGCTTTAAGACAAATGGAGAAAGAACTTAAAAACGTTGATTTGCTTCTTTATTGCCTTGATTCACGCGCACCGATTTCTTGCCTTAATCCAAAATTAACTAAACTTGCATCCAATAAAAAAATTATTTACATTTTGACAAAAGCCGATATGGTTGACGTAAAAGATTTGGATAAATATAAAAAACAGTTTTTGGCTGAAAATGCAAGTTTTTTGGCACTTAATAGTGTCCAAAGTGGGTCGGGTAAAAAGATTTTTGAGATAGCAAACCAACTTCTTAAAGAAAAATTGGACGCTAAAAACGAAAAAGGTATAAAATATGAGCCAAAAGCGATGGTTGTGGGCGTTCCCAATGTAGGGAAAAGCACCCTTATTAACAACCTTTGCGGGGTATCAAAAACCATTACTGGCAATCGTCCTGGAGTTACGCGCGGAAAACAATGGGTTGTAACAAAAGAAGGGCTTGTTTTGCTTGATACGCCAGGCACGCTTTGGCCTTCGTTTGACAATGAAAAAACCGCTAGAAATTTGGCGTACATTGGTTCAATTAAAGATGAAGTTTTGGATTTGACTGAACTTGCTTACGCATTTATAAAAGATATTGTGCCAAAATATTCGCAAAATTTAGAGTCGCGCTATGGCATAAAAATTGAAGAAAATGATGAAACTTTAGACATTTTAGATAAAATTTGCGAGGCACGAAATTGCTATCTTAAAAAGCAGGAACTTGATTATGACAGGTGTGCGCGAATGATTATTGACGATTTTAGAAAAAATAGGCTTGGAAAAATTGTGCTTGACTAGTGGGGGATGGCTTTTGTTTTAAGGTTGGTTTTATGTTTTGCGGACATTTAAAAACTAAGTTTAAATAAGATAACAACCATAAAAAACGGGAGAAAAAATGTTTGAATATGAAGATAAATATAAGTCATTAGGACTTGTTGCGGGAATTGATGAAGCAGGGCGTGGACCACTTGCTGGACCCGTTGTTTGTGCGTGCGTAGTTATGCCTCTTGAAAAAGAAAAAATAATTGACGGAATAAATGATAGTAAAAAACTTTCTCCTAAAAAGCGTGACGAGTTGTTTGAAAAAATTGTAAAAACAGCCATTTCATACTCAATTGTTGAGGTTGGCGAAAAAACAATTGACGAAATCAACATTCTTCAAGCAACAAAACTTGGGATGAAAAAGGCGCTTGAAAGTTTGAGCGTTAAGCCCGTGGTTGTTTTAATTGACGCCGTTAAAATTGACACGGATATAAAACAAGAAGATATAATAAAGGGTGACGCAAAAAGTTATAATATCGCGTCAGCGTCCATTTTGGCGAAAGTTTATAGGGATAGACTTATGGTAAAGTTAGCGCAAGAATACCCTGAGTATCACTTTGAAAAACACAAAGGTTATGGCACGAAAGGCCACATTGACGCACTTAAAAAGTACGGAAAATGTAAAATACATAGAAATAGTTTTATTGGACATTTTGTTCCAGTTGAGGTACAAGGAGAAAATAAAAAGTATGTTTAATTTTCTCCATAAAAAACCTAAAAAATCAAACGATTTTGCCCTTGGAAAACTTGGGGAAGATATTGCGTGCGATTATTTAGTTAGAAAAGGTTACAAGATTGTTTCGCGCAACGAAAAAAATTTGTTGGGCGAGATTGATATTATTGCAATAAAGGATGATGTCCTTGTTTTTGTTGAAGTCAAGGCAAGGGAAACAACTGATTTTGGGCTTCCACAAGAAGCAATTACGCCATTAAAGCAACAAAAAATTCGGAAATCAGCAACTTATTATCTAAAAAAGAAAGGTCTTTACGATAAAGTTGCATGTCGATATGATTGTATTGCAATAGTCGCAAAAGGGAGTAATTTCCATATTGACCATATTGAAAATATTTTTTAATGGCACAAAAATTTGCGATTTTTGACCTAAAAAGTCGATTTATACTAAATTGCACATAGAAATTATTTGGGAAAAGATAAAAAGATTTTAGGAATTTTTAATCTCTAAAAATAAAAATTTGTTATAAAAAAAAGAAAGAAGAGAATTTTAAAATTTGCCTTTTTATTTTGGCAAAGTAAATTAAATACAAATAGTGACTGCTTACAAAATTATTCCTATCTTTCTAAAAATATTTTCAAAAAACGCTTGCTTTTTTGAAACGTATATGATATAGTTATTTGCAATTTGATATTGGAGGCGAAAAATGAACCTTATTGATGTTATAGAAAAAGAGAATATTAAAGATTCTGTTCCAGAATTTAATATTGGCGACACTGTCAAAGTTTATTATAAGATTAAAGAAGGCAATAAAGAAAGAGTGCAAGGTTATGAAGGCACTGTTATCGCACGCAAGCATGGTAGCGTGAGAGAAAACTTTACTGTCAGACGTATTTCTTTTGGTGTCGGAGTTGAAAGAACATTCCCACTTCATAGCCCAAAGATTGACAAAATCGAAGTCTTAAAGCGTGGTAAAGTTAGACGCGCAAAACTTTTCTATCTTCGCGACCTTTCAGGCAAGGCAACAAAGATAAAAGAACAAAGATAATTAAGAGACACCCCTTGGTGTCTTTTTCTTTTAAACAAAAGAGAGCGAAGGGAAGTTTTCGCGACCGAATCGGAGGAAG
>CALBHW010000036.1 GCA_937893125.1 uncultured Clostridia bacterium
TGTAAAAAAACTAAATTTCCATTGTCGTTTCTTCATTCATTGTTGGTGTGCTTGGAACTTTTGGCGTGTTTGTGCTTTCTGCGACTTTGATTTGCTCTTGATTTTTGTGAGACAAAGCTCTATCTCTCATAACCTTTTCAAAAGCGTCTTTGATATCTTGATAGTCTTGTGTGACGTCTTTGCCGTTTTCGATAACTCTAATTGTCATTTCGATATGGTTGTTTTGCAAGTCGTTAGATTGTTCGTCTTTTAACTCATTTTTTGTTGTTTCATTATAAGCTGTTTCAACTCTATTTTCGACAACATCATCTACTCGTGTAATTTCGGACTTGTCTTTTTCTTGCTTTAAAGAATTTTTCAAATTTAGTTTTTTTCCAAGTTTAATTCCACCAAAGACAGTTACGCCAAGTGCCATAGTAACTCCGACCGCAAGTAAGCCGCGCTTTACTTTTTGTTTTGTCTTATAAGTGTACCTATCATAAGTGTTCATTTTTTCTTCTTTCATAATTTTTTTAGATTAGTGGATTTTTCCCCAATCTCAACTCCTATTTGTATTATAAATTAAAATCACAAAAAGTCAATCCTAAACTTTTTTTAGGGGAGGTGTTGATGTTTTATAAAAAGGTAAAAAATTTTAATAAGTAGGTTAAAGATAAGAAATTTTTATAAAAATTTAAACTTACAAAATATTCTATTTGAAATTGTTTCAAATTGTGGTAAAATGGTTATGTGAACAAAAAGGAAATTGAAGTAAAGTCAAATATTTCTCTTGTCGACCTTTTAAAGAATGAAGGGTTTAAACTTTTTGCTATCCAAAAAATGTTTAAAGAAAAGGATGTTAAAGTTAATTCTAAAAGAGTGGCAGTAGACCAAAATTTAAATATTGGCGATAAGGTAGAATGCTTTTACGACGACAAAAAATGCTTAAAACAACCTAAGGAAATAAAAACGATTTATGACGACAAAAACATCGCAATAGTGATTAAACCTGTTGGGATTGAAAGTTGTGGTGAAACGTCAAACACAATTGAAAAGTTGACTGGTTATCTTGCCGTTCATAGACTTGACACTAATACTTCGGGGCTCATTATCCTTGCAAAAAATAACGACATAAAAGAAAAATTTGTTGAGATTTTCAGAAAGAATTTGGTCGAAAAGAGATATATTTGTGAGGTTGCTCGTGATAGTGATTTTAAGGGTGACATATATTCTGCATACATTTTTAAAGACTCAAAAGCGGGAAAAGTTTTTGTGTCAAGTGTGAAAAAAAGTGGCTATCAAGAAATAAAAACGCGTTTTAAAACGATAAAGCACGGGCAAGTTTCTAGTATTGTTGAGTGTGAGTTATTGACGGGCAAAACGCACCAAATTCGGGCGCATCTATCTTTTTTAGGACATCCCATTTTAGGGGACAACAAGTACGGAAATGGCAAAATTAACGCATTTTTTAAAGAAAAAACGCAAAAATTACATTGTTTTTATATAAAATTTAAACAAATTGATGATGAAAAACTAAGTTATTTAACTAATAAAAATTTCACCAATTATCCTAATTGGTTTGGGGGTAAAAATGAATAAGTGGGAACTTTTAAAGCAAGCGGACAAACAAGATTCAGAGTGTATAAAACAAGAGGACTTGCCTGAAAAAGAAAAAGATTTTAAAAGTCAATATCAAGATTTTTACGACGACATAAAGCAACCAACTAAACATATAAAAGAAGATTGGTAATTTTTTTTGTATTTTTGCGTTGCGAAAGATAATCTTTTTTGATAGAATAAAAAAGTAGTCTTTATTTTTAGCTTTTCATAAAAGATGTGGTTAAACTAAAAATTGTTTTAAACACTAAAAGATATGAGAAATAAAAATGAAAAAGTAAAGCGTGGATTATTAAAATTATGCAAATTTTTAAATACCTATAAAAAAGACAAATGAAGGAGAAAAAATGGCTTTTTGCAAATATTCGAGTGCGAATGAAACTGCGGATACAGTGTCAATTGATAGCAAATTTTTAAGAGATTACATAGGCATTGCGCCCGAAAATTGCTTAAAAGTTTATCTTTTGGGACTTCTTAAATGTCAAAACAGTGCAGGCGCGGATAATACAATTGAAGATTTTGAAACGACCTTGGGGCTTACAAGAGATGATATTATAAACTGTTTTTTGTATTGGCAAGACCAAAATTTGGTGCAAGTTCTTGATTTGCAAACGGTTGAAGTGAGATTCCTTCCAACAAAAGACAATATCAAAAATATTAAAAAGATAGAAAGCAAAAAGTATGAGACTTTTGTGCATGAAATTCAAGAAATTTTATCTGGTAGGCAAATCGGACCTAACGAATATTATAAGTACATTGATTTTATAGAGACATATCATATGGAGCCATGCGACTTTAATATGATTGTAAAATATTGCGCGCATAGAAAGGGAAATAACATAAATAGCAATTATATTCTGACCGTTGCGAAGGTTTGGGTTGATGAAGGAATAAGGACAGCGGAAAAAATTGAAGAAAAAATTGAAGATTTGACAATTATTTCGTCTGACGCAAGCGTTGTGGCAAAGGCACTTAAATTCCGTGGCAACCTTGCTATTGAGCACCAACAAATGTACGAAAAATGGATAAAATCGTTTGGTTTTAATCAAAATACCATTCTTCAAGTTGCAAAAAAGGTCGCGGGAAAGACAAAAAGTAATAGTTTTGAGACGCTTGACAAAGTTTTGACTAAATATTACGAGCAAAAACTTTTGAGTTTTGGTGAAATTGAAGAGTATGAAGCAAATAAGCACGACCTTATCACGCTTGCAAAAGAAATCAACAAGTCTCTTGGCGTTTACTACGAGTCGGTTGACAACGAAATAGATATTTATATTCTTCCTTGGATTTCACGCGGATTTGACAAAGAGAGCCTTCTTCTTATCGCAAATTGCTGTTTTAAAAATAGTGTGAGAACTCTTGAAGGAATGGATGAGAGTGTTCAAAAATTCTATAAGCAAGGGCTAACGAGCGTCAACAGCATAAATGGCTATTTGTCACAAGTTTTGTCGGTGGACAATTTTATTAAGGAAATTTTGACCATTTTAAATATTGATAGGCGAGTAAGCAGTTTTGATAGGTCATTTTATAGGACATGGACATATGTTTATGGCTTTTCGGATGAAATAATAAAATATGGCGCGAGTTTGTCTATTGGGAAACCTAACGGAATGCAATATTTAAACACAATTTTGACTAACTGGCACGATAAAAAACTTTTGACTTTGGACGAAATTAAAAAGCAAAAGAACGAAGCAAAAGTCGTGACTTCGCGCGAAATTAAGGGCAAATCTTTTGGAAATGTTAGTATTGAAGAAGCAAATGCGTTATTTGACAACCTAGATGAAATAAATTTGTAGGAGAAAAAATGAAACTAAAAAAGAGCGTTTTGGACGTCATTTTGGAAAGAAAAAAAAGAGCGATTAGGGAGGCGGACGATAGACTGTCATCGGCTCTAGAAAACGCGGAATTTAAGAAAAAGTACCTAAAAGTTAAAGCCCTTTCTTTTGATTTGGCAAAAGCAGAATATGAAAATTTGAATGCGGATAAAACGCGCAAAGAGTTAGCCGTGGCGCAAAAAGAAGCGGAAGAGACGCTAAAAAAAATGGGACTTTCATTTAAAAGTTTTGAGCCAAATTTTACGTGCAAAAAATGCAATGATGAAGGGCTTATAGGTGATAAACCTTGTTCGTGCTATTTTGAAGAGTTGTCGCACGAAACAAAGAGTAATTTGGGTGGAAACATTGATAAAATGCACACTTTTGAAAATTCTAATTTCGACCTTTTTGATAAAAAGGATGAGTACAAAAAGAACTTTGATAAGTTGCAAAAATGGAGCCATAATGTCGACAATTCTCAGTATAAAAATCTTCTTTTGTGTGGAAAAACGGGGGTCGGAAAAACCTATCTCTCTGAGTGCCTTTTAAACGAGTTTTTGGGTGAAAATAAAAGCGTGCTTTTTTATTCGGCATTTGCGCTTGACAACCTTTTTTTGAAATTTCACACAACATTTGATTCGACAAAGGAAGGACTCCTTGACGGCGTTTTAAATTGTGATGTTTTAGCGATTGATGACCTTGGAAGTGAGCCAATTTATAAAAATGTCACGGCTGAATATTTGTTTTTGATTGTGGGCGAAAGATTGTCACATAACAAAACAACAATTGTAACGACTAACCTAAATTTTGACAGCATAATTGATAGGTACGGCGAGCGCACATTTAGTAGGCTTTGCAACAAGCGCAACACCGTTATTTTGAAAATGGATAATAGCGATTTAAGGCTAAATAGATAGAATAATTTTTATAAATAGTAAGTTTAAGGCTACAAAAAATGTTTAACTTTGTAGCATTTAAAACTTTTATTTGTTTTTTTAAACTAAAAAAACAGTACTAATGCGGGATGCACCCAAAAAAGTACTGTTCTTTTTTATAATTAAGAGATTAGATTATTTTAAAATAAGAGTAAAAGCAATGCGCTTTTAGTAACAGTAATTTTGATTAGAATTGAAAAAAAACAATGTAACAAAAAAACTTATCAACAGTTTGATTAAGGTTGTTGATAAGTTCTTTGAATGGCTTAAAAATTATAACGCTAGGTCTAGGTCACTTGAGATTTCTTTTATTTGGACTTCATTTTTAAACAGAATTCCGTTTTTGCGTGAAAGTCCTACAATGTTTCCTGCGTCATCTCTTATTGTTGTAAGCGGTTTAAGATTTACACTGAATTTGTGCTTAAAAATTGATTCGCTATTTAAAACCTTATTTGCGTCGGCAATATATTTTTCAAGGTTATAGTCGGACATTGTGCTGGTCGAAAACGCGTCAGTTTCGCCCTTTTTATCGTAAATTTCAAAAAGTAGTTTTGAATAACCTCTTATTTTTGTCTCTTGTTTATCGACATTTGATATGTAAACTGTTGATTCCATAATTTTTCCTTTGAAAAGTTCCACATATTTGTTATTATAATTGTAGCATATTTTTTGCAAAAAGCAAATGATTTTTAGAAAAAGGGAAAAGAAGAATGGATTTTAAAAAGACGTATTGGACAAAAAGGATGCACAAGAATATGAAAATTATTTGGACTCCATAAAGGGGAATGAGTTTTCGCGCGGGTGGGAAAAACGAATTGTTTGTACAAATCTACCTACTATGTCCATTAAGACGGCGGTTGTAAACGAGATTGTAAAAGAGATTTTAAGGGGTGACTATAAATCTTTTCTTGATTTATTTTTGCTTAATAACCACACCGAAACAATAATTTTTGCAAAAGTTTTGTCGGGCGCTATGGCGAAAGCAGGCGGAGTTAAAGAATATAAAGACCTTTTATACAAATTTTGCGCGTCAGTTGACAATTGGGCGAGTATTGATGGAATTAAGTTTTGTGTAAATGATAAAAATAAGGACGAATTTTGGGATTTGGCGCGAGAATATGTGAAAGATGATAAAACTTTTGTTAGGCGCGCGGGGTATAGAATATTTTTCTCATTTGCAAGCGACGAAAAGCGACTTAAAGGTGTTTTTGATTGTATCCAAACGGCTTATGACGAAAAAGAATACTATGTCAATATGTGTATCAGTTGGCTACTATGTGAATGTTTCATAAAATGTAGGGATGTTACTCTTGAATTTTTAAAAATAGGAAAACTTAATAAATTTGTAAAAAATAAAACCATCAGCAAGTGTTGTGATAGTTTTAGGGTGGCGGATGAAGATAAGGACTTTTTAAGGAGTTTACGGGTTGTCGATTAAAATGGCTCTATAAAATAGTGCCTTTTTAAGATAGATGGCTTTGTGATGATATATTTTATTTATTTTTCACCTTAACTTATTTAAGTTCGGTTGCACCAATATTTAAGGTAAATAGGGGTAAAAACTATAAAAATTTTTATCAATTCAATTTGCTATTTTCAAGGTTTAACTGGGTAGGGTTGAAGTCTTGAATAAAAGTTGGCTTGCGTTCGCTAGTAAACTGTTTGAGTTAAATTTAGAAAATAAAAAAGATGCTATGACCAAAAATGATTTTAAAAAAATCAAAATGTCAGGCACCTTTTTTGCATACTAAAATTCTCTAATTGCTTAGAGAAAAATGAGAATGAAGTTGTCAGAGATTTTAGCCTTTTCTATTGTAATTTTTCATAACAGCAAGAATCGATGACTTTTCTTCCTTTGACAAATATTTCCAATTTGTGAGAAGTTCTTTTTCCTTGACGCTTGTCACAACTTGCTCGCCTTCGGCAAAAAATTGGGCAAGTGTAATATCAAACGCGTCACAAACCGCTTGCAAGGCTTTGAGTGTTGGCACGGTGCCATTCATCCATTGTGTAAAAGTTTGTTGGGCAAGTCCCGACTCTTGGCTAAGTTTGTAAAACGACCAGCCACGCATAGTTCTTAATTCGTCTATCTTTCTAAAATAATCCATACTTAATTCCTTTATGACTTTTTTTAAGCTTCTATTAACTATTATAAAGATTTTTTTGTGGCGCATAATTCATTATGCTTGCATATTTTATCTACAATTATTGAGTATTCCATTTTTTGTAAAAAATATTATGTTTAACTTTGTTTTCATTGTTTAATTGCTCATTTTTGTTTATGGCGACCATATGCAAATAGTCAAAAATTGACACTTGCATATGACCGCCCTTTTAATAGGTCGTCACCTACATATTTATGAGGGAGACAATCAAAAAAAACAATTTAGAATCTCTCTTGCAAGTGAGTAAGAATAAATGTGGGTTTATTGCCCCTTGTAAGGGGAAATGTCGGCTTCGCCGACAAAAGGGTAGTTAAGTCGGTCTTATTAGTTGACTATTTTGATGTTTGATATTGTGTAGGTTACACATTTTTGCTCCCACACACCCCTAACGGGGACTATTTTTTTATAAAAAAAGTTAAAATTTCCCCAAAAAAGTGGT
>CALBHW010000037.1 GCA_937893125.1 uncultured Clostridia bacterium
CTACCGCTGAGCCACACCAGCAGATGCTGTTTTTTGATTGAATTTTGCGGTGAAATTTAGTGGTTAAAAAGTGCTGTTTTTGTTTTACCAAGGTGGTGCTCGGTTGCACGAGCTGTAGTAGCATATCTATATAAATAGGTTAAAATAGTTGGTTTTTAGGTGTGCAATTATGAGTGCTTCAAATTTTATTAGTGCAGATTTTTTGTGCGGGATATTTTTGCAAGGTGTTAGTGTGCGATTTTGATGAAAACGCCTTTGGCTAAATATGCTTAATTATAAGGCAGTACAAACACTTTTAGCATAAGCACTATATTAGTGTATATGAAAATTGATTAAATTTCAAGTAAAAAATCAAAAAATATTTTCATTTTGTAATATTTTTTATTCTTTGAGTAAATTTATGGTAAACTTGTAATAGTATAGAAAAAATTATTGTTAAAAGGTTCTCTAGATTTGCACAACAACATTTTTATAAAAAGGTAGGAAAACATTAAAGTGTTTGTAGAGTGGGCGAGTTTAGACTTAATGAGCCCCAATAAATAGTAATAAGACAAAATAAGCACATCTAAAAATGAGATTTTATTGTGTAAAAATGACGTCAAAAAGCACAAAAAAATACTAATATAAAATAAAAAATGATACTAGAAAAACATGTAAAAAATCGTAAAAAAAATTGTAAAAAAATCTTTAAAAAATAGGGCAAAAAATAGGCAATAATTATTTGATTATTTTTTTGTTTTTATGTAAAATATAAACGGAAAGATAAATTAGCATTTAATATTTTAATATATAAAAATTTATTGATTTAAAAGAGTTGTAAGAATGTAATGTTTTTGTCTAAAAATTTTTATATTTTTTCAAAAAAACATCAATTTTCAAAAAATATTTTTGTTAATTTTTAATTATCGCGAACGAAATAAAATTTAAGACACGGGAGAGAAAAATGCGCAATTACAAAAAACTATTATTCATATTTTTGTTTGCACTGATTTTTGTATGCTTGCCTTTGAAGTTTACGGGGAAAATGTATGTCGAGAGCTCTTTTGCGTATGCGGAAGAAATCGCAAGTGAAAGCGAAACTCTCCAGACTTTTTTGTCTAAATGTGACGACATTTTGGCAATTGACAACTATTTATCAGATGGTGCAGATTCTTGTATGAGTGAATATCTAGCGAGTAAACGAGATTTGACGGTCGAAGATGATTTGTCTATTAAAAGTAACGCAACATACAATGAAAAATTACAAAATGCGGACGAAAAATGTAGGCTTTTGTCTATTCAAAAAGGCTATGTTCAAGATTATAGAGTCTCAGAAGAAAAATTAGCGGAAGTAATAAATGTTGATCGTTCGACTGAAGAGTCGGTTAGGAAAATTGTTCAAGAGTATAAAGAAAAAAGAGAAATTTTGCGACAAAATGGGCTTGAAAATGCGATAAATTCGTTGTCTTACACTCATTTGGCAACAGTCGAAGATGCGTTAAATTCTCTTAAAATACAGATTGAAAGACCAACCATGAACCTCAAGTTCGGTGGGACATTTGTATATGATGGCAAGGAACATAAGGTTACGGAGTATGATGAACAGTTAAAGTTTGCTGCGATTTTTGGCTACGATGAAGGAAAAATGGAATTTGATGGCGTCTACACTGATTTTGGAAGAAAGGAAGTTGGGAGTTACGCAGTTAAAATAAAGCCAAAAGAAAATTACGAGTGGAAGACGGGTGAGGATAAAAATGAAGTTTTGACCTTTACCTTTGAAATTGTTAAAGCGGACTACAAATATGTCGAATATGTAACGCTTAATAGCCTTAGCCTTACTTATAATGGTCAGGGTTGCAGCCTTGATTTAATTTTAAACGATACGGAAGAAACAAAGAAAGCGCTCTCGCAAAACGGGCTTAATTATGACGATGTGAAAGACGATGTCGCGGGGTTACTAGAAGCTCAAGGGCTTAATGTTAAGTTTAAGTATAATGGAATTGAGAAAAACAGTGTTGTTGATGTCGGAATATACAATGTCGTCGCGGAATTCTATGATGAAGAAGGATTTAAAAACTACAATGAAATAGAACCGCTTTCTTCAAAATTAGTTATCAATGCAACATCAGTTTCTTATGTGGACAGCAATCTAATTGAGAAAGCCGAACTAACGGTCGACGAAACGGGATTTATTTCACCAAATGCAGTATTACAAGTAAAAGAAATATCGACCGACGAGTTTCCTCTCGATCAAAACTCAGCAAAATTTAGAAAATATGTTGCGGAAAACGAGAAAATCGCATTTTCCTATGATATAAAAATTGTGGGCGATGACGGAGCTCTTCTTGTTGGCAAATCAAGACTTAAGGTCTTAATACCAGAAGTCGTCAAGGGAAAACCTTTTAAGATTTTACATGTGCATGGAAATGAGACATACTATGAATTAGAGATAGTTGACTATGCCGTTGAAGGAAACTATGCGATTTTTGATCTTGTTGACTTTTCGACTTTTTCGTTTGTTTGTGAAAAGGATGCAACTCTTGCATGGTGGGCGATTTTACTTATTTGCTTCGCGGGATTAGTTGTAGTTTTATCGGCTATATATTTAATGTTGTTCTTTGCTTGGAAAAAGAAGGGTGGTACGAGAGTTAAGGCTCTTGTTCCATACTTTAAAAGAACACACAAAACGATTTATAAAATTGAATATCAAGAAAAACAAGAATTGACAAGTGGTGGCGTAAAATTGCTTGAAATGTCACATAATAATAGCGAGACTCAAAATTCGCCAATTATTTTAGGAAATGATGACGCAGAGAACGCTCAAAAAGACATTTTAGAAGAAAAAACAGCCGAAATTGTGGAAGAAAAAGTCATGAAAAAAGCTCGAAAAAGGAGTAATAAAAAATTATCAAATGTTGCTCCAAGAAAAGTGGGGAGACCTAGAAAGAAAAAAATTGCAAAAGAGCCTAAAAAACGCGGTCGTCCTAAAAAAGAGACTGTTCCAACTGCTCCTAAAAAACGCGGTCGTCCAAGAAAGGAAATCGTTGTAAAGGTTGCAAAAAAGCGTGGTAGGCCAAAGAAAAATGCGTAGCCTTTGAGGCTTTGATTACAGGGCTTTTGAGCACGGATTGTTTAAAACGCGTTTTAAAAGGTTCTAGATTAAGTAAATAGTTGTTTTAGAATAAAAGAAGTATAAATTTGTCACAATCAATAAACAGAACAAGTTTAGACGGACAACAAACTTAGTATACAACAAACGATTTTGGGAAAAAAGTATTTTAACTGCTTATTAAAAACAGAAAAAAGGAAGGGAAAAATGAAAAAAACAAGCAAATTTTTGTATTTTTTAACGCTTTGTTTGGCGATTGTTTCCCTTTTTCTTTTTGCGGGCGGAACAAAAATCTCGTTTGCGGATGTGCCAGTTAGTGAGGAATTTTACGGACTTGATTATGATACTTATGACGCGCTTTTAACGATAAAAAAGGTTGTTACAGACGACAAACTCTCAACAACTTTCGCACTGGATTTTTTTGAAAATGGATACAAAAATTATTTACCAAGTACTGCGGAAGGGCAAGAAATGGTGGATGATTTGAATAATGGAAAATTATATTTGGTTGCAGGCGCGGGCGCAAAATATGATAGCTTGATTGTTAAATCGCCTTTAAGTTCAATTGATTGTTTGAATAATCTTAATTTTTCAAACATCTCTGAATTGTATCTTGATAATAACGATCTTTTGGAAATTACAAGCGGACAGTTAGCGAGTTTTACGAATTTAAAAGTTTTGTCGGCAAATTTTAATAAACTTAATAAAGTTGTGTTGCAAACTTCGACCTTGCAAAATTTGGACTCAATTAGTTTAATGGGAAACAAGTTGTCGACAATTGATTTAAGTAGTTTGAAAAATGGCGCGAATGTCAATTTGTTTGATAATTATTTCGGGGAAAAAGAGGATATAAAATTACCACAAAATCTTAGTTCGCTCGACCTTAGTTTTAACAATCTTGTCGATGAAACAGAGGAAAGTTTTGATGTTGGATGCGAGCCAATTTTGCTTGTTCAAGGACTTAAACAAAACTTAGAAGCGTTATCAAAAATTACGACTTTTAATAACAATTTGTCCTTGGTTAGTGGACTAACTACTATTGTAACATATAGGGAAACATCAGGCGATGCTAGCAGTTTTAGTGGTGAAATTATAAGAAGTAACGCAACAAAAGCTGTTGATACAATTTTAATGCCAATAGGAAAATTGTCTATACGCTTTGCTTATTCTAACGGCGTAGGGTTACAAGATTATCATATAAGTAAACTCATATCTTACACAATAAATATTGCTCCAACTAACCCGAGCGTTTTGTGCCTTATTGAAGGCGTCACATCGACGAGTTTTGTGTCGGATAAGGATATTGAATTTAGTCAAACTATTGAATTTGATACTTCAATTCCAAACTATCAAGATGTCACTCAAAATACGACTTTGGGTATTTCAGCGATTGGAAATGGAAATTTTGCGGATAAAATTGTAATCACAAATGTCGGGAAATTTAACCTACAATTTTACAGCGAATTTGACGGGCTGAAAAGTAGCGGAGTCACAATTTATGGCGAAAAAACGGGAAGAAATATGACCGCAATTGGCATCGTGATTGTGGTGATTGTCGTTAGTTTAATTATTTGCTCAGTTTTTCTTGCTAGGTGGTTTTCAAATGGGGCAGTTGTCGCACCGCTTTCTGATAAGGAAATTTATCAGGCTAACAAGCGCGCTTCGAGAAGTGGGAGAGCGAAATTTCAATATTCATACGAAAAAGAGGACAAAACAGATAGTGGCGTTTATAGGAAAAATAAGAGTCACTATTTAGAACAAGAAGATTTTGTTGATTTGGAAGAAACGGAAGAAAGTCAAGACGCCTCAACGGGTGAGACGGTTGATGACGCGGGCTTTGATAATGACGATATAAATGGAGACGGAGAAGATTTTTATGAATAGAGTTGTTGTAATAACTGGGCATTCAAGCGGGATTGGGGCGGTTGTTGCCGATTACTTTCAAAAAAAAGGCGATAAAGTTTATGGTGTTTCTCGTCACGATGGTGAAAATAAAAAAATCAATTTTGTCAAATGTGACATTACAAATTTAGAGCAAGTAAGAAGCGCTATCGCGCAAATTGTAAACGCGGAAGGACGAATTGATGTTCTTATTAACAATGCTGGAATGGGAATTTCGGGAAGTGTTGAAAATACAAATAGTGAGGATATAAAAAAGATTTTTGACGTCAATTTCTATGGCGCGGTTAATATTACGCAACAAGTTTTGCCTATTATGAGAAAACAAGGGGGCGGAAAAATCTTGTGCACGAGTTCGCTTGCAAGTTTTTTCCCTATTCCTTTTCAAAGCTTTTATAGCGCAACAAAGGCAAGTTTGGATATTTGGGCAAAGGCATTAAGACTTGAAGTTAAGCCTTTTAACATTCAAATTTGTAACTGCTTGCTTGGGGATACAAAATCGGGATTTACTTCGGCAAGACAAAAATCAATGCTTGATAAGGGCACTGTTTATGAAAAAACTGTCACCAAATCAGTTGAAAAAATGGAACACGACGAACAAAATGGCAAAGACCCTGTGACTGTCGCAAAAAAAATGTACAAATTGTCGCAAAAACGCAAAATGCCCGCCAGTGTCATTGTTGGTGGACTTAATCGTTTGCTCGGCGGGCTAAACAAAATTTTACCTGAGCGAGTTATGCTTTATGTGGTCGGTAAAATGTATACATAGTTTTTATGCACATTGTTTTTTTTAAAAAAAATAGTTTATTTGGCTTGCTTGTTAGGTGAAAAACTTTAAATGTTTTTTTATAAAGGTTAGGGCAAGACTTTAAATGTTTCTGCCTTTATAAAAATAAACGCCTAGACTTTTCTATTGACAATAAAAAAGGGAACGATACTTAAAAAAGTACAGTCCCTTTTTTTACCTAAAAGCGTTTAGATATAACTTTTTATCGTCTTAACTTAAAGTTGCTTTAGATATTCACTATAAGTCAAATATTTGTCAAAATCTTTTGTTTTGCCGATCTTGATAATTCTATTTGCGACCGTGTCTGTAAGTTCTTGGTCGCTACTCGCAAAGAGTAAACAACCTTTGAAATTTATCATTCCTTTGTTAAGAGCTGTGATTGATTCTAGGTCCAAGTGATTTGTTGGTTCATCAAGCAAAATGACGTTTCCGCTTTCAAGCATAATTTTTGAAAGCATACACCTAACTTTTTCGCCCCCGCTAAGAACGCGTGCTGGTTTAAGTGCTTCTTCGCCTGAAAAAAGCATTCTTCCGAGCCAACTGCGAAGGAATGTCGAATCTTTTTCCTTACTAAATTGTCCGAGCCAGTCGGTTAGGCTTAGGTCTGTTTCAAACATCTTATTGTATTCTTTTGGAAGGTAAGAATATGTGATTGTTTTGCCCCAAGTGACCGTCCCTGTATAGTCTTTGTCGACACCTGCAATACAATTAAAAAGGGCGGAAATGCTGTTGACATTATCGGACAAAAAGGCGATTTTGTCGTCTTTATTTACAACAAAACTGACATTTTCAAAGAACCCTGGTTTGGATAAATTTTTTACGATTAAGACATCATTTCCGATTTGTCTTTCAAATCTAAAATCAATAAATGGATATTTTCTCGAACTTGGCTTAATATCTTCAATTGTAAGTTTTTCAAGTTCTTTTTTACGGCTTGTTGCTTGTTTGCTTTTGCTGGCGTTGGCGGAAAATCTCGCAATAAAATCTTGCAACTCTTTTGCGCGCGCTTCCGCTTTTTTGTTGGCTTCTTTTTGTTGTCTTAAAATAAGTTGGCTTGTTTCATACCAAAAGTCGTAGTTTCCGACATAAATCGAAATTTTGCCGTAGTCGACATCGCATATGTGTGTGCAAACTTTGTTTAAAAAGTGCCTATTGTGTGAAACAGTGATGACAGTGTTTTCGTAATTAAGTAAAAAGTTCTCAAGCCACGCGATTGTTTTGATATCAAGGTTGTTTGTAGGCTCGTCAAGAAGAAGAATGTCTGGGTTGTCAAAGAGTGCTTGCGCAAGAAGGACCTTAACTTTAAGTTTGCTGTCCAAATCTTTCATTTTTGTTTGATAAAATTCGCTAGGAATACCAATATCCGCGAGTAAACTTTCGGCGTTTCCTTCCGCTTCCCAACCGCCAAGGTCGGCAAATTCGGTTTCAAGTTCGCCCGCTCTTATGCCATCTTCTTCGGTGAAATCTGTTTTTTCATAAAGCCTATCTTTTTCGTCCCAAACTTCCATAAGGCGTTTGTGCCCTAAAAGAACAGTCCTTAAAACAGTCTCTTCGTCGTAAGCGTTTTGATTTTGTTGCAAAACGGACATTCTTTCGTTTTTATCAAGGACAATTTCGCCTTTTGTTGTTTCTATTTCGCCCGAGAGCAATTTTAGAAATGTCGATTTGCCAGCGCCGTTTGCGCCAATGACGCCGTAGCAGTTGCCTTTTGTAAATTTGAGATTTACATCGCTAAACAATTTTCTGCTCCCAAAATTGAGAGAAACATTTATAACTTGAAGCATAATAATATTCCTTTTTAATAGTTATTTGATTTTTGTTTTTGTAAAATAAAATTTTAGTGGTTAAGTGCTAAAAAAGTATATAAGAAATAAGTTTTTGTATATATTTGCCTAAACATATAAATATTTTTTTTAAAGTTTTTCTATTTTACTAGCACAAAAATCTTTATTTGCCTTTACATAATACATAATTAAATTCAATTAGTCAAGTAAAGGGAGACGCGGGCTAGATTTTTGCATAAAAAATTAAAAAAAACCTAAAATGAGTTTTTTCTCAAATTAGGTTTTTGTTTTATTTTGAAAAGTCATCTCCATATTCAAAATAGGAGTAATTATCGTCTAGTTCTTCTTTTCTATCTTTATAGTGGTTTAATATATTTGTATTTGTTGTGTCGCCTATATAATCTTTGTAATCTTCATTCCAACATTCATCCGTCAATGATTTCTCTCCTTCTTCTGGAAGGTCGAGCAACAAATAAATATCTTCATAAGACAAATGGATGCCGTATATCTCATTTAGCCTTTTTGCGAAATTTTTAAAACGACTGTGCAAAGCAGTTTCTTCCTTATATATGTGCGAAAACTCGTCTCCTTTGTCAATAAATACATTTATTTCGTTTTTTAATTTATTTAGTTGCCTATCCATATATTCAACATTCTTTTTAACATATCGTTCTGCAACGTAAGGAACACCTTTTTTACCCATAATTATAATCCTTTTTGTGATTGTCAAATCAATTTTAAAAATTTGTACTAAAAATTACGCAAATAAATTCTAGTTAAACATCATTTTTTATTACATAATGTATTTTACTCATTTTTATTTTTTTTCAAGGGCGAAATGCAAAAAAAAGAAAAAATTAGGCATTTTGCACTAAAAAAACCTAATTTTTCTTAAAATTTTTATTTAAAAGGCTACTTTTATTGATTTTTAATTGTTTTAAAGCAATTTATTCAAGTTCAAATTTTCCCGTGTAGAGTTCATAATATTTGCCTTTTTGCTCAATGAGTTGCTCGTGCGTGCCTTTTTCGATGATGCGTCCGTGATCTAGCACCATAATAACATTTGCGTTTTGGACGGTCGAAAGTCTATGTGCGATAACAAATGTCGTTCGTTTGTGCATAAGAGCGTCCATTCCTTGTTGAACGAGTTTTTCGGTGTAAGTGTCAATACTAGAAGTCGCCTCGTCAAGAATCATAACAGGTGGATTTGCAACCGCCGCTCGTGCAATGGATAAAAGTTGTCTTTGCCCTTGTGAAAGATTTGCGCCATCGCTTTCAAGCATTGTGTCATATCCGTTTGGAAGTCGCCTTATAAAATCGTCCGCGCCCGCAAGTTTTGACGCTTCGTAAATCTCTTCGTCGGTCGCGTCAAGGTTCCCATAGCGGATGTTTTCCTTAATTGTTCCCGTAAAAAGGTTTGTGTCTTGCAAAACCATTCCGATTGAGCGTCGCAAATCGTCTTTCTTTATTTTGTTAATATTTATTCCGTCGTATCTAATTTTGCCGTCAGCAATGTCGTAAAACCTATTTAAAAGGTTAGTGATGGTCGTTTTTCCAGCGCCAGTTGCGCCAACAAATGCAACTTTTTGTCCTGGTTTTGCGTACAAAGAGATGTCGTGAAGAACGGTTTTGTCGGTTGTGTATCCAAAGTCGACATCAAAAAGTCTAACATCACCCTTGAGTTCTATTAGTTGCTCGCCTTCTTCTTTGCTCGCGTCTTTCCACGCCCAAAGTCCTGTTTTTTCAGCACTTTCAACAAGTGTTCCGTCTTTTTCTTTTGTTACATTTACAAGAGTAATTGTGCCTTCGTCGACTTCTGGTTTTTCGTCCATAAGGTTAAAAATTCTTTCAGCGCCCGCAACCGCTCGAATAATTGAGTTGACTTGTTGCGAAACTTGGCTAAGTGGCATTGAGAACGACCTTCCAAGTTGCAAGAAACTTGCAATCGTACCAACGCCAATGGTCGTTAGCCCTAAAATTGTTAAGTTTGGTATTTGATAAACCATCAAAATTCCGCCAATAATTGCTAGAACAACATACTGCAAATTACTAAGGTTGCCCATAACAGGCATAAAAATGTTTGCATATTTATTTGCTTTCATCGTGTTCTCATAGAGTTCTTCGTTTATCTTATTAAAGTCACTCATAACTTGACCTTCGTGGTTGAAAACTTTAATAACTTTTTGTCCAGCGGTCATTTCTTGAATGTAACCAGTTGATTTTCCGAGCGAAGTTTGAAGTCCTGTAAAATATTTTCTACTTTTTTTGCCGAGATTTTTTGTAATAATAAGAATGAGAAGTAAAAATGCGATAACTACAAGCGTTAGATATACGCTAAGATAAAGCATTGCACAAAAAACGGCTACGATTGTGATGCCAGAAGAAATTAGGGTAGGGATACTGTTTGAAATCATATTTTCAAGAGAATCAATGTCGTTTGTGTAATGGCTCATTATGTCGCCGTGGGTGTTTGTATCAAAATATTTGATTGGCAACTTTTGCATTTTTGAAAACATATCGTGTCTAACATTTCTAAGGACGCTTTCAGAAATGATGACCATTATGAAGTTATAAGTAAATGACGCTACAATTCCTATCGAAAACACGCCCGCCATAATACAAATGCTTCTTGTTAGCCCCGTAAAATCTCGTGAACCGCTTGTAAGCATTGGGGTTATAAAGTCGTCAATGATTGTCTTAATGTAAGTTGACGCGAAAACGGATGTTACAGCCGAAACTAAAATACAAAAAACAACCATGCAAAATTGGAATTTATGACCTTTTGTGATAATTTTAAGTAAGCGTGACATGGTGGATTTTTTTGATGGGGATTTTGTTTCTTTATTCATTTTTATTTTCCCCCTTTTTTGTTTTGACTTTCGTAAATATCTTTATATAGGTCGCTAGTTTTAAGAAGTTCCTTGTGAGTCCCCATACTTGCGATTTTGCCTGACTCCATAATAATTATTAAGTCAGCGTCTTGTACGCTTGCAACCCTTTGGGAAATAATTATTTTTGTTGTTTTTGGCAACTCTTCACGAAAAGCCATTCTAATCTTTTTGTCCGTTTTTGTGTCAACAGCACTTGTTGAGTCGTCTAAAATAAGAATCTTTGGCTTTTTAAGTACAGCACGCGCAATGCAAAGCCTTTGCTTTTGTCCGCCACTAAGGTTTGTGCCACCTTCTTCTAGATATGTGTCGTATTTTTTTTCAAAACCTTCTATAAATTCGTCCGCACAAGCAAGTTTACACGCGGTTTGCAATTGCTTGTCGGTTGCATTTTCGTTACCCCATAACAAATTTTCTTTGATTGTGCCAGAAAATAAGGTGTTCTTTTGAAGGACAACCGCGACGCTGTCTCGCAATGTCTTTAAGTCGTAGTCTTTTACATTTTTCCCGCCGACCTTAACTTCGCCAACAGTCGCGTCGTACAATCTAGGAATAAGAGAGATGAGTGTGCTTTTTGAACTCCCCGTGTTGCCGAGTATCCCAACAGTTTGCCCAGACTTGATATGCAAATCAATGTTTTCAAGGCACAATTTTGATATGTCGTCTTTATATGAAAATGAAACATTATCAAAATCAATATCGCCTGATTTAACCTTCATAATTGGGTCGTCTGGGTTTTTAATTGATTGGTTTTCGTTTAATAGTTCAACAATTCTTTCTGCGGAAGGTCGAGCGATTGCGCTTACAACCAAAATATATGCTAGCATCATAAGTGATGACAAAATTTGCATTGTGTATGAAAACATAACGGTGAGTTGCCCAGTTGTGAGTTCTGTTGAGTTTGTGCTAACTATAATTTTTGCGCCAAGAAGTGAAATAAGAAGCATACAAGAATAGATGACAACTTGCATAAGTGGGGAAGTGAGTGCCAAAATTTTATTTGCTTTTGTCATATCTTCGTAAATTTGGTCTCCGACGACATCAAATTTTTCGATTTCGTGTTCTTCTCGTACATATGACTTTACAACGCGCATTGCACGGACATTTTCTTGAACTGTTCTATTCAAATCGTCATATTCTTTCATTGTGCGCTTGAAAATTGGGTGAACTTTTTTCAATATTAAAAATAACCCTAAAACAAGGAAAGGTGCGATGCAAAGAAGGATAAGAGCCATTTTTGCATTTATTGTAAATGTCATAATAAGAGATAAAATAAGCATAAATGGTGCTCGAACCGCTCCGCGAATGAACATTTGATAGCTATTTTGAAGAAAGTTTACGTCTGTTGTAAGCCTTGTAACAAGCCCTGCTGGAGAAAATTTGTCGATATTTGAAAAGGAAAAAGTTTGGATTTTTTCAAACATATCTTTCCTTAAATTTTTAGCGAATCCCGAACTTGCTTTTGCGCAAAAACTTCCCGATAGATAACCAAAAACAAGCGAACAAATTGCCATAAGAGAGAGAAGTAGTCCGAGTTTTAAAATTGTAGGCATACTATTTTGGTAAATTCCTTGGTCAATCAATGCGGACATTACATATGGAATAAGCACTTCAAGAACGACTTCGACGAAAACGCACAAAGATGTGAGAATGGAAGGCTTTTTGTATTCTCTAATTGACTTCATCAGTTTTTTTATCATAGTAATTGACGCTCCTTGTAAATTTTAAAATCTTTTTTTCTTAAAACAAGTGTTCTTTTAAGAAAAAAGCGTTGCTTTATATATATAATTCTACGTATATAGTAACTTAACATATATATGTATGTGCGGATAGAATTATGCACCAGAAAAAAATAAAAGTCAAGCAGATTTAGTTGTAAAAAAGAGAAATAAATGTTAAAATTGTAATAGAAAAAGTGCAAAAAAAAGGAGAAGTATATGAAAGTTTTATTAACAGGTGGTTTGGGGTACATTGGTAGCCATACAGCAGTTGAACTTTTGGACGATGGCTACGAAGTTGAAATTGTGGACAACTTGTCCAACTCAAAAGAAGAGACGAAGGGAAAGATTGAACAAATTACGGGCAAAAAAGTTGTTTTTTATAAAGAAGACCTTTGTAATATTGAAAAACTTGATGAGATTTTTAAAAAAGGGAAATACGACGCTATTATACATTTTGCGGGGTTAAAAGCAGTGGGCGAATCGGTTGAACAACCGCTAAGATATTATGAAACAAACCTATTAAGCACGATAAACCTACTTAAATGTATGAGAAAATATGATGTCAAAAAACTTATTTTCTCATCGTCCGCTTGTGTTTATTCGATGGATAATGAGTTGCCATTTAAAGAGACGGGCAAGCTTAGCCCACTTAATCCATATGGAAGAACAAAACTTTTTATTGAAGAAATTATTAAAGATGAATGCTTTGCTCGTGGTGATTTGAGTGCAATTATTTTAAGATATTTCAATCCAATTGGCGCACACAAGAGTGGGCTTATTGGTGAAGACCCAAATGGAATTCCAAACAATTTAATGCCATACATCACAAGAGTTGCTCTTGGAAAATTGGACCATTTAAACATCTTTGGACACGACTATCATACAAAAGACGGGACTTGTATAAGAGATTATATTCACGTTGTTGACCTGGCGCGTGGACATAAACTAGCGCTTGACAAAATAAAAGATTTGAAAGGTTGCGAAGTGTATAATTTGGGAACGGGAACTGGATACAGTGTGCTTGATGTTGTTAATACCTTTAACTCAATTTGTGGGGATAAAGTTCGTTATGAATTTGCTCCTAGAAGAGAAGGAGATAGCGAGTGTAACTATGCTGACGCAAGTAAGGCAAAAAATGGACTTAACTTTAAAACGAAATATTCCTTAAAAGATATGTGCGAATCAGCGTATAATTACGAAAAAAATAATACTAAAAAGTAACAATTTTTGCTAAACATTTTAAAAGACATCTACTTAAATGTGGACGTCTTTTTTTTGTTGCGCTTTATTCAAATTTATAAGAATGGATGCTGTTTTTTTAAGCAAAATTGGTATTCTTTGGCACTAAAACAAGCGGTCGCGACCGTTTGGTCGGTTTTATATAAATTGTATTATAAGCGAAAAGTAGCATTTCGACCGAAAAATCGGTCGTTTTGATATGGTTTTATAAACTTTTATGTGTTTTTTGCATTAAAACGACTTTTGTGCTACTTTTATTTTTTTATTTCCGAACAATTAGTCGGAAATACAATCTCTTTAATTTTGTTTTTGTCGCAACAAAAAAACTTTTTCTAGTTTAGAAGAAAAATAATTGGCTTGTTTTGAATAAAGAAGAGCATTTTTTTTTGGAGCAAGGTTTGATTTCGCGGTTGAAAATAATATGTATAATGTAACTGTTTTTTGTTTTAAAGTTTAAGTCAAATTGAGTAAGGAAAATTATAAAAAAAATTGTGCATAATTTAGATGAAAGTTATCCACAAATATTAGGTTTTTGTGAATAAAATTTATGGAAAAAACAGTAAAAATAATTTGTGATTTTTTTACAAGAATTACAGTGTTTTTTTGCAAAAAAAATTGCAAAAAAAAGTTATAAAAATCTTTGGAAATTGTTATAAAATGTTTTGAATATACTGCGTTATATGTTATAATTTTATCGTAGTAATTTACGATTTTGTGCGAATATTTTTTTAGTATTTTTTGGGCTAATTTATTTTGAATTTTTTGTGCTATTTTTGACAAGATTTTTTCTTTATTTTTTTAAAAAATTTTTTTGATTAAAAAATAAACGAATTTTGATTAAAAAAGAATTCTTGGATAAAAAAAGAAAATTGTTTTGTCACAAAAAACAAAATTAAATTTAGCAAAAAGTTTTGCAAAAAAAATGCGGAAGTTTATTTTTATTTAATTAAATATTTTTACAAAAGAGAGCAAAACTACAAAGGAGGAATCGTTATGGATTTCAATGATGAAAATAGGAGAGTAAATAACGCAGGGTTAAATGCGAATAATAAACCTGCCCAGTCGGGCAGTGGTTTTTCGGCTGTAAAAAATCAAGCGACTTCGCCTATTGGAAGGGAAAATGTTAGGGCGACTAATTTTTCTCAACCTAATTCAGTGGGAATAAATAATGGTTCTCAAATTGGGCACGCTCAAAATATGAATGCATCTAGGATGGGGCAACCTCAAAATGTGCCGAATCCTCAAAGTGCTAGACCTAATAATCAGCCTTTGAGTCCTAAAAGCATTCGACCAAATGGAGCCCAACAGTTAAATGATTCTGGGCGACCTAACTCTTCGGGACAAAATGGTGGAGGCTTTGCGGGACAAGGTGGGAATTATACAAATCAAAATGCTAGACCTAATATGCAAAACTTTCAAAATGTCAATAGACAAGGTAGCCAAAATTTTGGTGTGCAAAATCAAGAAAGTAGAAAGGATTTTGACAATAACAAAAAGGATAGTGACGGGGTGGAAAAGAAGCCTAGGTCGAAAAGGAAGATTGCCTTAGTTTCAATTTTGTTGTCACTTCTTGCTGTTGCTGGGATTATAATTGGGATTGTCGTTGCGCCAAAAGGCGAATGTACAATTAACTTTGTTGGCTGGGCGGTTGAAGTGTCGTCTGAAACTTGTAAAAAAGGTGAAAGATTTGTTGCTCCAACGCCAGAAGATATTAGGGATGAAAATGGAAAGGTTTTGCTTAAATTTGACGGTTGGACTTATGATGACGGCTCAATGTATACGCCTTCCGTTTTAAGTAACGACCTTACTTTACACGCAAAGTTCACCGCAAGCGATGTTAAAACTACTTTTGTAAGTAGAAACCTTTTTGATGAAAATGACGAATATGTTTATTTGTATGAAACGACAACAAAGTATTTTGTTGAAAAAATAAATTTGGCTGATGTTGCGTCGGGGGTTAGACTTCTTGATACGGGGAATGCCAATATGTATCGTTATAGTTTTGCGTCGGGTGCAAAAACTGAGATTTCGACTTTGCAGACTGATACATATAGAAATTTTATTTCCAATTACTATAATATTGCTGATTTTAAACTCTTTGGCAGTGACACAACTTATACTTCTTTTGACACAATTGACACTCCAAAGGGTAATAAGGCGTTTGTCATAAGTTTTGGCGCAAAAAATGTCAAAATCAATTATGATGCGAACCTTTCATGCTTAAAAGATTTTTATTCGGGAGAAGATTTGAATAGGCTTCTATCGTCTATTTCAAAAGGCGCTTCGGAGTCTATTGTTGAATACAATACTGATGGTTACATAATGAAACCATATAAGGAACAAATGGTTGACTATTTTAGACCAAGTAAACATGAGTTTTTGGGTTGGTCGCTTGTGCCATATGATACGACGACTACAATTTCGTCGTCATCTTATATTCCATATGGTGTGACGGAAAAAATCGACAAAAATTTTCTTAGAAACAAATCAGAAATAACTCTTTACGCTGTGTGGACGGAATATAGGACGCCACTTAGAATTTACACGGACGCAAAACTTCTTGCCGACACAAAAATCGCAGTTGGCGCGAGTATGAGAATTGACGATTGGTCGTCGCAAGTTGATAAACTTAAAAATTACAAAGCGGGTTACGCTCTTATAGGCTTTAACACTCAACCTGATTTTACGGGTGAAATTGTTAATTTTGATACAGTTATTGAGGGTGGAATTGACTCTAAATATTACAATAACGACGAAGAAGCAATCGTTTTGTATGCCGTTTATGCAATGGTTGTTGAAGATACATATTTTAATTTAAACACCGATTTACTTGACCCTTGCGTTGTTCCAAATGTGGACGAGTTGATTTCAAAATTTGATATTGTCCTTAATCACGACAATTTTGTGTTTAAGACAAGCGAAAGTGATGTTGGATATGTTTATGATAATGAAATATCCGCCACCTTTGACAGCGAAAATAATCGAGTTGTTTTGAAAAATTTGATTGAAGGCGCAACGATTAAACTCCCTAATTTTGAAAGAAGAAATAGGGATTATGTGGATTTGTCAAATTATAATTTAAAAGGCTATATTTTGACGACCGATTTAACTTCAAAGATAAAATCGGTAGATTCAACTTTTATTGTTACACAGGACGATACTTATAAGGATGAGAATAAAAACAAACTTGCTTTTGATCTTGTTTGGACGGGAATTGATAGCGTATTTTCAATTGAATTTTACAACTACCACTCTATTTCGCAAGACAAGGATTTTAAACTTGTAATGGAGTTTGTTTTGCCATATGGTGTGTCTCTTGACGCAAATTGGGCGGACGAGTTTTTAAATAATGCAACATTCTTTGATTTTAGACTTCGCAACCTTGACAACAATGAGATTTTAACTGAAAGAACATTTGAAAGAGAAGGCTTTAAATTTGAAGGCTTTAGTAACGGCGAAGGCGGAGTGTTACTTGAAGAAACTTTACGCAATTTTACTTTAAACACCGACTTTTTCTATACAGGTGAAAGGCATCATAGACTTGTTGCAAAGTGGACAAAAGAGACATATGATGTAACATTCTCACTTGGTGGTGGAGAATATCTTTCGCGTGATGACGGCGAAAGTAGCGCTAGTGACTATGTATTGACCGTTGCATATGACGACGAAATAAATTTACTTAATGACGAGTTGTCTTTTACGGGCTACTATTTTGACGGCTACCTTGACGAACAAGGAAACAAGTATGCGGAAAATGTTGAAAAAGTAAGGATTTCCGATGCTGTGACATTCACAGCGCAATGGGTAAAGGCTTATGTTATAACTCTTTTCCTTGACTTCTCGCGCGAAGAAAGTAGGGAAATTTTGGTTGAAAAGAACGGTGATTTTGTCTTGACTGGCAAGGAATTTTCCGACTTAAATGACGCTTATATCTTTGAGAGATACAGTGTAAGTTTGGTTGACAATACAAAAGATACGGTAGGTTTTAACGTAAGTGATAAAAAACAATCGTTTATCGGCGTTGAACGCGACATTGAAATGTACGCGATGTGGTTTAAGGTGTCGTATAGTAACGGCGACGACGGAAGTTTAGGTGTGACTGACTCTAAAACTGAAGAATATTATGTGACAAATAAGGCAAGTTTCAGACTTTTGAACAATCCTTATTCACTTCCAGACGAAAAAGATTATTATCAATTTGATGGTTGGTCAGTTGACGGGTCAATTGATACTTACAGCGAAAATTATTACTATTTGATTTCGCAATCGTCACCAAAAAATATCTCTGTTACGGCTAAGTGGAGACTAAGAAATGTTAAAGTCGTAATGTATTATGACGCGCAAGAATCGTCAAATTATGTCGATGGGCTTGCCATTAACAATCAATTTATTGTGTCGAGTGATAACGGCAGGCTTGTAAATGGGAACGGGCGTGAAATTGACTACATTTTTGACTCACAAAATGCAAAATTTATCGAAAAGAACGCAACAAGTTTTGTTATTTCAGTTCCAACAATTGTAAATGATAGAGGCGAAAAAGATTCGCGTATTGTAAAAATTGACGGCGAATATGTATATAAGATATTTACAATGTGGAAATATGTTATCACATATATTTCTAGCGATGTGGGCGTGGTGCAAGTTATTGCAAACGAATTTTTAGGGGCAAGTTTGAAGTCGGGCGCGACGCTTGATAGTAATAATATGACAAGCCTAAACAATATTGACGACTCATATGTTCTCACCCTTCCAAATAGGGAAAAGGTGGAAGGAGAAAAATCAAACGGCGGGTTTGGCTTCAAAATTTCAAGAAAATTCTTTGAAAAATGGTCAAGTGATAGTGTCCAAATCGTTGAAAATAGTGGCGTCCAAACGGCAAAAATCGTAAAAGACACAACTTTTACTGCTAGCTGGCGCGGACTTGATTATACTCTTCATCTTGTAGACTCTCTTGGAGGACTAACTTCAAGGGATATTTCGGTCAAATATGGTGAAGAAATTTTGCTTAGCGACCATTTTACAGCAGATGAAAAAACAAGGCTTTTTGGCGGAAGTAACGGGTGCTATAAAGTTTTGACTAAGATGTCTTATGAATATAGCGGAGCGTCTAAAACATTTAGTATTGACGAACCGATCGTTTTTGGCACGCAAGATGTGGGCGGTTTTATTCTTGAAAGTGACTTAACGGATAATGAAGCGGAATTCCGCGTCGTTTGGGAAGAAAAACAATACACGATGACCGTCCTTTTGTCAGGTGGCGAATGGGATAGCGGGGTAAGTTCGACCGACGAGTTTATTGATTTAAACGGAACGCTCAAAAAGGATAGCGACAACAATTACTATTTTGAGTATCCAGTTTTCTATTCGTCGTTAAGTGCTGACGGCGTTCAAGTCGGGTTTAAGGGGCTTAAAAAGAACGGATATAGACTAAATGGCTTTACTGGCTCTGACTTTTTGTCCGAAATAACAAATGATAGTTGTGTAATAAAGTATTCTGGCACGGCGGAAAGTTTTGACGCGGGAGAAAGAAAAATTACGGCTGATTGGCAAAAAGTTTTGCATATCAACTTTAACTTAAACGGTGGAAGCGTCTCTTATAACGGAACAACAACGGATACGATTTCAACTTATGATGTCGACCTTGACGACCAAAATAATACTACTATTGATTTGTCGCAAATTATGCTTGATGCGACAACTACTTTAAATGGTGGAATATTTAAAGGAAAAGACGGCTTTGAATTTGTCGGGTTTAGTTTTGACAAAGAAGGCTTTAATGCGACTTATCAAAGAAATGAAGATAGTTATTTACTCGCGGGAGCGTTTAGTCTTGCGACATCTTTTGAAGAAAACGCGACTTATTATATTTTGGTTGACGGTAAGTATCAAAAGGCTACTGATGTAACAAGCGAAAATTTTGCAAGTGGGCAATATTATGTTTACAATGGGGCGTTCTATTCTACGCTTGTTCCTATTTCATTTACGACCGAAATGTACGAAAAATATGCAAATCTTGCGTCAAGTTCAGTGACCTTGTACGCGGTTTGGAAAACTAGTGTATCATTTAATAACGGAAAACAAGAAGTCGGCGAGACTGTGTCATATTTCACGCCTATTGAAGAAAATGAAGTGGCAAGTTCGTCGGAAGCGTTCAATGTGGAATTTTTCTATAATCAACAAATTTCAGTTGAAGACCTTGCGCGTTTTGGCTTTAAGGCAAAAAATAGCGAAGTCTACAATATGAGCGGTTGGGTTTGTGATGGAAAGGCACTTACAAGTGTTACAATAGACAAAAAACTAACTTTGACGGCAAGGTGGAATGTCAATAAGATAACCGTTTATTTCAAAAACTACGACGGCTCTGATTTTGACGGGGTGGAAAAGAGTTTTGAATGTTTCAGCGGTGACACAATAACTGGACTTGGCGAAAAATTTAATTTTGAGCCAACACTTTTTGGCTACACATTTATAGGTTTTTCAAATGAGCCAACAGATAACTTAATCGGCGAAGGTGACGCAAAAGACTATTACGCGCTAGACGCGGAATATGTCGTTCCAAGCAACTCAACAATCCTTTATGCGGTTTTCCAAAAATGTAGAGTTATTGTAAAATACGAGCCTAACTACGCCGATGTTGTGTCAACTGGAATCACAAGTGACGACGGATATGCGTTAGACGAAGAAAATTACTATTATTATCAATTTGGTGATAGTTATCTTCTAAATGATAGTGCTACTTTCTCAAGAAGATTCTTTACATTTGCGGGCTTTAATTTGTTTAAAGATTCGCTCATTCCACTTGCGAGTAAAAATGTCGCCTTAACAAGAGAAAATGGCGTCACTTTAAACGATGCGGGCGAATATGTGCTGACTTTGTATCCAGTTTGGAATAGACAAACGAAAGAAATTACACTCATCCTTGACGGTGGAACATTTGACAATAGTGAGGCGTTTTACGATGAAACAAATGTTGACCTTTATAGGTCAGTTGTTGTTGGCACAACAAAAGTTGTTTTGACTGTTTACATTGGCGAAAATGTAACTGTGAAACTCCCAACATCGGATGTTTTAACAAAAGTAGGATATGAATTTGATTGTTTCTTAAACACTTCGGGCGGAAAAATGGGAGCATATGTTACTTGCGAAAATGCGGACGCAGTGACGTTTACTGCAACATATAAAAAGATTATTTCGATAAACATTCACTTTACGGAAGATGACGTGCAACAAATAGCAACTGTTTACTACGACGATATGATTAGTTTTGACATTGTGGACAGTAGCGGAATTAGATTTACAAATATGGGCGTTATTCCAAACGTAGAAAACACACTTTCGCACGAAATCAAAAATTATCACATAAAATCACTTTCAAGTAGCATTATTGCGGGTACAAAATACACAATGGGAATGTTTTATAATGCGCGTGAAGAGTTTTTTGAAATTTCAAGTGCGTCAACTATCGACCTTTATGTTTCATATGAAGGTGACTTGTCGACAGTCAAATTTGACCCATATAACGACGAAAACGAAATGTATATAAAGTCGTCCGACTTTAATTTTGGGCAATCGGTCACTTTGAGCGATGTTTTTGGGCAACCACTAGATAGAAATGATTATGTCGGCTACAACTTTGTGGGATATAAGTTACTAAATGTTGCTGGCGAACCTTACGAAGACGGAAAATATGAATTTGCGGATAATTTTGCAACATTTAATCCAGAAATACTTGGACTTGACTATCAAAAAGTTTATGTATTTGTTGCGATGTTTGAAGAAAGAATGTTTGATGTTGAGTTTGACTTTGATGGTGGCGCATACGTATCGGGCGGTGTAAAAAATAGCAGTGCTACATTTAAAGTTCAATATAGTTCGCAGGCAAACTTGCTTGACATTCTTCGTGCGGGAAATGAAGATTTAACAATTTTACATTCGGAAGATAGTGCGGACGGACGAATTCATCCACTTTATCATTTCACTGAGTTTACTAGCGAAGATATAGAAATAAATGGCAACGTTTTTACAATGCCAGCAAAAAATATAAAGGTTAAGCCAGTCTTTGAAAGCAACGAAATTATTTTGTCAATTGACGCAACGGGCACTCTTATTGGTCAAAGCATAGGACAAGGCTATTATGAAGCACTTAAAGAAAACAAATATGACTTGTCTCTTGGTGGAGTAAACAACAATTCGACATTATTCGTGAAAGGGCTAAAAATTGGCGACAGAATTGATTTTAGTGACCTTCCACTTCCAGTAAACATTGGTTTTGCTGGAACTTACGCTTACCTTCCAGATTTCAATGGTGCAAGTGGTGAAGTCTTTGACAATTCGGAAAAAGATTATACAAAAGTGGGAAGCACTGATGTCTTTGACTTGTTGTCATCTAAGATAAATCCAAACACTTTGACAAATCTTGACAGTTTATATAGCGAAACTCTTGGCGGATTTGTGCTTTATTTCTCGACCGTTTGGGAAACAAACGAATATACAATAAATTATGTTCCATTTATTCCAATTGTTAGCAATGGCTATCCAGTTGGCGCGACGGAAAAAGTCGTGACGGGTGAAACGACTTCACAAAGCGTGAAATACGGAGAAGATATTACTCTTCTTGCTCCATACTCGCTCACGGGCTGGACGCAAATAGGGTGGAGCACAACTCGTTCATTAAATGACGAAAAATGCGTAATTTATTACTTTGGTGAAAATGGAGAATTGCCACATGGCGTTTATAATTTTACGACGGAACAAAGTGGCGTATTCTATTTATATCCAGTTTGGAGACAAAATACTTACACAATTGAACTTGTTGATACTGAAAGTAATAACAATCTGATGCGTGATGGTGTTAAAAGTAGTAGCCTTAGCATCAAATTTAAGTATGACGAAATAAGAACACTTGATGATTTGCTTACTGGCATTACAATAAACGAATTTACTTATAACGAAGAAAAAACAATCTATCTCGTCCCAAGCAAATTTGTCTATATGGCAAGCTCAACGGGCATTGAAACGGAATTTAAGAGAGAAGATGTCCTTGTATTTAGCCAAGCGCCATACGGATTTATTGACGGAAAGGATTTTACCGAAAACACTATTCACATTAGCGTTGTTTTTGAAGAAGTTTATTACACAATCCGTTTCCATTTGCTTGAAGGCGGAATTTATCAAAACAACAATACTGAGTTAGCACAAAATTATAATGAAGAAAACGAGACTTATACCTTGGAAGGACTCGTGAGATATTCTGCGCTTAATTCAGCTAACATTGAAGACCTTTTCACAATGGAACAACTTTATTTGCTTAATGAAAACGACATTGTCAAAATCCTTGATATGACTTACACATTGGCTGGTTGGTCGAGAAGTGCGGGCGCTGATAGAATGGATGTCTTAAAGGGGACACCGCTTAGTTATATTTTGGACAATCCAAAGGAGACTCTTAAAAAGACGGAAAATGGATTTGATTATGTCTTTAACTTCTATGCAATGTATAACGACATTTTGCTTACATTAAACGGCAACGGCGGAACAACTTTAACTAGCGCGCCATCTACAATTGAAACAGACGACTCGACTTGGATTAAGGAAGCAAAATCTGTTTACACATACGCATATTTTGGCAAAAATATTGATATTGACGAAGATTTATTTAAATATTTTGCACTTAACAACTACCACTACGACAAAAATAACCGTATTGAGGCGGACATTAGTTGTCCAACAAGTGAAAAATTTGTTGTAAATAGAGAAATGACTCAAATTGACATTTCGTGGATTGGAAATCTTCGACTTGTGTCAATGGTGTCGACGATTGGCGGAAACATCTCTGTCGCGAGTGACTTTAAGTATGAATTATTTAAGGTCGATGGTCTAGACATAGGTCTAACTGAAATCGCTTATTCTGACCTTCCTGCTGACTTAACGGATGTTTACGCATACATTTATACGGCGCAAACATTGTCCTCTCTTGAAACGGGGACTCTTGTTCTAGCGAGCACGCTTGGAGAACTTTCAAGCAAATATACTTATTACAAAAAGGCACCAATTGGAATAACTTTTAAAGCGCGTTTTGGTGACGAAATAACAGACTTAAATAAGGTCGAAATTGTGGGCAACTCAGTTACATTTACGGGCTGGGGTGACGAATACGGCATTTATTCGGGGGACGATTGCAAACTAAACGTTGAGCAAGCTGACGGAGATATAATTTGCCTATTCTCGCAATCGGAAAATGTCTATGTTACATTCAATCTAAATGGCGGAATTTATTATGACACGACAAAGAGTGAGTGGGTAGAAAAAATTGCACCTTACAAACTTTTGACTGTTAGCGGAAGTTCATTATTTTATATTGACCTTCCACTTGACATCCTAAACGGTGCGGGGCTTGGTCCAACAAAAACGGGCTATCAATTTATCGGGTGGTCGACATATGAAAATTATGATTTGTACCTTGCGGGCGACAGAAGTTTGCTTTATTCAAGAACGGGATTTGAAGATATCGTTGCAACAACTCAATTCACGACTACTGAATTTAAAAATACAACATTGTATGCAATGTTTATGCCTATTTCAATAAGATTTGATTTTAGTTTCCGATTGAGTTCGACGGATACAACTTCAAAAGGTGAAGAGTTTTCTATAACTGGCAAATACGGCGAAAGTATTGTATTCCCAAGTTTAAATGACGGAAGTAGTTACAGCGAAATTATGAAAAATTGGTCGCACGGTCAAGATGTTTTTGTTGATTACAATCTTCCAACCGAAAACGCAGGAACAAAGATATATAAGCAAGGCTACAAGTTTATTCTATTAAAAGACGAAGACCTTAGTTTCTATAATTTCACAACCGTTGAAGAAATAAACGATAAAGGACAAAAAGTTCAAGTTTATGTCATAAAGGTTTACTCTAACTGGGCAACACCAACAGTTACAGTCAAAATTTATTTGGGTGGCGGAAAGGCCTCCGAATACGCCTATTTTGGTGACACGACGACTGTATCAAATGATTTAAGAAAGGACGGCCTTGGTGTTTATTTAACTGCGAAGGCGGTTTTTGAAAAATATTATACCTTGCCAAACCTTGACGATTTTTACAAGAGAAATTACTACGCAAGTGCCTATTATGCGAAGTCAAGCTATACCGATTTAATTGAAGATAATCAAATTTATATTTCTTCAAAAGACGAGGTTTCTGTCTTTGTTAAAATGGATGATGCGGATAGTTACATTAAAGGTTTTTATACATCTTGTGGGTTCAATAAGTATTTTGGTAAATTAGAGACGGCGCTACAAAGCGGAGCAAGCCTTGAAAGAAACAATGTTGAAGTCGTATTGCTTGATTTGAGAAGCGAATTTGTCATTACAAAACAATATAACATTGGCGATAATAAAAATTTTGTCATTAGCCTTGACGACGGCGTAAAGGGTGACAAGACGATTAGAAGAAGTTATGTCGCAGATAGCGTTGACAAAACTTTAATTACGGCGGGAGAAAATTCATCCCTAACTTTATCCGCGCACAAATCATACAGTTTGATTTTTGACGGCGGGGAAAGAATTGCAAAAATAACTTGTGGCAACCTTACAATAAATAGCAAGGTGGTTGTTAAAAATCTCGAAATAACGGGCGACGACCAAGTCGTTAATGGTGGCGCGTTCTGGGTTGAAAATGGAACGGTTACGATTTCGGGTGCTGAATTTACCGATAATAAATTTGTGGGAGTATCAGCGTCTACAACATATTATGGAACGGTGCTATATGCAACAAATGCCGATGTCACGATTTCTTCAAGTGCGTTTAATAACAACTCACTTTCGGGTGCTGGTTTGCTTTATGGCGGAGCAATAGCGGTTGTTACAAAGTCACTTAATATTGTCGACACATCGTTCAATAAAAATAGCGCGCAAAGCGAGTCAACGCTTATTGGTGATTCACCGTTTATTGATGGCAACCCATACGGTGCTGTAGGTGGGGCGGTTTATGCGTACGATGTACAATTTAACTTTGATTTTGAAAGCGGAAAAGGGTTTACATCAAACATTGCTGATGTTGGTGGCGCTCTAGCGATTGACGGCTCAGTCGAAAGAGAAATCAGTTTTGAAACTCCTGTATTTTCAAAAAATTACGCAGTCTATGGTGGCGGTGTATATTTGAGAAATATTATTCTTAAACTTACCAACGCAAAACTTTCAAGTAACGGCTTTATCGACAAAGTCGTCGCGCGTAAGGGTGGACTTTTCTACCTTGACGAAGGTGCAACACTTTCTCTCTTGGTTGATATGAGTTCTATTTTGGACGACGGCAGTATCGGGGTTACAACAGGTGATGGATTCTTTGCGCAAAATCTTGCAACCTTTGGGGGTGCGATATATTCTGCGGGTAAAAAAGTTGAAATTGAGTACAATAAATTCCAACTTAACTCTTTTAGTGCTGATTTTGCTAAGGACTTTTTGGAATCTGGAACAAGCGAAGGTGCTGGCGGTGCAATTTATGCTGAGAGCGGGGAAGTTATTTTAAGAAAAGTAACCTTCCAATATAACTACTCGGTTTATGGCGGAGCGGTGTATATTGGTGGCGACGCAAAACTTACAATGGACACTGCTGACCTTTTAAGAGAATATATTGAGTCTCTTGACCCAAGTAAGGTTACGGACACAATAATTGAGCAATATAGCAACTCGCTTAGCGACAATTTTGCAAAATATGGTTCGCAAATTTACTATGCGTCGACAAACGAAGAATCGACGATAACCTATACGATAATTCAAAAAGGTATGCAAGAGTTTAACACTCCAAACGAACGTGGCGGAAACCTTTATGTTGCGGGCGGAAAGTTGACCCTTCTTGAAAAAACCTATATCTTTGGTGGCTACTCAAAAATGGGTGGCGGTGCTTATGTTGGGAAAGACATTATGTTAAATGATGATTCCACAAAGCCAGCAGAACTTGTTGTAAATGGCGCGAATTTTGTTTGGATGAACGAACAAGTTGACGGAATGAATGTAGGTCTTCTTAACTCTGCGCGTGAAAAAATAAAGGAACTTGAAACGCAAATTGAAGAAGCGAAGTCACGCGGTGAAGATACGACTCAACTTGAAGAGCAACTTGCGGAATTTAAGAAAAAAGAAGAAGAGATTTTAAAACAACTTGAAATCAAGATAATAGACCCAGACGGCAACTATGCGTATATGGGCGGAATGTTCTATATTGACGAAAACGCAACTGTTACACTTTTGTCAGGCTATGGTGCGGGAACGGAGATTGAATATGCGGAGGACACACCAAGCGGACAAGGCGAACTTGCCTACAATAAAGGGACGCTTATTTATGACGACTTCCTTTTTGGGCAACATATGATTGACGGCATAATTTCACAAATCTACAACGAGGGACTTGTGGAGTTTAGAACGTCAGGTTCAAGCGACTTCTTAACCAGCCCAATTATTTACATTGACAAGACAGAAGATGCGTACAAATACATTCTTATTACAAACGATAAGTATGTTCCAGCAAGAACAATTGAACTTATGTTTGACGATTCGTCTTACCTTATTGGCGTACCAGTTGTAAAATTTATTGATAAAGATGTGTATGACGCGTTTAAATTAAATTATGAAGCAAGCAAAATGCCTTTCTACATTTTGTCTGAGCCACTTCTTGATTTGAAGTTTGATGACGAGCAAATGGCACTTGTTTTAAGATATAGACACTACAATCTTTACTTTAATGATTTAAGTGTTGATAGAGCGGATATAAGGACGCCAAACTCACTCATATTTACTTGTGACGACCCAATTTCAGGCGATTTCTTCAGCACAATTTCTAGCCAAAAACTTTCTAGAACGGGTTATAACTTCAAAGGTTTTGCATATTATGTTGTGACAGAAGATTCGGGACTTCCTTCTACATATGATAATAATATTGCGTGCAAATTTGACGGCAAACTTGCAGACAATGACGGAATAGAAGTCCTTGATTTCTTAGACAAAAACATTGCTGGTAAGACTTTCTATAGGATAGAAGATGTTACGGAACTTGAAAGTGGATTTAAGAAATTTCCACCTCACGACATATATTTGTATGCTATTTGGGAGCCAAAAACTTACAATATGACCTATCATTACGACACGAATTATGGCGGAATGGAAGGTGTGTCAAGTTATACAATTAAGGGGGTCAATTTGACCGACTTTAATTTAGGTAAACTAAATAGCGTCGGGAAATATGGCGATAATTACAAATTTATAACCCTTGAAGAGTTGACTGCTTTTGATTATGTTGCATACTTTACAATAAGTACAATTTCTTCGTCTATAAGCGGTGAACCACTACAAATTATGGACGGTGGCATTACTTACGATGTTACATTTGACGCTGACCTATATAAATATGTATATATTAAAGGTGAAACAAAGTTTATAGTTGAAAGTGAAAGTAGAAGTTACTGTATTTTAGACCTTTCGACTTATTCGGGTGAAGATAAAGCGGAACTTGAAAAGGGTGAAAAGAGAAGTGTATTCATTGACGGTGTAACATACAATTTTAGATATAGATACATCCCTGATGGATACGAATTTGACCATATTGAAATTAACGGCAATAGTTGCTTTAATCTTGGTGACCTATTTAAACTTGATAATAGTAATAGATTTGCAATTTGCACATCCGAACCTTACACAATTGACATAGTTTTGTATATGAAAAGGTCAAATGTTGAAATTGCATTCACAAACCTAGGTGAAAAGTCAAGCGATATTGTTCTTAGCCGTTATGTTGGGGCGACAATCACTCTTCCAACGGGAACAGTCTCTATTATGGACGATATTGAGCGCGTTATATATAAAGCGGGCTATGTCTTAAAAGGCTTTAATGATAGTAACGGCAATTTCTGGGCTCTTGGCACGACATATTCAATTCCAAGCACGGCTTTAATTGGCGAAACATTTACTGCTGTTTGGGAAAAGGCGTCGTTCTATGTGAAAAATGTTGTTAAAACTGAAAGAGAAACACTAAATAAGTATTATCAATCGATTTTTGACGCGGTGGCAGACATAAATAGTGATAATTTTGACATTAAAACAAGTGGCGGATATGACCTTGTTTTAATGGAACTTGCAGACGAAGTCTTAAAAGAAGACTCGCTTATGAAGTCAAGCAACGGCAAAGGAACTGACTACATAATTTATCTAGATAAGACCCTTTCACTTAAAAATGGAACAAACATCTTAGGCGAAGCAAGGGCAAATTGTAACTTTATTTTGACCTATTCTTTGGGATTTGACAATGAAAAAGCACTTATAAATATTTCAAGCGAAGTGACAATTGGACAAAGCGGAAATAATGTTATAATTAAAGATGTTAGAAACAGTGTAACATTGTCAAATAGCGCGATTGAAGTCGAATCAACAGGCAAATTGACGCTTGGCGTGAACGCTGAAATTTCAAACATCACAGCAACAACTTCTAGCACAAAGCGTTTTGGCGGAGCGATTACAAATAAGGGTGAACTTATTTTAAACGGTGCATACATTCACCATAATATGGCAATCTATGGTGGTGCGATTTACAATTACAAGGGCGCAAAAGTAACGATAAATAACCCTACTAAATCATCAAATTCAGGACGCATTTTAGAAAATGTCGCGACGGAGAATGGTGGTGCAATTTACATTGAAGAAGAAAGCGAAGTAGTAATAAATGGCGACGAAAATGTAATTAGTTTTAATAGTAACAGCGCAAAATCGGGCGGTGCTATCTATTCGCTCGGCATTTTGAAGATTATGTCGCAAGTTATATTTACAAATAACGGCGCGACAGAAAACGGCGGTGCGTTATACATAAATGGAATGATTACAATTGGCGATAACGCGGAATTTACTTCAAATTACGCAACACGTGGCGGTGCTATTTATGTAACAACAACTTTAATACTTGGAAGTGTAAAATTTAGTGATAATAAAATTTCATCGACGGGACAAGGTGGCGCAATTTATAGTGAAAGCTCCTTAACTATAAATGGAAGTGCGCAATTTGTCCAAAATAATAAAAACGGCGCGGGAAGTGGTGGCGCAATTTACGCAAAAGGCAGTCTTAGCATTAAATCAGGTATGTATTCCGAAAACGAAGCGGGAAGTGGTGGCGTTTTGTGCGTTTTAAATGCGCAAGCTACTATAATTGGTGGAACATTTACAAAAAACATTAGCAAGTTAGGTGGCGTAATCTTCGCTGAAAATTCTACTGTTTCCATTCTAGGTGGCGACATAAAAGAAAATGAAGCGGTCGTCTCTGTCGGAAGTGACACGGGCGTTCAATCAACGGGTGGCGGTGCGGTTTATCTTGTAGATAGTACATTAGATTTGGCTGTTAAACTTCAAAATAACACGGCGTCGTCGGGCGGTGCGATTTTCGCTCGTGGCGCGTCAGTTGTAACTTTAAACAGTGGAGCACAAATTGTCGGAAATACGGCACATTCATTTGGCGGTGGAATTTATCTTATTGAAGAAGCGACTATTGAAATAACTGATGATACGGTAGAAATTTCGTCAAATACGGCGGACTCATTTGGTGGCGGAATTTATGTCGCGTCAACAAGCGTTGTTACTCTTGATAAAGGCGTAATTTTAAATAACTACATTACAAATACAAGAAAGAACAAAGAAGGGCTCCTAGTTTATGAAGGCACTGACCTATATCTAAATAGTGGCGCGCACGTAGTTATTAGTGGCGCTAAAGTCGGTGCGGATAACTTAAACGACACAACTTATGAAGTTTATGTCGGTGAAAAGGCTGTTCTTGAAGTGATTTCATGCGATATTCTAGCCAGTGTGTATGTTAAGCAAATCAAAACAGCACAAGAAACGGGCTTTAATTCGATAATTTTGTCGGACTCGGCGTATATTAGAAGAATTTATCTCAACCAATACAATTTCATCGCAATTGAAAACAAGTTGACATCAACAAGATTTGATGCGGGCGAAACAATAGATATTCACTTTGGGTTCTACGACCCAGACGACGCAACAAGTATTATTGACAACACATATATTGCTCGTTTCAATAATATGACAACTTTAAAGGACAACTTTATTTGCTTTAACCTTGTAAAGCACTTTAAAGAACTTGAAGAGTATTGCATAAATAGGGAAAATAGAGACGGCTATGCGTGGCTTGTCATTAAGGAATTTGCAAAAATTATAAACATCAACGCAAATGGCGGAACGATTACTCTTGACGGAAAATCAGCGTCGGGGAATGCTTCACTTGTAGTTGAAAATTTGCAAAAGAGGGGCTCCCTTAAATTCTTAGACGACATCACGGGAGTTAGACTCGGCTACGAACTTAGCGGTCGATTTATTGAAGAAGAAACAAATGAAATCTATTCGTCGTATTCTCCACTCCCAATTTATGTCATCACAATTAAAGCAGAATGGGCGCCAAAGGCATACAATGTTGTTATTGAAAGAGAGTCGGACAGCGGGCTTATAAAGGACAACCTTGAACTTAAATATAGCGACTTTACGACTCTAAGTAGTTGCAACAAAGACTACAAAAAATTTGTTGGTTATGAAGTGGGCTATTTTAAAGACGATAATGTTGTAAAAACGGGCATAATTTTAAATGGCACAACATTTAGTTTTAAAGATTTTAATAGTGACAGCGTCGTGTCAAGTGACGGCTTAACAACTGGCAGTCAAATTTTTGAAATTATTGACAAGTCATTAGACAAAACAATTTATCTAACAAGTGTTTTTGAAGATGTGAAAGTCGTTCTTACTTTCCTCGCAAATTCTGCTCTTGCGCAAGCAGTTGACATTGCGGATTTGCCAGACTATGACAAAGAAAAATATGAAGTAGAAAGAGTTAATGATTTGACTTATAGAGTAAGTGTCAGCCAAAGCAATATGTATGTAAGTATTTACGACTTCTTGGAATTCTTCAAAATGCCAAGTCACGCTGTGACAGGTTTCTTCACGGGCGAGGACGGAACATATAATGAAGGGCGCGATGTTATGTATAATGCGGATAGGACATCTATTCCAATTCATAGTATTTTAACTCTTCACCTTCAATGCGTATGGCAAGAGACTGTTGCTTATATTAGAAAACCAGATTCATCAGGCGAAGGACGCATAGTTTACTATGATAGTTTGGAAAAAGCGGTTAACGCACTTATTCCACGCGACGAACTTGTTATTCTTGCAAACAAAATTGAACTAGACAAAACGATTTATTTCACAACAGATGTAAAAGTCGTCATTCCTGGCGAAGTTACATTGACGCGTGTAAAAGGATTCAATGATTACTTGCTTGACATCTCTTCAATTGTAACCTTTGAAGTCCAAGAAGGCGGAAAACTTGTTTTCTCGGGCGCAGGGCTTGGAGTGTCCACATTTGGGGCAGTTATGGTCGAAAAAGCGGGAACATTAACTGTCGGCAAAAATGTTTTCTTTACAGACAATTATTCTATCAATGCGGGCGCGGGTATAAATTCTCTTGGAAAGCTTTTCGTCGAAGGCGCGACATTTGAAAGGAATACTTCGCAATCAAATGGTGGTGCATTGTCGTCAAGTGGTGTGCTTGAAATTTCAAAAGATAGCACATTTAGTAAAAACATTTCGTGGAAAATGGGCGGTGCTATTTATGTGTCAGACGGTACTTCTCAAATAGTAAACTCGACATTCCTTGAAAACAACGCCTACACAAGCGGTGGTGCAATTGGATTTGATAGTAAATTAACGATGAATGTTACGACCTCAACATTTGTAGGCAATTTCACTGATATTAAAGACGGAAGTTCGGGCGGTGCAGTGTTTGTGGGGCTCGACACAGGGCTTGTAACACTTAAAGATTCTACATTTACATCTAACTCGTCATACATGGGTGGTGCTATCTATGTTCTTGGCGTAACTATCGGCAACGCAGATTACAATGTTTTAATTGATGGCGGAAGTTTGTCAAACAACACTGCAACCTTTGGTGGTGCGGTGTGCATTGGGTCAACGGCATATTATGCAAGGCAATCACTGAGATTATCGGGTGGCGAAATTTTGGAAAATTCCGCAACATACGGCGGTGGTGTCTATGTGTTTAGGGGCGCTTACACATTGGCAAAAGGAAAGGTCGCAAATAACACGGCATCTTTTGGCGATAATATTTATGTAAATTATAACGGCACATTAAACATTTTAGGTGGTGAAGTGGGGTCGCCTGAAAATAACGGCACAATCTTTGTCGCTGGTCTAACTTACTCGACTTTTGGAAGAGTGTATTTTAGTGGTAGATATGATGTAAAATCAAAAGTTTTACTTGCAAACGGTGCATATGTCACAGTCGAAGGCACGATTGACAAAAATAGTAGCGTTGTTATCTTAGAGCCAATAAAAGTATCCAAAAATGTGGTTACTGGTACAAATTATCCAAGCGGAAAAGGCTCGTTAAAGGTTGTTCAATTTGAAAACACAATTGACGAAAGAATGTTTGATTTGACTGATGATGTGAAAAATATCGGTGTAGACAGTTTTAGACTTAAACTCATCGACAATAATTTATACATTACAAAAGCGGTCTTTACTTTAAAAGTTTATAAGGAAAGTGGCGATTTTGAGATTGATAGCGCTCTTGGTGCAACAATTGACATTGATTTTGTGAGCGTCGAAGTGCCATACACGACTAATTTGCTTGAATTCCTAAGCGGTATTACCGCAACAAGAGAAAACAAGGATTTTGCTGGCTGGCTCTCGATTGAAAATGGCGCGAAAACGCCTTTGACTGCAGAAAGTACAATGCCATATAGCGACTATGAAGTTTATGCAAATTGGAGTGCAGACTATTATTTCTTAAAAGTCTATGTCAACGATTCTTATTCGCCAAGCGACACATATGCTCTTGTCAATGTCGCGGGGTTAAACTTGAATAGCGAAAGTAAGGAAAGTTATGCGGATGGAGTCATCACACTTAAAGTCTTTGTAGATAAAGACGACTCAACATTTGGTACGCAAGCACTGCAAAGAGTTATAAACAACCTTAGTAGAAACAACTATACAATCTTAGGCTTTGGCCTTTCTCAACTTATTGAAAACAATTTGGTTGTTTATACTGCGTCAAACTTCAATATGCCTGAAAAAGATTTGTCTCTCTATGTTTTGTGGGAAGGGAATTCTTACAACTTAACCATTGCGTCCGAGGACGGAACGATTGAAAGAAAGACTTATACTTTGATTTTTGACCAATATTTCACACTTCCAGGCGAAGATGATTTTGTGAAAGATGGTTACACTCTTACTGGGTTTAGAGGTAGGTCTACAACATATGGCGTAAAAGAAAATGTGCTTAATTTAACAGACGCTACACTCTACGCAGTCTTTGAAGCAAACGAATATGTCATTAACTTTGCGTCTAATAACCAATCGGCGTACGGTCAAATTGAAAGCATTGTGGCAACCTACGATAAAGATGTCGCGCTTCTAGGCAATTCCTTTACTCTTCGCGGGTACACACAAATTGGCTGGAGTTTGGATAAATTAGCATTACCGACTGACACTGACAAAATAATTGCAATAAATGCGACTATTCGTAATTTAGCAATGGGTGGTGAAGTGACTTTGTATGCTATTTGGGCACCAAATACCTACAACATTTCCTATCATTTGTCGGGTGCTGAAACATCCGATGTGGTCTTTACTGAGACGGCAACTTATGATGACGAATTTACGCTTACTAAATTAAAAGATATGGGTGTGGTGTATAGTGCATCATACTATTTGGTTGGCTGGTCAATTAGACCTTACATATATACGGATAGAGTTGAAGCAACTTTCACTGACGGTCAAAAGGTTTTCAACTTGATTGAAAGCGGAACAATTCATTTGTACGCAATTTTGGACGAAAAAGCGGTCAAAGTTTATGCAAATAATGGGTCATCCGACTTTGTTCTTGTAAAAACTAATGCACAAGGGAAAGCGGTCGTCCAAAAGAGCAACTTGTCGTCACTCAAACTTGACGGCTTTGAAGTGGGGCTTCTTTCTTCGTCGCCAAACATTTCAAGTGGCGAAACATACGAATTTACGGAAAACGGAATTTCGTTTGACCTTATGGACGCAGAATCGGTTGTTGAATTGTATATCGGCTGGAAAGCGATGAGTTATACATTTGAATTCGTTGTCGCGGGCGAAAAATTTAGCGAATTTGGCTCACAAACGAAATCGGTCAAAGTTTTTGGCAACAACACATATTCGACATATTCCGATAATAATCAACTATTTATCTACACAAGTAATCTAGACAACATTTTAATCCATGGCTGGTCAGTTGACGAAAACACTTCGACACTTGATTTTAACCTTGGAACGAATGTCCAAGTTACAAACTCTCTTCTTGCTATCTTTGGAAAATTCCAAGACACAACAAAGAAAACTCTTAAAATTTATGCGGTTTTGGAAGATAGTTATGAACTAAGTTATGACTTAAATACAACATATAATGTTGCATTTGCTAGTGCAACTGACATCGTGGCAAAGGGGAGTGTGACGACCCCAGTAACAAAGGTCGGGACGAAAGAAAAAATTAGGTTTAGTGATATTTCAAACAATATTTGGGAAATTGCGGACTTAGAAAATAATGTTTACGCGTATTTTGCTGGTTGGGCACTTGAAAATACTGCAAGCGAACCTGAATACGCCGTAGGGCAAAACTATGAAGTCACATTTGTTGGAAAAGTGACCTTGTATGCAGTGTGGAAAGAGTATACAAATCCATTTATGTTTACCTATGAAGAATATAATGACGGCGTCTCAATTGTTGGCATAAGTAGTGCTTTTAATGGGACAGAGATTGTTCTTCCACGCCACGAAATACTAAATAATAATGGAACGCTTGTAAAAGGAAAAGATGTTTTAAAAATAGCACCTTTAACTTTCAGCGCGCATACAATTTCGGCAATTGATTTTGAATTTGCTACAAGTTTAGAGACAGTTAGCTCATTTGCATTTAGAGATGTCTCGGGGCTTACAGTTTTAAGGAATTTGCCACAAAAAGCAAACTACGATGACGGTGCATTTGTGTCAAGCACCCTTCAAAAAGTTGTTTTTGAGGACTCAATAAATAGATATGATGTCGATAAATTAGGCAATGTTTACAAAGTCGACGAAAAAGCAACTCTTCTTGCACTTTTAGCGGGTAATTGTTTTGACGAAATGGCAATTGGCGGAATGGTAACTTTGCAAAATAGCGGAGCGGTAAAAGTTGAAGTTTTGAAACGCTATGCACTTTACTTGGCTAGAATTAACGCCCTAGATTTGTCGCAACTATCTAAAATTGAAAGCGGGGCTTTAGAAAATATTTCGGGACTTGAAACATTGACGGTTTCCTTTGTTGGCGAAAGTGCGGAAAACAAAAAGCCACTTAAAGAATGGTTCTCAGGTAGCGAAATTGTTTTGAAGAATGTTTATATCACAAAAGAGCAAGAAATTTCTTCAAACGCATTTAGCGGGCTAGCAACACTAGAATATGTAGAGTATTTAAGCGGAATTACTTTCATTGGGAATGAAGCCTTTAAAGACTGCATTAAATTATCATTCTTGCGTGGAACGGGAAGTGCAAAAATTGATTTGTCGCAAGTTACAACTATCGGCGACAGTGCCTTTGAAAACTGCGCAAGTTTGACTGGAAGTGTAGATTTTACTCAAGTATCGTCAATTGGAAAATATGCCTTCCTTGGAACAAACATTGAAGAAGTTGTTTTAACAAGGAAAACTTCTCAATTTGGCTACAACTTTAATTCTAGCCTAAGTATAGGCGAGTTTACGGCGTTTTATGGCGCGACAAGTTTAAAAAATGCTTATGTTTATTCGACAAATGCTCTTGACGCGGTCATAAATAACACAGGAATTAAAGGTGGCGAAAACAAAATCGGCACAATCTATGTTGATGTCAATTTCTACACTGTCTTGACTCACCTTAGTGACATCACTAGACGCGACAACTATTTTAGTTACAACATCGTTGTCTATGATAGGATAGAACTTCTTGACGCTGACAATATCGTTGGATATTATGATGACCTTCAAGGCGCGATTGATAGCGCGAAAAATGGTCAAAAGATTGTTATAAAAACGGACATCGTCATTGAAGAAACAATAGAAATTAACAAAAATATTACAATTGTCGGCGGATTTAGAAAAGTTGACCCAAGCGACGAAAGTTACAAATATACACTTTCAAGGTCGTCTGTTACACTTACAATTGATGACGCGCTTACGGATAAAGTGGTCTTTGCAGTGACAGCAAACGACGCTGAAATCGGGACAAAACTTGACATCGACGGCATTATCGACGCACAAATTGTTGTTTATTCGCTATTTACTAGGTCGGCAAGCGTAATTTCTCTAAATAATGGCGGACTTATACTTGGCGAAAACTTTGTGGCAAGTGGAATAACGGCAAACGAAAGCACTTATGGCGCGATTTTGAGCGTTAGAGAACATTCAACTCTATTTATAAACGGCGCAACATTGACAAAAAATAGAGCGGGCTACGGCGGTGCAATTTATGTGCAAGATTCAAATGTTTCTATTACATCTTCAAACATTTCAAACAACACGGCTGACGAAAATGGTGGGGCTATCTATGTTAAGGGCGCGGGTAGACTCGTAATTGAAAAATCTTCTAACCCAACTATTATGTCGCACAACATAGCGGGTGCAAAAGGTGGCGCGATATTTATTTCGTCGACGATTGTGGACGCAAATTATGCGTCGACTCTTGATAACGGCAAAATTTTTGATAACGAAGCAACTCTTGGCGGTGCGATTTACATTGAAAGTGGACTTCTTGCAATTGCGGACGACAGTGTCACGATTTCAAACAACACGGCAATTTCGGGTGGTGCGTTATATGCTGAAAGTGGAACGATTTTACTTTCTTGTGGCGTTATAGGTGGCGTCGAAGCGTCTCCACTGGGGCTTGAAAACAAAGGTAATAGTGCAACTGAACAAGGTGGCGCAATTTATATCGGAAAAGAAGCAACTCTTAATATGGAAGGTGGCGAAGTGTCGTTAGGCAAGAGTAAACTTGGCTCTAACATATATATTTCGTCAAATAAAACAAGCGAAATTTCATCAGGCACAATTGAAAGTGGATATATGGATGATTTGACAAACACGCGCGGTGGTGGAATTTATCTTGACACTGGAACGCTTGTTTTGTTGGATAATGCAACGATTTCTAAAAATAAAGCGTATTTCGGTGGCGGAATTTTTGTTGGGCGCGGAACACTTCAAGTTAATTTCATTTTAGAAGGCGCTGGAATAACTAACAACTTTGCAACATTTGGTGGTGGGCTTTATGTTGATAGCGGGATTGTTAGGTTGGTTGGTGCAAGACTTTCACAAAACAAAGCTCAAAACGGTGGCGGAATTTATGCAAAAGGTGGCGAAATTTCGACAAGTTCAGTAAGTGAAAGCGTTATAGATGACAACTGGGCAATTTTGGGTGGTGGACTTTATATTTTAGGTCAAGCAAATGTTGACTTAAAGGCAACCACTATTTCAAATAATAAGGCAAAAGTAATTGACGGTGTTGAGTTAACAGATGAAAGCGAATTTAACGGCGCGGGTATCTATTTTGAAGACGGAAAACTTAGTTTGTACAATGTAAGTGTTTTAAGTAATAGCGCACAAACTTCTGGTGGTGGACTTTATGTTGGCACTCAAAAGTCGACTAAGTCATCAACCATTTCAATTAGCGGAAAGACAATTTTCACCCAAAATACGGCAAATGTAAGCGGTGGTGGACTTTATGTCGATAGGACGCTTAACATTCTTCAAGCGGAGTTCCTTGCTAACGGTCAAGTAGAAGGAATGCTTGGTGGCGCTATGTATGTTGGCAAAAATTCTGTCTTGACTCTTGATAATGTAAGAGTTTCGACGAAAAATAGTAGTGTAAATAACCAAACAATGGGCATTTACCTTGAAGAAGGCGGAAAATCTAACGCGTTTATAGTTTCAAGCAAGACAGTAATTGACAAACAAAACACATTTGTTTATCTTAGCCACGGCTCAATTGTGAGAATCAACGAAAAAGGTTCAAAAGATAATCAAATCAAGTTGTATAGCGAAGACTTTAACAACATAAAAACAATGGACGACCGTGTTCGTGTGGCGGAGTTTACAAAGAGTGCGTACGCAATATCGGGCAAGTTCTACGCAAGGTCAACAGCGTTCTTGCAAGAAAAAACGACAATTTACGCAGTTATTGCGACGGTTGTTGAAACAAAGAGAACAGGTAGCACGGGTGACGCTGACCAAACGAATTACTCGACTTTGCGTGAAGCAATTTTGCAATGCGAAGATGACGCCCTTTTAAGCGTGTTTAGGACACAAACTGTTACAAGTGCAATTTACATTCCAAGGAACAAAACAGCGACGGTTGTTGTAAACGACAATGAGTTTGAAAGCGTCTTAATTGAAAGGGCTGAAAGTTATCTAGGATATATGTTTGTTGTTTATGGCACATTAAACCTTAATGACGGAAGGTCAACTACTCTTACAATTAACGGCAAAAATGTCACTGGTGGCGCGTCGGCGATGTTTGTTGGCGAAACAGGCACGCTAAATATCAACAAAAATGTTGAAATTGTTAATAACTATGCGTCAGCGGACAGGGGAACACTTGTTGAAAACTTGTCAAAAGGTGAAACTATTAGAATTGAAGATTCCAATTGTGGTGGCGCTATTTATATCCGTGGTGGTGTCGTCAATATGGCGTCTGGAAACCTCGTTAACAACTCGGCAAAAAATAGCGGTGGCGCAGTTTATGTCGCAAGCGGAACATTTACTATGACGGGTGGAAACATTGGCGAAGAAGGAAATGGAAATACTGCAACATATGGTGGCGGTATATCAGCAATTAGTGGTGAAGTCGTTTTGGACGGCGAAACTGTGATTGTTAAGTGCAACACTTCAGAATTTGGTGGTGGACTCTACATTGGAACGCAAGGTAAACTTCGTATTTTGAAAGCCACTATTCAAAATAACAGCGCAACAAATGGTGGCGGACTATACCTATCGTCGTCACTTAGTGGCGTAAGTTATGATGCGATGTTAGCAAAGGTAACTTATAACACAGCGACGGGTTATGGCGGTGGATTGTACATTAAAAGTGGCATTCTTGGTTCGACAAACTTAGAATGGTTAAATGCTTCTATTGAAATTTCAAACAACTCCGCAACAAGTGGTGGCGGACTGTATGTGGTAAATAACGGTAGTGTCAACCTATACAAGGCTACAATCTCAAATAACTATGCAACTTTGTCGGGCGCGGGCGGATATTTTGATAGTAAACTTACAAGCACATTCACAAACTCGACAATCTCTGATAATGGCAAAGAAAATGGGCTCGGCGGTGAAGTGACTGAGTTTGGTGGCGGATTGTACATTCTTGGCGGAACGGTCAACTTTAATAAGGACGGCGATTTCGTATCTGAAATTAAATCTAACTACGCGTTAAATGGCGCTGGTATTTATGTCACGAATGATGGTATTTTTGTAAGCACAGGCGAAGCAAGGATTTCAAGCAACATTGCAAGCGAAAACGGTGGCGGAATTTTTGTTAACTTAACAACAGGCAAAGTTGAACTTGTAGGAACAATTCTTTCACAAAATAAAGCGACTTTGAGTGGTGGCGGAATTTATGTGGAAAAAGGTAATTTAATATTTAGTTCCACTGCTGGTGAACACACGGAAGGCAACCTAGAAGAAAACTCTGCGGGCGAAAATGGCGGTGGACTGTACATCGGTGGCGGACGCGTGACCTTAAATGACCTTATCATTCAAAAGAATAGAGTAAGTGACGGCTACGGTGGCGGAATGTATGTCGCTGGCGGAGAATATGTTGATATGACTTCTTGTGTCATAGTTGACAACAAGGTTACAAAAGCGGGCGTTACTGACGGCTACGGCATTGCACTTAGTGGTGGGCTTTTAAGGCTCCTTGGGCGTAATGTTATTCATAACAACGCGACAATTTACAAGGAAAATGCAACTACAAATTCGCGCGAAGGCTCGATTTTGATTATGGGCGAAACAACCGATACAAATGGCGTTATGCTTTCAGGTTACATTGATTCGCTTTATGACCAATTCTATTTGTTTAGCAAAAACAGTTATCTTTTGACCAATCTCGGAACAGGCAAAGAAGGCGTCGACGAGATTCTGAACAAAGAAAGCGCAAGCGGACTTAGCGTCAAAATTAAAGTTGGTCAAGGCTTAACTACGAAAAAAGCGTATGGTGACAAGGCTGTCAAATTTAGTAGTGCTGACGGCGCGAAAAAGTATCTTGACCAAAAATGGTTTGAAATTCCTATTGAAAGTGGAATGATTTTGGCGTCAATTATTGAGGACGGAAGAAGTTACATTGTTGTTGAAAGACAATATTTCCAAGTCTTTGCATACAAAGAAGGCGACAAAATAAATGTACTTGGCGCATATATGGAACTTCAAGAAGCGCTTAATAACTTAGCGCAACTCAAAGACAAAACGGATAGAGGCTATCTCATCATTGCAAATTATGGTGCGGACACCTACTACATTAAAAATATAATAAATATTTCATCTACAACTGTTGGCGATGTGGGAAATATGCCTATTACAATCACTTCAAATCAAAGAAACTTAAACATTGCAAGAAATGGCGAGTTTAAGGACTATATGTTTGTAATTGAAAGTGGATATGAAGTAATACTTGGTGCGAACATAGAAAATTTCAGTGATGTATATGATATCTATTCTCTTGATTTTGTGGAAGACAGTTTAAGACCTTATTTGACCTTGAAAGGTTCAAGTGATAGCGAAAGTGGACTTATTAAAAATTCAGGAAAATTAACCCTTAGTTACGCTTCAAAACTTACAAATGAAACAACGACTCGTGACGGCGCGGGCGTACTAAGCGAAGGTGAACTTATTTTAAGCGGTGGCGTAATAAGTGAAAATAGAGCAACAAACGGTGGCGCAATTTATGTTAAATCTGGCACATTTACAATGGTCGACGGCTCAGTTTATTTGAATACTGCAACGAATGGTGGCGCGATATACGTTGGAAAGAACGGCGTTGCGACAATTGAAAAGGGTGAAATCGGAAGTTCAATTGTAAGCAGGGCTAATACAGCTGTAAACGGTGGCGGAATTTATGTCGGTGGCGGAAAACTTGAAATAAAGGGCGTTCAATTACTAAACAACAAAGCGACGAATGGTGGCGCGATGTTTATTGCTCCTGAAATTGTCGAAAGTGTGTCCTATCACCCAGAAGTTAAGATAAGTAGCAAAAAAGTTTTGGGAACGGACTCTGTTTTGATTGCAAATAACAGTGCTGATAATTACGGCGGAGCGATTTATGTTGAAGATAATTACAACACGGAAACAGATGATAAGACCCTCACAATTGACGGCGGAATTATTCAATACAACAAAGCAAAAGCGGGCGGGGCAATATTTATTGCGACCGTTCACGGCACGGCGGATGAAAAGTCGTACACTGGGGCACTTAAATTCTCCGAGTCAGGCACGAAAAGGAAAGTTTATGGCGTAAATGTCTCTATTTTAAGTGGAACAATTTTTGGAAATAGTGCTAATCGTGACCAAGGTCACGAAGAAGATACTCTAAAGGTAAAATCTGGTGACGGCGGACAAATTTACGCATTTGGTGGCAACCTAGTAGTACAAGGTGGCGACATAACTGGAACTGGCGCGTATCTTGCTATCGACGGTGGTGCAATTTACCTAAACGACTCCAAAGCGACCATTTATGGCGGTGAGATTAAGAGTAACAAGGTTTCGAACAACGCGGGCGCAATTTATGTTGATAAAAATTCGTCGTTAACACTTGACGGCGACGAGACGGGAGTGTATATAACTTCAAACAGTGCATACGCAAATGGTGGCGCGATTTATCAAGAAAAAGGCGAAGTTGAAACAAAAGTTATTAGCGGTGGCGAAACGGTGACCGAAAAAGTCATTACAAGTGGTGTTATAAGGATAATCGCGGTGACACTTCGCGCAAACGAAGTCGAAACGGGAAATGGAAAAGGTGTTTATGTTAACACAATTGGCAAAGATTTCATTATCGGGCGCGGAAAAACGGACGACGGGATTGAAATGTTGTCTAATAATTTGACGATTTCCGACGAGTTGTATCTTGCAAATAAGAGCATTGTCTATGTTGACGGACTATACAATCCAAGTTACATTAGAACAAACAAAACAATTCCACTTAGAATTGGATTTAGGTCAAACGACTACGTAAATAGTGACGGCAGTCGAAATATCGTTGCGGAATACACAAACGAAATTACGGGTTCAGCAATTTTTGAGTCTGTTGACGCGGGACTTTTCTCTGGTATAGGATTTGACGGGCAAGATTGTATGTTCTGCATTGTAGACAAATACAAGGTTGCGGTCGGAAAGGCAAACTTTGCAGTAAAATATGGCACTGGCGCTATAAAATATTTCGAAAGTTTTAGAAATGCTTTGTACAGCGTGCGTGTGGATGCTGAAAATCCAAATATTTCGACGGCAACAGTTTACTACTTGGTTGACGACATCGAAAAATATGTCATTAACGAAGAAATAACTTTGACGGACGGCGTTGAAACTACGGTGACATCTGGTGTTCTTATCAAAAATGATGACGGTTCAAAGACTGTTAGCAAAATTGAAAAACGACTTGAAATGAAGGTCAAAACTATTGGCGGAAGTTTAATTACGATTAAGGCAAACGACGATGACGATTCGAAGGCTCCAAATATAACATTTGAAAATATTACGATTTCGGGTGCGGAAAGACCTACAAATCCAAAGGCGTTTAACTTGTTTGCGCTTCACAGTGGAACATTGACGCTACAAGATACAATTCTTTCTAGCATTTATAGTAGCGCGCAAGGTGGCGTAGTGAAGGTTCTTGGCGGAAATCTTGTAATGAGTTCGACAAAAGAAGTCGGAACACAAATTACGGGTAGCAAGTCAAGTGACGGCGTTTTGTTTGTCTCAAACGGAACAGTTAAAATAATGGGTGCTAACGAAACTTCACAAGTTCAATTTATTGGAAATACGACTTCTTATGGCGCGTTGTATGTTGAGTCGGGCGAAGTCGAAGCGGAATATGTCACATTTAGTGGAAATATTGCAGACTTTGGTGGAGCGGTGTATCTAGCAAAACGCGAAACGAAAGACGGTGAGGAAGTTGCATTTAAAGTCTCGTTTAAGAATGCGACATTCGAAGAAAACAGCGCAAAACAAAATGGTGGCGCAGTTTATGTGTCGAGTGTTTCTAGTGCAACATTTGAAAATGCAGAATTTATAAAGAACTCTGCATCTGGCAACGGCGGTGCGTTGTATCTAGAAAACGATGTCAAATTTAGTGACACGAACATTTCAAACGGCAACGCAAATTACGGTGGCGGAATCTATATGACGAGCGACGCGGACAGTTTAAGTGGTGTCACAATGTTAGGGAATAGAGCGGTTTATGGCGGTGGTTTGGCGGTTGTTAGCGTAAATGAAGGTTTAACCGTGTCAATTTACAATGCTACATTAAACGGCAATAAACTTAAAGCAAACGCTGAAAATGCTTCATATGGTGCAAATGTGTATATTGCAAATTCAACTTGCAACTTTGGCGCGAACGTCGTAATCCAAAACGGCACAAGAATGGACGGAAATAGAAATGACGCTCTTGGCGGTGGCGTGTATATGACGGCGAGTACGCTTGTAGTTGACGGCGCTGGAACCATTATCGAAGGAAACAAAGCGACAAATGGTGGCGGTATTTATGCGGACACGGGAAGTGTTTTGACTATCTATAACGCTTCAATTTCTGGTAACGATGTCGAAAGTGGTCTTGGTGGTGGAATTTACTTTAATGGTGAAAAACTTAATGTGGATAAGGGCGCGGAAATTGGGAAATCAGACAACGGAAACAAAGCGCGTCTAGGTGCTGGCGTTTACATCGCAAGCGGAAATGTTGTTGTTGGGAACATAGATGCATCTGGCTCTGGAGAAGCAACGATTGGTTATAACATAGCAAGCGAAAATGGTGGTGGCGTTTACTTTGAAACGGGCAACCTTACAATTGCAGGTTATGCTTACATTGTTGGAAATAAAGCATCAAAGAGCGGTGGCGGTGTGTACGCGACTCAATCTTTCAAGATGACTGGTGGAGAAATCGGAACAACTGAATCTACAGATAATGCAAACACGGCTTCGTTTGGTGGCGGTGTTTATGTGGAAAGTGGCTTTACATTTATGGCGGGTTCAATTGCTGGAAACAAAGCAAACGCGACAAGAAGCGTCGGCGAATCAATAAATGGTATGGGTGGCGGTGTTTATGTTTTAAGTGGCACATTTAGTATGGGCGAAGCTACTGATAGGCCTAGTGGAAACCCAACAATCGACTCTAACACGGCAAGGCTCGGTGGCGGAATTTATGTCAATAGTGATGGAAAGAGTGTCAATACAAGTGACACGCCAAATGTTAATTTGTATAAAGGTTCTCTAATTAACAACACTGCGGACTACAAGTACACAGAAGCTATCGGCGAAAAAGAAGTTGAATTCCACGAAGGTAGTGGTGGCGGACTTTACATCTCTTATAGGTCAGAAAGTGACGAAGGGAATTCCGTTTGTATAGGGTACAACGAAGGGAAAACTGAAAATATTGTAATCTCTGGCAACATTGCATATGACGACGGCGGTGCGATTTACTCGGGTGCTTCACTTAAAATTATGAACACAAAAGTAGGTGCTGGTGATTCTGCGGTCGGTGCGCGTAGCAAGAGTTCAAACTATGCGGGTAGTCGCGGTGGTGGAATTTATGTCGCGGGTGGCAAGTTGCAAATGAGTGATTCTACAATTTACAACAGCGTTGCACCTTATGGTGGCGGACTCTATATAAGTAATCTTGACAACCCAAATAGTGAAGGCAACAAAAACTTCATTGAAGGTGTTACATTTGATAAGAACACTGCTGGAAAGACGAAAGATTTTGAACGCAAAGAAGGTACCTCTTCAATTATTGCAGGTGATTACCACGGCGGTGCAATGTATCTTGCAAATGGACCTTTGACATTTAATGGCGTCACATTTACAAGTAATCAAGCGACCTATGGTGGCGGAATGTACATCAATAGAAGCGGGACGTCGGAATTTAAGATTACAAATTCAAAATTCGAAGGAAATAAAGCGGTTGCTTCAAGTAAAGACGAAGAGCCTAGCGGTTTTGGTGGCGCTATCCACATTCAAAACGGAAATGTTAGAATTACATCTTCTTTGTTTGGTCAAGATATCAATAACAAAGGTCAAAAAATCGGCAATCCAAATACCGCTAACTATGGTGGCGCGATTTCGTTAAAACAAGGCACTTTGCTTATTGGTGAAATTGTAAGCGGAACAGAAGGTAGCGTTGACACTAAGAATGTTACATTTAGGTCAAATACTGCATCAATAGACGGTGGAGCGTTGTACCTTGACGGCACATCTGGTAGACAAAGTTCAAAGACTATTCTCAATAATGTTTTGTTTGACGGCAATACAGCAACAAGTGGCAAGGGCGGTGCAATTGCTTCATATTCGTACTTTGAAGTAAATAGCACAACATTTGCGTCAAATAGAGCAAGCAATGGTGGTGCTGTTTATGTTGGAGCACAAGGCACATATGATGAGGCAGGGAAAAGTTACACAGACCTTAGAAAAGGCGAAGGACATTTTAAAACGGGCATAATGACTGGAAACTCTGCAACAAATGGTGGCGCTATATATGTTGATGATTTATATAAAGACGAAGCAGGTTTGATTTTAAAACACAAAAAGTCGCCAGATTACATTCAAGAATTGGCAAGCAGAACAAGCAATTCGGGTAATGATGGATTTGTTACTTATGTTGTAATTTCAGAAGGCTTTGGTAGTACGCAAGAGAAAGACCCACGCATAGCAATTTATGGAAACCGTGCAGACAAAAATGGTGGCGCGATATATGCAAATAATGGGGTTGTTAACAATTCGACTAATATTGTAAATAACTCGGCGAAACAAAATGGTGGCGGACTTGCAATTATGAGTGCATATTTCATTCAAGAAAAGGGTGCAATAAGCAACAATACTGCAAGTAATGGCGGTGGCGTCTATATGGATAAAGTGGAAGAAAAGGACTCCTCAAACGCCACAAAGACATATTATGGCGTTTTAAGCCTTAATACATCGTCGTGCGAAGTTTCAAACAATAATGCAGAGAAAATTGAAAAAGATACGGAGAACAAAACTGGATACGGTGGCGGAATTTTCGGCGCTGGAAAGCTTGCTGGTAGTGGATTTATTCAAAATAACACGGCAACAAACGGTGGCGGACTTGCAACAAATGGCAACTTCGACGCAAGTGAGTTTATTGGCACAATTGGTATTAACTCGTATGAAAATGAATATTCAAGCTGGCTCGCGATTGAAACTGCAAGTAACAAAAGTACGACTTATACTTACGAGTACTCAAATGGTGAAAAAGTCACACTTCCACTATTTAGCAACAATGCAACAAATGGTGGTGCTATCTATGTTTCAGTTGGAGATGTAACATTTGGTGGAAGTATTTTAGGTAACTATGCTACAAACGGTGGCGGTGTATATATCGCGTCAGGAACATTTGCTTTTGGACTTGAAAGTCGAGCAATGTACATTGCAAGAAACTATGCTACAAATGGTGGTGGCGTGTATATGGCTGGCGGAAAGTTTACACTAAACAAAGGCTCAGTCATCGGTTCGACAAAAGTAAACAGTAGCAATTCTGATGAAATGATGAATGCACCAGCGCCTAATATCGCACGAGACAGCGGTGGTGGAATTTATGCAATAGGTGGCGAAATACAACTTAAAGGCTATGTTTCGTACAATAGAGCATTAAATGAAGAAGGAAATGCAGGTGGCGTTTATTGCAAAGACACAAATCTTACACTTGATGGAAGTGAAGCGCAAATTTCCCACAACGAAAGCGCAGGAAAGGTCGGAGGCTTGTATTTCTCGGCTGGTAGTGGATTGCGTACATTAACATTAAACAATCGTGCTGTTATAAGTAAAAATACGGCTAAAAAGGAACACAAGGACTTACTTGAATACATTTCAATTAAAGCAAACGATGAAGGAGAAAAGAAATCTCCATATGTTAATGAAGTGTATATGGACGGAAATAGTGAATTAAAGGTATTAAATCACAGCGTTTTGGGTGCGAACCAAAATAACTTCACGGACGGAACGGCATATTATTCATTGTCATTATATTGGTATTATACGGGGACAAAGGAGACAATTAACTTTGACAGCTGTATAGATAGTTATGGTTCCGTTAAGGGTGATATTTATCTTAGAACGGACGGGGATAAGGTAATAGAGTTTGATACAAAGATGTTCGAAGTCGACTATAACCCTGGTCAGGAAGACAAAGAAACTGGAAACGAAAGGTCAAGCGGTTTTGTTAAAGGTAATTATGTCAACGGACTTCCTAACAATTTCTTCGTTTATTATCGTAGACATCACGCTTTCCAAAAGGTTGAGAAATTTACAGACCTAACTGGGCTTATTGAAATTCCTTATCCAACAGTTGTAAAAAACACGGTCATTAGATTAAATGGTAGCAGTGATAGGTTTGAGTGCCGTGGGGAAGATGGTTGGCTTATTGATCCATTCCACGATAGGGACGTTTATCTTGGCTCTTCGCTCGTGTGGGTGCCAAAAGACTCGACTTCGGACTTTTTAATTTTCTATTTGCAACTTATTAGTGGTGCAAATGACATTACATCAAGCATTCAAGACGATATTGAAGAGCAACTTGGAATAGACAAGGTTAAAAACTTTGCAAATGATGTCGGTGGAATTGTTATGATTCTTAATAAAATCTTAGAGAATGTTGAAGAAGGAAGCGCAATTGATAAGGCGTTAACATGGATTGGTTCTAGTACACAAGATTTGCAAAAAATGCTTGACGGCATAACGGATAAGATTAAGGGACTTGAAGGTTATGGTGATGTGGAAAAAGCTGCAAAAACTTTAGCTATTATTAGCGAAGTTAAGTCCGTTGTTGATATGCTCTTATATATCGCGACAGGAGACCTTCATTTGTTCTTAGCGTTCAAGTATGATATGAATTTTGTTGTTGCTCAAATCCCTGTTATCGTTGCGAATCCAGCGAATTTGGAACAATGGAAAGATTATAGAGATGCATTCCAAAACAAGTCTTCGCGTGAAATCTTCAAGATTCTTGTAAAATCAATAAAGAACGGCGGTAAGTTGATTATCAGACTTATTCCAGGTCTTGGAAAGGCAATTGCGGATACAGGACTTGGCTACGATTGGATTATGAATATGATTGAAGAGTGCTTTACTTGGGAAGGTTTAGACTAAAATTTAGTTTAAAATCAAAATTAAAATTCATATTCTTAAAAAAAACAAGGCGAAAAAATAATTTCGTCTTGTTTTTTATCCATTTTTTTTGTTTTTGGTATGTTTGGTTTACAAAATGCACAAAAAAATTGTAGAATGTATTAACGGGGGAAGCGCAAAATGAACATTTTTAGAAGAATTTATTGTAGAAGTTATCAAGGGGTGTTTAGGGCTCTTCTTCCTTTTTTACCTTATCGCGAGCCAAAATTACTTAAAAATTATACTGAACTTGCGCGACTATTAAAGGAAAATAAAATTAAGAATGTTCTTCTTGTAACCGACAAAACAATTTATTCTTTGGGTCTTACAAAGGAAATGGAAAGTAGGTTACAAAAATACGACATAAATTGCTTTGTTTTTAGTGACACAGTTGCGAACCCAACAACGGATAATGTAGACGACGCACTAAAAATGTACAAGGAAAATAATTGCATGGCCCTTATTGGACTTGGTGGCGGGTCGAGTATGGATTGCGCAAAGGCGGTTGGAGCGCTTGTTGTAAATAAAAATAAAACTTTAAACCAAATGAAGGGATTATTAAAGGTTAGAAAGAAGTTGCCACTCCTTATTGCAATTCCAACAACTGCGGGGACGGGAAGTGAAACAACTGTTGCAAGCGTCATTGTGGATAGTAAAACGCGCCACAAGTACGCAATAAACGATTTTGTTTTAATTCCTGATTATGCTTTACTTGACGCTAAACTTACGATAAATCTTCCGCCTTTTGTGACCGCAACGACGGGAATGGACGCACTTACGCACGCTGTTGAAGCGTATATCGGCAAAAGCACGACAAAGGACACGCGTTTTGAGTCGCTTTTTGCTATTAAACTCATTTTTGAGAACCTATTTGAAGCCTATTCTAACGGCAAAAATAATCTTGAAGCCCGTCAAAATATGCTTCTTGCGTCCTACAACGCGGGGCTTGCTTTTACTAAATCATATGTTGGATATGTCCACGCAATAGCACATTCCTTGGGCGGAAAATACAATGTCGCACACGGGCTAGCAAATGCCGTGATTTTGCCTATTATGCTTAAAATTTACGGGAAAAGTGTTCATAAAAAGTTATGGAAAATTAGCGTGTTTTTAGGGCTTTGCGATAAATCTACAAGTTATGAAAATGGAGCAAAAGAATTTATTTCGGCAATTGAAGAATTAAACCGATGTATGAATATCCCGACCTTTATAGAAGAATTAAGGGAAGAGGATATCGACGAACTTGCTTTCCACGCTGACAAAGAAGGTAATCCGCTTTATCCAGTACCAAAACTTATGAATAAAAAAGAATTAAAGGAAATTTATTATAAACTTTTAAAAAAGGACTAAAAATCCGCTATAAAAGTTTTCAATTTTTGTTTTATAAACCAAAATCTTCTTATTATTTGACTTTTTTTTCTCTGATGTATATACTTTTTACGTATAAAAGGATTTTACATTATGGATTACGCAAAAATTGAGAAAAAATGGCAAAAAATTTGGGAAAAAGAAGGCGTTTTTAAGGCTGTCGACTTTTCGGACAAACCAAAGTTTTATGGACTTATTGAATTTCCATATCCATCGGGGGTGGGGCTTCACATTGGACATATAAAGGCTTTTTCGTCTATGGAAGTCATCTCTCGTATGAAAAGGCTACAAGGATATAATGTGCTATTCCCAATCGGCTGGGACGCGTTCGGACTGCCAACCGAAAATTATGCAATTAAGCACAATATCGCGCCTAGAATTGCCACTGACACAAATATTGAACATATAAAGCAACAACTCGAAAAAGTCGGGTTTTCTTTTGATTGGGATAGGGAAATTGACACAACCGACGAAGGATATTACAAGTGGACGCAATGGATTTTTAGCAAATTGTACGAAAAAGGACTTGCGTATAAATCAAAAGCATATGTCAATTATTGCGAAAGTTGTGACTGCATTTTGTCAAACGAAGAGTCGCAAGGCGGAGTGTGCGATAGGTGTGGAACGCAAGTTGTTCAGAGAGAAAAAGAAGTATGGTTTTTAAAGATTAGAGACTACGCGGAAAGACTCCTTTCTGGACTTGATAAACTTGACTTTCCAGAAAGAGTCAAAGAAGAAACAAGGCACTGGATAGGGAAATCGACGGGCGCGGAAATTGATTTTAAAGTTAAAGTGGGCGGGAAAGCCACGGATAAACTTACCGTTTACACAACAAGGTGCGATACGCTTTTTGGTGTTACATTTATGGTTGTTGCGCCAGAACATCCACTCATTGAAAAATATAAAAAGAATATTAAAAATTACGAAACAATCAAAAATTATCAACTTGAAGCGCAAAAGAAGAGCGAATTTGATAGAGTTCAACTCAGTAAAGACAAAACAGGTGTCAAAATTGAAGGCGTTTGCGGAATTAACCCCGTAACGAACGAAGAAGTACCTATTTTTGTCGCTGACTATGTTATGATGGGATACGGAACAGGCGCAATTATGGCTGTCCCAGCTCACGATACAAGAGATTATGAATTTGCAAAAAAGTTTGGCGCAAATATTAAGCAAGTTATCGCGGGTGGCGACATTTCAAAAGAAGCGTACACTGACATTCAAAAGGGTGAACTTATAAATAGCGGTTTCTTAAATGGACTTTCTGTCGCGGACGCTAAGAAAAAAATGATTGAATATTTGACAAAAGAAGGCATCGGACACGCAAAAACCAATTATCAAATGAAAGATTGGGCGTTTAACCGTCAAAGATATTGGGGAGAACCTTTTCCAATAGTTTATTGCGACCACTGCGGAATGGTGCTTGTCCCAGAAAAGGATTTGCCAGTTAAACTTCCAGAACTTAAAGAGTTTAAACCTAGCAAAAACGGCGAATCTCCACTTGCGCAAGTTGAAAGTTGGGTCAACTGCACTTGCCCAAAATGCGGTGGGAAAGCAAGACGCGAAACGGACACAATGCCACAATGGGCGGGGTCGAGTTGGTATTATCTTAGATATATGGACCCTAAAAATGATAAATGTTTTGCTGACTACGATAAGCAAAAATACTGGGGCCCAGTTGACTGGTACAACGGCGGAATGGAACACGTTACTCGCCACCTTATCTACTCGCGTTTTTGGAATATGGCGCTTTATGATTTGGGGCTTGTGCCTTATGAAGAGCCATATCTTAAACGCTCGACGCAAGGGCTTGTTCTTGCTGAAGACGGGAGCAAAATGAGTAAGAGCGCGGGAAATACGGTCGATTTTATTAAGATAATTGATGAGTATTCGGCTGATATTTTGCGCCTTTACACACTTTTTATGGCGGACTACGAAAGTTCGGCTCCTTGGTCAAGTGTAAACATAAATGGTTGCAAGAGATTCTTAGAAAGAGTCGAGAGAATGAGCCAGATGATTGACAATTTTGACGGCGTTCACGAAGAACATATTTCTATTTTAAACGACATTATTTCAAAAGTTACCAGTGATATAAATAGTTTGAAATTTAATACTGCGATTTCGTCACTTATGACTTTTGTTAATAACATTTACAACGATAAATATATTTCAAAACAAGAGTTTGTCGAATTTTTGCAACTTTTGTACCCATTTGCGCCACATTTCAGTGAAGAAATGAACGAGATTATAGGCAACAAAACAATGATTTGCAAGTCAACTTGGCCACAAACTAGGGTTGATAACAGTAAAAAAATTATCAATCTTCCAGTCCAAGTTAACGGCAAAATGAAAGATTTGGTGCAAGTTGAATTTGGTGCAAGTCAAGAAGAAGTGCTTGAAAAATTAAAATCGTCGGAAAAAGTAAAAGACCTTATTTTAGCGGGCGTCAAAAAGGTTATTTTTGTCCCAAATAAGATTATAAACTTGATTGTTTAAAGTTTGATTTTAAAAAAAATAAATAAATAAAATATAGATTAAAATAATCTTAATTGCAACATTTTAAGTAAAATTTGGTTTTTATTTAAAAGCAAGATAAATAAAAAAATGACATCTATTGAATAGAGATTAAAATTTGAATTTTTACAAAAATCTCTAAAAATAACGTTTTGATGATTACATATTAAAAAAAAATGAAGGGAAAAGGGAGCAATATGGAGTTAGAATTATTAAGTCCTGCGGGCAATATGGAAAAACTCAAAACAGCAGTGCATTTTGGTGCAAATGCAGTTTATTTTAGTGGAAAAACTTTTGGACTTCGTGCATTTGCGGGGAATTTTGGTGATGAAGAAATTGCGCAAGCGGTTGATTATTGTCATAAACATAATGTAAAAACCTATGTTACTGTTAATATTGTCGCGCACGAAAAAGATTTTGTGGGCTTAAAAGAATATCTTGAACTCCTTGATGCTTCAAAAGTTGACGCGATTATTGTAAGCGACCTTGGAATTATTGGCTTTGCTAAAAAATACGCACCTAGACTAGATATTCATGTAAGCACGCAAGCAAATGTTACAAATAAATATACAGCAAAAATGTACGCCGATTTGGGTGCAAAAAGAATTGTTTTAGCAAGAGAACTTAGTCTAAATGAAATTAAAGCGATTAGGGACTATCTTGGAAACAGTGTTGAACTTGAAGCCTTTGTGCATGGCGCTATGTGTATAAGTTATTCGGGAAGATGTTTACTTAGCAATTTCCTTGCGGGGCGTAGTAGCAACCACGGTGAATGTGTCCAAGCGTGTAGATGGGGATATGAGATTTCAGCCAAGGGCGGAAAGGGTGAGATGTATCCAATCGAGCAAGATGAGCGCGGGACATACATATTAAATAGTAAAGACCTTAATATGGTTGAGTATATAAAGGACTTAGCGGAAGCGGGTGTTACAAGTTTTAAAATTGAAGGGCGTATGAAAACCGCATACTATGTAGCAACTGTTGTCAATGCTTATAGGCGTGCAATTGACTTGTATTTAAAAGGCGAACCAATAACCGACGAAATTAAAAATGAACTAAACAAGGCGAGTAACCGTGGGTATTCGACAGGACTATATTTTGCAAACGACGAAAAGAGTGTGTGCCTAGAAACTAGTACGCAAAAACAAACCTTTGACTTTGTGGCAGTTGTATTGTCTAGTGACGGCGAGTATGTGACAATTGAACAACGAAATAGATTTAAAGTTGGCGACGAACTTGAAGTATTGTCGCCAGATGATAACTTTAATAAAATTATAAAAATTTCTTCAATGAAAAACGAAAAGGGAGAAGAGATTTTGGACGCTAAAAATGTCCAAGAAATTATAAAAATAAAATGTCCATTGAAACTAAATTATGGCGACATTTTAAGAAAAATAAGAGTAGAATAATTTTTGTAAACTCTATTAAACACATAACGAAAGTATAGGCAATAATAGATAAAATAAATGTCACTACAAATAAAAAAAATGGTTATTGCATGCTAAAGTGAATAATCATCAGTTTTGTTTTTGCGGGTTACTTTTAGATGTGTTAAAAAACTAATTTTTAGATAGTAAAAGTTAGTTATAAGAGTCAATTTTTAGTTTCATTTTAAAAAAATAAATTATATATTTTATAATAAAAAAAACATTATCAGGACGAACTGATAATGTTTTTTATCGTTTGGCAAAATAAAACCAAAGGGTTAATTTCTAACCATAAAGATTTATTTTTTTTAATCTTAAATTAAATGTGCAAGAAACTTTCAATAGAACCTTTGATGCCAAAGTCAAATGAGAAGATAACAATTGCCGCACAAACGATTAAGAAAACAAGCTTGACAATCGCTGATTTTGACCAAACTGCGCTGAGTCCAACTGTTACCATAAGAGCCATAGGCGCATAAACTCCGATATAGTTTAGAATCGTAGCGACTGTGCTGTCAGTTGGAATAAAAGTGCCTCCAGTGTAATAGTTGACGATAATAAGTGCATATCTAACAATCATAATAACTGCAATAATTTGTCCTAGTGTTTTTAAAAGTTTTGCGGTTGCATTTTCTTCGTCCATAATTTTCTCCTTTTGTTTACTATATTTTTTATACCATTTTTTTGCTAATTTTGCAATAAATTTTAACCATTTTTATTTCAAAATAATCTAATTTTAGAAAAAACCGACCATTTTAAGGTCGATTTTATAAAAATTGCGAGTTTTTGCAACAAAAAGATATTCATTTTTATGAAGCTATTTTGCAAAAATTTAAACAATATTTTACTTTTTTATGTTGAAAATCCCGAAAAATTTGTTATTTGGTTTTATAGGCTTTATAAAGTGGTTTAAAACAATAATGACCTGAACAAGTGCACCTAAAAGAAACATTATCCAAATATTATAGTTTAAAAATTGGCAATAAATGGCGGTCACAAATGCCCATAAGGTGAGACTGCGAATGAATATGGATAGTTTTGCAATGCCCCAAACCTTATTGTAATAGAAAAGAATAATTGTTGTCGCTGGAACAGCCCAAACAAACGCTTGCCAAAATTTTGTTCCTGTGTAAGAGCTAATATATACGTACAAAATTGTTGCAATAATCCAAACAACAAAGCAAGACAAAATTGTCACAATAATTTTATTTGGTAAGTTACTGTTTTGCTTTATTTCTTCTTGCTCTACAAAAGCGTTTTCTTCAAAAAAGAGAGAAACGGGAACATCTAATATTTCGCTTAATTTATGTAAGGTCTCAATGTCGGGGAGAGACTCGCCCTTTTCCCAGCGGGAAATTGCTTTATCAGAATAATTTAGTTTTTCTGATAACTCTACTTGCGTGAGTTTTCTTTTTTTTCTAATGGTTGCAATGTTTTTTGAAATTACTTCTTTTATATCTTCCATAACTACATTTTACACTATTTTTTCTACAATTTCAACAAAAATGCAACATTTTTCGACCAAATTCTCGCTCAGCGAGAGTGCGAGAAATTGCTCTATTTTAGTGTCTTTAACTTGGGAATGTGTTTTTCTTAATTCTCTTTTATATATGTATTTTATATGTTATCCTTTTGTCGTAAAGAAAGAAATGTTTAAAAAGGAGAGAAAAACAAATGACAAATAAACGCAACTATTACGAACTTACCCCATCGCAAGAAGTCGTAAAAATGCAACTTCTTTTTTCAATCGACAAAAGGGTTATAAACATCTTGTCGTCCGCGACAAGCGATGAAATGCTTGATATTGACCTTTTTAGACAAGCGATAACGCTTGCATTTATGCGAAATGATAGTATGCATATAAAATTTGTAAAAAGAAGAAAACTTATGCAATATTTTGACGACGACGCAAAATGCCCTGAAATTCCTTACTTAGAATTTAGGACAAAAGAAGAACAAGAAAGGTTTATAAAGGAAAGAAAGAAAAAGGCTATCTCATATAAGCATGGGAAGGTCGTCGAGTTTTATATTTGTAAAACATATGACAACAAATTTATGATTTTTGTAAAAATATGCCATCTAATTGCAGACCTTTATGGGCTTAACATATTTTATAAAGACCTTTTTGAAGTGTATGACGCGTTGAAAAATAACAAACCCCTTCCAAAGCCCCTTCCGAAATTTGAAGATGTTGTAAAGAAAGATTTGGAGTATAAGCACAACGAAAAGTTTAAACAAAGAAATTTTGACTTTTTCAATGAGTATATGAGGGCAAGAGAAGAACCATATTATGCGGGTGTCCACGGATTAAATAGTAAAATTGCAAAAAAGAATTTTAATAAGCGTTCGATGAAAATGTTTCTTGTTAATAACAAAACAGAAAGTTATTTAAAGAAAATGGATTTAAAAACATCTTCAAAAATTGTTGATTATTGTGTCGCGCATAAAATTACGCCAGCCAATTTCCTTTTTTATGCAGTGTCACTCACACAATCAAAACTCAATAGCAATGTAAAAAATCAACTTCAACTTGAACTTTCAAATTGTCGTGGCACGGCTCTTGAAAGAAGTGTATCGGGGACAAAAACTCAAAGTTTGGGGTGTTATGTGACGATGGACCCCGAAGCAAAACTTTCGGAGAGTTTAGACACCTTTTGTAAAAATCAAACATTATTTTATAGACATCTTGGCTTTTCGGACTTTGCCTTTCAAATGCTGACGCACAAAATATGGAAAAGTTCCAATTTGCGAACATATTATGCCCTTACTTTTTCGTTTGTGCCAGTTATGAAGCCAAATGGCGTGAATTTTCAAATTTATAGCAACAATAAATGCGCATTGCCTTGCTATTATGCAGTGCTTTTTGATGTCAACACTCACGAGATGCAATTTATTTATGACGCGCAAAAGAAACTTGTAAATGGAAATGATATTGATAGATTTCACAATGCTTTTGAAAAAATTGTTGATATTATGTTAAGCGACGACGACCCATATTTAAGAGATATAAAAATATAAGGAGAAAACAAATGAAATATTATAAGGAAACTGAAATGTTAAAAAACACCTTTTTAAAAGAAGGTGACTACAAGAGTACAAAAGAAGTTTTTGAAAGGATAGCAAGGTTGGCGCCAGACGCACAAATTCTTGCCGAACTTGATAGTCATAGAAAAATTGTCTATCACACGGCAAAAGACCTTTTAGAAGATGTGGAAAGTTTTGGCGATGGGCTTATAGCGTTGGGGCTGAAAGGAAAACATATCGCTCTTCTTGCTGAAAACTCCTACAAATATTTTGTAACCGATGTCACAATCGTTGGAGGAGCGGGGGTTATTAGTCCAATCGACAAAGATGCAAAAGAAGATTTACTCGAAACACTCCTTAAAAAGTGTGATGCGGAAGTTGTTATATGTTCTGCCTATCTTGTTCCAAAAATAAGAGATGTCGCTAAAAAGGTTGAAAAAATAAAAACTATTATCACAATCGACAAAAAAGTTGATGAGCTTGCAACATTTGACGAAATTCAAAAATTGGGAAAAGAAGAATGTAATGCGGGAAAGTATAGGGCTCTTGAGCCAAATCTTGAAGATGTTGCGGAAATAATTTTCACATCTGGCACGACGGGGGCAAATAAAGCAGTTATGCTTACTGGTAGAAACCTTGCGACAAATATGTCTAATTGTCTTGATGTTATTCGCGGGTCGAAGAAAAACAATACATCTATGTCTATTCTTCCAATGCACCACGCGACCGAAATTTATACGCACATTATGCCACGTGTTTCGGCAGGTAGGCTAACATACATAAACGGCAGTATGAAAGATATGATGATAAATATGAAGATTTTTAAGCCTTATATCATAACCGTCGTTCCAATGGTTGCAAACGCTTTTTACAAAACGATTTGGCAAGAAGCAAGAAAACAAGGCAAGGAAGAAAAGCTCAAAAAAGGCATAAAACTTTGCAAAATGTTAAATAAATTTGGCATTGACGCGACGCATAAATTGTTTAAAGACCTTTTTGCCCCATTTGGTGGGAATTTGCAACAAATAGTTTGTGGCGGAGCGCCACTTGACCCAGAAGTTGTGTCGGGAATGCGAGACCTTGGTGTTTATATAATAAACGGTTTTGGAATAACGGAGTGCGGACCGCTTGTTTCTATGAATGCGGACACTTTGGGCGATTGTGCGTCGATAGGAAAGGCTTGCCCAAGACTGGAAGTTAAAATTTTTGAACCAGACGAAAACGGAATCGGCGAACTTTGCGTAAAAGGACCAAGTGTTTCAAAAGGCTACTACAAAGACGAAGAAGCAACAAAACAAGTTTTTGATAAAGATGGCTTTTTTCATACGGGCGACCTTGCGCGCCAAAATAAAAAAGGCGAATTGTTTTTGGCGGGACGAAAGAAGAATCTTATTGTACTAGATAGCGGAAAAAATGTCTATCCAGAAGAACTTGAACAAGCAATTGTTACAAATCTAAGATATGTAAAAGATACAATGGTTTTTGAAGAAGATTGCGAAATTAAGAACGAAAAAAAGAGACTTATTTGCGCGGAAATCTTTTTGAGCGATGAAAAAATAGACGATGACGAAGTTATAAATGATTTTAGAAAACTTAATCAAACTCTTGCTCCATATAAAAGAATTTCTTATGTGGAAATTTTGGACAGCGACTTTGAGCGCAACGCGTCAAGGAAAATTATGCGCAAACCCGCGCTTGCTAGACACAAAAAGACGGGCGGACTTGTAATTTAATTTTTGATTTAATAAAGGAGAAGAAAAATGAAAGAATTAAAGCAAATTATTAGTGATTATGTCGGTGTGCCTGCTGACGACTTAAATGAAAATACGAGCCTTGTAGGCGACATCGGGATTGATTCCTTTGGGCTGGTGTCTCTTATTTGTACACTTGAAGACACATTTGAATGTAATATCCCAGACTACGAACTATCGTCGTTTCAAACTCTAAACGACTTATCGTCATATCTTGCGAAAAATAGTACTGTTTTTGTGGCAGCGTAAAATTTTATTTGATTGCAAATTGTTTTGTGAGAAACAGTGTTAAAACACTTTAATTTTAGGTTTTACGACCTAAAAAAGATTTTTTATGACAAAAAGTTTTGATTTTATGTAAAAAGTCTTTATAATTAAAAGGTAAAGTTTAAAGAATTTTTATTTGCCTTAAACTTTTCTATTTTATTGTGTATAACATATAAAATGTAATTTTAAAACTCAAACAAATTGCAACTTTTTAATGCTAATTTTGTAAAAATCGAATTTGATAATAAAGAAATATAAAAATTAGGGAGAGAAAATGGATATTTTTTGCAAAATAATTAAGGGGGAAAGCCCTTGCTATAAAATTTACGAGGACGACGATGTATTGGCATTTCTTGATATTTCACAAAAGTATTTTGGGCATACTTTGGTTGTGCCTAAAAAGCATTTCGCTAATACTCTTGATTGTGATGATGAAATTTTAAAAAAGGTTATTTTAGCAACCAAAAAAATAGCGAAACATTATGTCGATGATTGTGGCGTGTCAGGTGTGAATATTTTAAACAACAACGGGAAAGAAGCGGGGCAAATGGTCGAACATCTTCACTATCACATCATTCCACAAGGGAAAGAGTGTAAGGGTAAAGAAAAAATGGATTTTGTTGAGCAACAAAAGATTTTGAAACTTAATTAAATTTTTTCTATTATTTTGACTGCTAGTAAATGTAATAAATTGATTTTAGCACGACTAAAATTTTGACAAAGGTGAGATTTTAACTGAAAGAGAAAATGTAAAAAACTGATTTTAGCGTGACTAAAATGTCTAATTAAATATTACAAAAAGTTTTTTAGATAAGCCTATTTTGTTTTAGTAGAAGAAAAAACTATCTAGTAAACTTTCAGTAAGGTTATATATGTATTTTAAAAGGTTGTCTTTTTTGAAGGACAACTTTTTTAATAACACTAAAATTTTAAAAAACTCACAAATTTAGATAAAAATGACGGGAAAACTAAAGAAATTCTATCTTTTAAGACAAAAATAAACAAAATTTAGCACTTTTTGACGGAATAAATTTGTTAAGATGTTTATAACAGTCTGGTTTAAAGGAGAGAGAAATGAAAGAAGTCGCTTCTGAGCAATTGCCTAAGATAAATTGGCGGATATTTGTCAAATATTTTATTTATGCTGTCGTATTTTTTGTGGCTTTTCAAGCAAAGATTGTGGGGAAATACAGCCCGTGCTTTTATGGGCTTTTGTTATCACTTGCTTTTTTAAGGGAAAATATTTTTACACTTTCGCTCTCATATATGACTGCACTTGCAATCAGTGATAGTAGTACATATTCAATAATATTTGGTTTAATTTGTGTCGTGATGAGTGCGATTATAAGTATTTCGTACGAAAAAACTGGAAAGGTTCTTAAAGGGTGGCAGGCGTTAATTTATTCATTGCTTGTCGGCGCTCCTTATATTTTTTTCGGTGCAAACGGAGTGACAAATGTCTATCGGTCAATTATAAATGTGGCACTTAACACAATATTTTGTCTTTGCTCATTAAACTTTTTAAGGACAATTCGTTCGCGAAAATTCAATCTCAATCTAAATGTTGACGAATCAATTTGCGGAATACTCATCATTATGATGCTTTTTTGCGGGTTGCAAAATATAAACATTTTGCCATTTGATATTGTAAAATTTGTTGGACTTGCGGTGGTTGTTTCGTCGGGAATAATCTTGCCACGCGGATATGGGGTTGTTGTTGGCGTAACTATTGGGCTTGGCGCGTATATGTGTGGCGGGAGTTTGGAATACATAACACTTTTCAGTGTGCTGTCCGTTGTAAGCCTACTTTTCCGCGACATAAACAAAATTTTTGGTGCTATTGCAATGCTTTTAAGCGATGTTGTGTTAAATCTCTTTTTGAACCTTTTTGGCGGAATAAATGTATTTACCTTTATTCCGACCGCTCTTGTATGTTTGGCTCTTATTCTTATTCCAAAAACTTTTATAGATAAAGCAAAAACAAATTTGTTTATTGATAAAACTGACAGTTCATTAAAAACCATTTTAAACCAAAACAAGCTTCAAACAAGTAAAAAATTGCTTTACACGGCGGAAGTCTTTTATGAGATGGACAAAAGTTTTAGAAAATTAGTCAAGGGCGGAATTGGCGAAAAAGACGCAAAAACTATGCTTTGTAGCGAACTTATCCGTTCGAATTGCGAAACTTGTCCAAATAAAACAAGGTGCCTTAAAGGTTACAACAATGATTTGAAAAAGATTTTTGACAATTTGATAAACGCGGGCTTTGAAAAAGGAAAAATAACTCTTGTTGACCTTCCGCAATATCTTACAATGCGTTGCGTTAAACTAAACCAACTTGTAAGTTCGATAAACTCACTTTTAAACGATTACAAATCTTATGCAAAATTAAATTTGGATATTGATAGTAGCAAACTTCTTGTCGCAGAACAACTAAAGGGCGTTTCACACATTTTAAATGAACTTTCAAAAGAGACAAGCCAAGTTGTGTCACAAGACGAAAAACAACAAGCACTTATTAAAGAAAATTTGACCTATCAAGATATAATTCCAAGTGAAGTTGTATGTTTTGAAAAGGACGAAAAAACAAATGTTGTTTCTCTCCTTATTCGAACTATTGATTATGATAACGAAAAAATTTTAAAAGTAATAAATTCTGTCACAAATTCAAAAATGGTTTTAGATGAAATTTTGCCAAGTAGTGACCAAACAATGACTTATGTTTCATATAAAACCGCCCCAACCTACGATATGGCGGTAGGGCTTGCGCACACCATAAAGGGCGGAAGCGAGAAAAGTGGGGACACGCACTCTTTTTCAAAATTATCCAGTGGAAAATTTATGCTTGCTCTATGCGATGGAATGGGATCGGGCAAAAAAGCGGGCGAAAAAAGTGAAACATCAATCAATTTGATTGAAAATTTTTATAAGGCGGGCTATGATGATGAAACAATTTTATCCAGTGTCAATAAACTTTTAAATCTTACGAGTGAAAACGTTTTTACTGCACTTGATGTGAGCGTGATTGACTTAAAAAACGGCGAAGCGGATTTTATAAAGCAAGGGGCGACGGTTGGCTTTATCAAAACGGGCGATAAGGTCTCAAAAATTGAAAGTAGCGGGTTGCCGATGGGAATTTTAGAAAATGTAACACCGAAAGTAACAAAAACCGTTCTTTCTCCCGACGACCAACTCATAATGATGAGTGACGGTGTTGTTGACGCGCTTGGTGAAGATAATTTGCAAGAGTTTTTAAAATATGTCAGAACTAAAAGTCCACAAGAACTTGCCGACACTATTTTAAATAGGGCAAAAGAAGTCCAAAAAAATTATCCAAACGACGATATGACTGTTATGGTTGGAAAATTGTATTACAATTGCGCCTAAAATGGAAATGTATCTTTATTCAAATCTTTTAATAAATATTCATTTTTATTTTATTGAAATTTAGAGTAATAAGAGCTGATACAAAACAAACATTTTTCAATTTCGTTTAAAAATGTATTTTTTGATGCTTTTTTAACAAAAAATAATAATTTTAAAAAGAAAAGTGTTTTTGTTTTATTAAATTTTTAAATAAAAATTACGATTTAGTTGTAAAAAATATGTATAAAAATTCATTCTGTGTAATTACGGAATGAATTTTTTGGTTTAAAATAGAATTGTTTTAGTTAAAAATATATTAAATTTTTAGAAAAATATATAAAAAAGTTATATATTACTATTGAAATTGTTTTTTAGTTAGTATATAATTTGTATCGTTATGGAAAATGAAGTTTTAGATTTTATTAGAGAAAATAACTTAATTAAAGCGGGCGAGGTGATTGGTGTTGCTTGCAGTGGCGGGGCGGATAGCATGGCGCTTCTTAACATTTTGAACAATCAAAAGGAAGAACTTGATTGTGAAATTGTTTGTATCACAATTGACCATATGTTGCGTGGCGATAATTCTATCGGCGACGCTCTTTTTGTCAAAAACTTTTGTTCGGAGCACCATATTCCTTGTTGGAAGTTTTCGGTGGACGCAAGTAGACTTGCTGAAAGTAAGAAAATAGGTGTCGAAGAGGCCGCGAGAATTTCAAGATATGGCGTTTTTGAAAAACTTTTAAAAGAAAACAAAGTCGACAAAATTGCACTTGCTCATCACATTTCCGACCAAGCGGAAACAATTTTAATGCACATTTTGCGTGGGGCTGGACTAAACGGTGCTTGTGGAATGGAAGAAATTAGACAAGGCAATTATATAAGACCTCTTCTTGATACAAGCAAAGAAGCCATTATAAAATATTGTCACACGGAAGATGTCCCTTATGTTATTGACGAAACTAACGCCGACCCAAGTTATAATAGAAATTTCATTAGGAACCTTATTATGCCAGAACTTAAAAAAAGGTGGGAAGGTGTCGAACAAAATTTGGTTAATTTTAGCAAGGCGTGTAGGGAAGATAATCAGTTTATTATGTCACACGCAAGAGTTGACGGCGTGATAATTTCCGACAATGTCGCAAAAATTCCGCTTGCATATTTTCACTACGCACCAAGCGTAATAAATAGAATTATTTTCAGCACGCTTGAAAAAATTGGCGTCACAAAAGATATCGAAAGAAAGCATATTGAAATCATAAAAAATCTTGCTGAAAATGACAATGGAAAAAAAGTCTCGCTTCCAAACGGACTTTTTGCACAAAAAGAGTATGATTATTTGACTTTATTTAAGGTCGAAAAGAAAGAAATCTTGGACGAATATCCTTTGGTTGTTGGAAAACTTGATTTTGCTGGGTTATATAATATAGTCGTTAAAAGAACAAAAAAAATGGATATGGTTGACGGTACTCTTTTAATTGATGAAAAAAAGGTCCCAGAAAATGCAGTTTGGAGAACTAGAAGGGCGGGGGATGTTTTTACAAAATTTGGTGGTGGAAGTAAGAGCCTTAAAAACTATTTAATTGATAAAAAAATTCCAAATAGGCTTAGAGATTCTTTGGCTGTTCTAGCTGACGGAAAAGAAATTTTGTGCATTTTAGGCGTTGAAATTAGTGACAAAGTAAAAATTGACGAAAATACAAAATTTGCTTTGAGAATAGAAAAGAAAGAAATAAAAAAATAACTTTTTGGAAGATTTTTCCCCCCAAAAAAGTTGTCAACTTGTCAACATTTTTTGGCTAACTCCAAAAAGTAAATATTTATAAGTTTTTATGAAAATTTATGCAAAAATAAGGGAAAATGATGAGTTATCCACAAAAGTTATCCACTTATCCACATTTTTTGCTCAAAAACGGAAACAAAAGTGCTTAAATAAAGCACTTTTTTTATACCAAAAATGTGGATAACTTTTTTAAAATCTTTAAAAATGACTTGATAAATATATCAAGTAGGTTTTTATTTGTCAAACGATTTTTAATAAAAATTTTTAATAATTATGGGGGAGTGGGGGACAAAAAGTTAGGTAAATAAAGGCGATAATTTTTTGTATGATTTTTGAATTATTTTTTAAAATTTATTTTTGGACAAAGTGTTTAAAATTTATAAAAATACATAATTATTCATTTTTTTAGTTTGGTGTTATTTTTTGCATTGTTTTTATGAAAGGCAAGTTTAATTTTTTAGTAAAAAATAAAAGGCTTATGTCGAATAATTTTTGAAAGTTAAAACAAACTATTTGTATGAAAAGTGCAAAAAAGAAAATCGAAGATATTAAAAAAGAATTTTTAAATAGTCCCGATATTGTAACAAAGGAACTTGTAGTTGCGGACAAAAATTTGGGGCTTATATATATTGACGAACTTGCAAATCAAGAAGAAATCAACCTTTCTATTATGCGACCACTCGCAAATTTCAAGGGCGGGGAGTTTAATTTGGTTGCACTCCAAAACGAAGTTGTAAATTTTTGTAATGCGGAACTTTTAGATGTCGAGCAAGCGAAGGAAAAAATTTTGCGGGGGTTTGCTGGGCTTTTTTGTGACGGGGAAGAGAAGGTTTTGTGCTTTAATACAGTTCTTTATCCCGCGCGAGGAGTTGAAGAACCGCCTACTTCGACTGTTCTAAGTGGTCCTCGTGAAGGTTTCACAGAAACGCTAAAAGTCAATCTTTCACTTATAAGAAAAAGGCTTCCAAGCAAAAATCTTAAAATTGAAGAAGTTATTGTTGGGACTGAAACAAAAACACGGATTGATATTGTTTATTTAAAGGACATTGCCGACCCCCGTGTCGTAAACAAAATAAAAGAAAAACTAGCGAGTTACGAAATTGATGGCGTGATTGATAGTTATTACATAATAAAGTTTTTGGAGAATAGACCAAATTCGATTTTTAGACAGGTCGGGAACACGGAAAAACCCGACATCGCGTGCGCAAAAATGCTTGAAGGGCGGGTTGCAATTATTGTCGATGGAACGCCAATTGTTCTTACTGTCCCTTACATTATGTTTGAAGATTTCCAAAGTAGTAACGACTATTATTCGGACGCGCACAGAGCTACTGTTTTGCGACTTATCCGTGTTTTTGGATTATTTATTTCCATTTTTCTTCCTGGAATGTATATTGCACTCCAACTTTTTCATTATAAGGTTTTGCCTTTAAAATTTTTGGTCACAATTGTCAACACCACTCAAAATTTGCCACTTAATCCTTTCCTAGAAATTATGTTTATTATTATTTTGTTTGACATTTTGTTTGAAGCAAGTGTCAGAATGCCAAAATATCTTGGAATGGCAATTTCAATTGTCGGGGCGTTGATTTTGGGCGATACGGCAGTCAAGGCGGGGCTTGTAAGCCCACCTAGTGTTATGATTGTGGCTTTAAGTGCTATAACTGTTTATATTATTCCCAACCAAAGTTCGCAAATTTCGCTTCTTCGCATAATTTTTGCGCTTATTGGCGGAACGCTTGGTTTTCACGGAATTATTTTAGGAATGCTGTTTTTTATGGCTTATCTATGTAATTTTGATAGTTTTTATACGCCATATCTTGCACCTTATACACCATTTATCAAGGAAGATTTGAAGGACTTTGTCATTAAAGATAGCCTTGTATATCTTAAAACGAGACCAAAAAGTATTCCAAATAAAAATAGAATTAGGCTAAAAGGGTCAAAAAAGGAGAGTTTCAATGAAGAAGTCAATAACAACTAGACAACTGCTCCTAATTTTGGCGGTTAGTATGCTCACAATTAAGGTTCTTTTGCTCCCTAACGTTTTTGCGTCAAGTTTTGGAAGAGACGGATATTTGATGTTGTTTGCTATTTTGCTTGCCGACTTTTGCGTGCTACTTATGTTTTTATTTCTAATGAACAAGTACAAAGATATGACTTTTGAAGAAATGCTAGAATATATTTTTGGCAAGGCTATGAGTAAAATTATTATGTTCTTGCTCTTTTTGTACTTTGTCGTGCAAGGGTGGAATAGGTTTCAAACAAACTATGTCTATCTAAACGACAACTTGTACACAACTCTCAGTTGGTACACTTTTGCTTTTCCAATTGTAATTGTTGCTCTTTTTTGCTTAAAGCAGGGACTAAACGCGTATGGAAGATTGTGCGAATTTTTTATGCCAATAGTCATCATAGGTTTTTTTGTAACCATTGTTGTAGGATTTTTTAGGGCTGACTACACAAACGCCTTGCCTTTTTTAGAAAACGGACTAGGTTTTTTAAGGCAAGGCTACAAATATCCCGCATGGTTTGGCGACTATATGTTTTTGATTGTTTTTTTTGGAAAGGTCAAAATGGATAAAAAGTTCAACTCAAAGGTAATAATTTTTGCTGTCGTGACACTAGTTCTCATAACCCTTTTTCACGCACTTTTCTTTTTTACATACGGAAACAATACCATTTGCCACACAAACGCGATAAGCGACATTATGCAATTTTTGCCTTCCGTCAGTGACATTGGGTCGTTTGACTGGATTTTGATTTTGGTGTGGGACATCGCACTTTTTCTTGATTTAACATTGAATGTCATTTCGGGAATGTATTGTTTTGTGGCGGTTTTCACAAAAAAGGGGAGCGTTATTGTGGCTGGGCTAATTTTTGGCGCGATTATCGTTTTAAATTATCTCGTTTCATTCAATGTGTATCTTAGCATTTACATCGAACAGACCTTTCTTGTGCCATATTTAATTGTTATGCAAGGCGGTGTGCCACTCTTTGTTTTTGTGGCGGGGCTAATAAAAAGGAGAAAAGAAAATGAAGTATCTTTGGCGAAATAAACTCTTGCTTATCATCCTTGCAATTGTCATTTTGATGTTTCCAACAACGATAAGTTTGCCCCAACAAAGTCGGTCGGAAAACATTGTTACTGCCGTTGGAATAGACAAAGTGGGCGACAAATACGAAATTACATTGCAATATCTAATTCCAGATTCGTCAAGCGGACAAAACTCGCTTAAACTCGCTAGTTTAAAGGGAAAATCGGTGGCGGACACAATGGAAAAAATAAATTTGGATTTTGGAAAAGTGAGCGGGTTTGCGCATTGTAGAGTGTTAATTTTTAACGATGAAGCGGGAAATAATGACCTTTTTAATGAACTCGACTACTTTCAAAAAATCAAGGTTAACTCGAACAACATTCTGCTTGTAAACACTAAAGATAGCGCAAAAGATTTGCTGTCGGCAGTTGAAAATTTGAATAGCGATTTTTATGTTATTTTAAGTAGATATAGCGTCGAAGATAAGCACAATCAATATCAAGCGCTAAAAACAATTGGCGACTATTATAACGAAATGTTGGGAGATAATAGGACTATTGCCATAAATTCTATCGACCTTGAAAAGAGCGAGGCAACGGGCGGTTCTGGTGGCGAGAGCGGTGGAAGTTCGAGCGGAAGTTCAAGTCAAGGTGGTGACGACAAAAAAAGTGAAAGTAGCGGAGCGTCAAGCGGTGGGTCGAGTGGTGGGGGTGACAAAGGCGAAAGTAAAATAAAAAATGACGGCAAATTGTGTATTTTAAAGGACAATAAAATTGTAGAAACACTGTCGAGTGACGATAGTAGGAGATTAAATTGGTTTAGTAAGCGCGTTAAGGATATGACGCTAGAAATCAACGGGTTTTCTGACGACACATATCAAAATGCCGATATGACTTTTGACATTTTTAAGAAGAAAACCAAAATTAAGGTCGATTTTGTGGGCGGACAACCTATATATAAGTTGTGCGTAGATGTTAACGCTAGTCTTGTCGAAAGCCGAACGGGGGATGTGAATAAAGAAGAATATAAAGTCAACAATCGAAGGTTCTCAGACAAGTTAAAAGGCGCAATTAAGGCGCAAATTTTACGAGAAATGGTGCAAGCGGAAGAAAACTTTGTTAGTAAAAAGTACGATGTCATTCAGTGCCACGAATACTTTTACAAATTTAAAAACAAACAATATAAAGATTACATTGCAAAGCTCCCGTCAAGAGACGACTTTTTACAGTATGTTAAATTTGAATATCAAATAAATATCAATCAATGGAATTGATAAAGTGAAAAATAATCCTAGCGTCCATAAATTGTGGATAACTGGGGCTATTTTTTACTTAAAAGGGAAAAAATTACCGTTGTTTTTTGTAAAAAAAATAAAAAAATTTCCCCAAAAAGTGGTTAATTTTGCTTGACATGGGGGGGGGA